>DASXOX010000090.1:0-28116 GCA_036493975.1 Solirubrobacteraceae bacterium
CCCGCGCGCAGCAGGTCGGGCTCGAGATCCAGCGGCCGCGTCAGCCCGGTGGGGTGGACGAGGATGCCGTCGGTGAGCGCCACATCCGACCACGAGTGGCCCGATCCGACGGCGCGTACCGTGCAGCCGTCACGTTCGGCTTCGCGCACGAGCGCGCGGAGCTCCTCGAGCGTCGTCGGGGTCACCTGGCGCAGCGGGTCGATGCCCTGGTTACCTGTGTCGTTCTGCCATCGCCTGCGCAGGGTGACTCGCGCGCGCAGGCCCATCGCGGCTAGGCGCCCAGCTCGCCGATCAGACGCTCCACGCCCCGCTCGGCGAGCGCTGCGATCGTCTTGGACGGGTTGACGCCCAGCGCGGTCGGGACGATCGATCCGTCCAGTACGTAAAGCCCCTCGTGGCCGTGGACTTTGCCGGTGTCGTCCACGACGCCTCGCGCCGGGTCGTCGGCCATCGGGCAGCCCCCCAACGGGTGCACGGTGATGTAGCCGCTGAGCGGCCACGTGTCCAGCGCGAAGAACGGCTCGCCCCCGACGCCGCGTCCGAGTTCGCCCGTCACCTTTCTCATCGCCGCGAACAGCGGCTCGCTGCGGTCTCTGCTCCAGCGGATGTCGAAGCGTTTCAGCAGCGGCGTCAACCGCATCTGCCCGTCGGCGGCGTCACGGCCGAGCATCAGGAATACCAGCGAATCGTCGATCGGCCTCCGCGGCGGGGGCGGGCGCAGGTGGCGGTGCGTGATCTGTTGGTCGCTCAGACCAAGCCACGTCGCCAGACGCTTGGCTCGCAACAGCATTGTGCGCCAGCCGTGGATCTTCTCGACCGCGCGCACGATTTCAAGCAGGCCGCCGAAGGTCGAAGGCAGCCCGCCGTCGGCGACCAGGAAGCCGTGCTCGTTGGTGTAGTCGAGCACGCTCGTCATCGACGGACCGTAGTCGGTGCGTGGATCGCCGACCTCGCTCCCCAGTGGGTCGAACACCGCGCCGAGCGCATCGCCGTTGCCCGAGAAATGGCTGCCGAGAGCATCCGAGACGCCCCGCAGGCGCGCCCGATTCTTCAGCAACAGTCGGCTCGACCCCAAGCTGCCCGCCGCGAGCACCACAATCGGCGCTTGCACGGTCCCGTCCCCACCGCCCCCGAGGCCGCGAAACCCGATGCGCCAGAGCCCGCCGGCGCTCGTGGGGGGCTCCAGCCGCTGCGCTTCGTGGAGCGCACGGATCTCCGCGCCGTATTGCTCGGCGCGCGCGATGTAGGTGATGTCGACGGTGTTCTTCGCATGGATCGGGCAGCCCGCATCGCAGCGACCCAGGTTCTCGCACCGCTTCTGGCGGACCCCGCTGAACGGGTGGGCGCGATCGCCTTCGAAATTGACCGCCAACGGGAGGCGTTGCACCTGCTTGCCCACGTGCCGGCCGGCTGTCGCGAACGCCTTCATCTTGGGCAGCCCCTCCGGCGTCTGCATGGGCAGCAGCGCCTCCTCGGTGCGGTCGTAGTAAGGGTCAAGTCCTTCTCGGTCGATCGCTTCCGGCCAGCCTTTCCTGAACACGTCGGCCGGTGCACGCAGTTGCACGTTCGCGTATACCAGCGACCCGCCACCGACCCCCGCTGCTGTCAGCACCGAGAGATCTCGCATGAGCCGCAGGTCGAACAGGCCGTGAGGGTTCAGCGTCGGGTGCCACAGCGCCGCCGGCGCCTGGGCCGGAGTTTCCGGGAAGTCCTCCGGCGCGAAGCGCCGTCCCCGCTCGAGCACCACGACGCGCTGCCCCGCTTCGGCCAGCCGACAGGCCGCGATGCCGCCCCCGAAGCCCGACCCGACCACGATCGCATCGAAGGTCCCGTCCACGCTGCGACCCTACACGATTTGCCCGAAAGTTGAGAGATCTCTGCTCCTCGGACTTTGCTGAGTTTCCTATCCGCCGGGATTGGGAATGCAGCACAGCTGTGCCGCGCCGGTCGCGAGCAAGCTTCCCTCCGTATCCCAGACCCTGCCGCTGACCGCCATCAGGCCGTGGGCGGCGTCGATGCACTCGTGGTCGATCAGCAGCCACTCGCACTCCGGATTGAAATGGTGAAACCACGTGCTCGTGTCGAGGTTCGGAGCGAGGTACTCCCATGAGCGGTACCGCTGGTAGGCGGCCGGGAAACCGAACGTGTCGAGCAGGATCAGCGCGCGCGCCGCGTCCAGGAAGGGGTCCTCGAAGCAGGCCGCGGGGTGAAAGCGCGTCCACTCGCGCAGCGCCGGGGAGGAGGGCTCCTCCGTGGGATCCTGGTCGACGGGCCGCCTCTCCACGTTGTTCCAAAAGCTGAAGGCCGGCGGTCGTGCTGCCGGCCGCAGCTGCTCATAGGTCTTCAGGGACAGCGGTAGTGGGACCTCGGGCGCCACGACGTGCTGGTCGCTGTAGCCCGGCCCCTCGGCTGCGGTCTTCACCAGCGCGTGCAGGATCGGCTTGCCCTCTTGGGTCATCTCGACCGCGAATGACTCAGCACGACGGCCCCGCTTGAGCGTCCTCACCTCCAGTTGCACCGCGGCGAAGGACGGTGAGCTCAGGAAGTGGCAGTAAAAGCTCCGCGGCTGCGGGATGTCGGCCCTCATGCCGGCGGCGCGCAGCGCGATGGCGGCGAGATAGCCCCCGTTCGGGCCCCAGATCTCCCACTCGTCCGAGAGACGCGCCACGTAGTGCTCGCCCTCGGCATCCACACGCGTCGCTCGATCGAGATCCGAGGCCATCCCGCGGAAGGCTACATAGGGCGGTGCGCGTGGCAGGTCCGGCGCAGGCCGGTTAGAGTGGCCCAATGCCAACCCGCGTGCTCATCCTCGGCGCTGGGTTCGGGGGACTGGAGCTCTCGACGCTGCTCTCCGAGGAGCTCGGCCCCGAGCACGTCGAGGTGACGCTGATCGACAAGAGCGACGCGTTCATCTTCGGGTTCTCCAAGCTCGACGTGATCTTCGGGCGCTCCACGCTCGACGCTGTGCGCCTGCCTTACAGCGACGTCGCGAAACCCGGCGTGCGCTTCCTGCAGGAGACCATCACCGCGATCGACCCCGACGCCCGTCGCGTGACAACCGACGCTGGCGTCCACGAGGCCGACGTCCTCGTGATCGCGCTCGGCGCCGACTACGACATGGACGCCACTCCCGGGCTGGCCGACGCCACCGAGTTCTACTCCTCCGCCGGCGCCGCACGCCTGGGTGAGTTGCTGCCCGACTTCACCGGCGGCCGCGCCGTGATCGGCGTCTGCGACGCCCCGTTCAAGTGCCCGCCGGCGCCGAGCGAGGCGGCGCTGATGCTCCACGATCATCTCGTCGGCCGCGGTCTGCGCGAGGCTTGCGAGATCACGATCGTCCTGCCACTCGGAACCCCTGTCCCGCCCTCGCCGGACACCTCGCGGGCGCTCGTCGATGCCTTCGCCGAGCGCGACATCCGGTTCGTCCCCGGCCGCCGCGTGCGCTCGCTCGACGTTGGTCGCGGCTCCGTCGAGCTCGACGACGGCAGCGAGCTCCCCTACGACCTGTTCTTCGGCGTCCCCAAGCACCGCGCTCCCGATGTTGTGATCGCGAGCGGCATCACCGAGGACGGCTACATCCCCGTCGACTCCGCCACGCTTGCCACTCGCTATCCGGGTGTGTATGCCGTCGGCGACGTCGCCACGGTCGGTGCGCCCAAGGCCGGCGTCTTTGCCGAGGGCGCCGCGCGGGTCGTCGGCGAGGCCCTCATCGCGCAGGCCCGAGGCGCAGAGCCGCCGGCGCCCTATAACGGTCGTGGCTCCTGATACATCGAGTTCGGCGCCGGGCGCATCGCACGCGTCGACGTCGACTTTCTCTCCGGGCCCAAGCCGACCGGCACCTTCCAGGAGCCCTCCACGGCGCTGGTCGCCGAGAAGCAGCGCTTCGGCGCCACCCGCCGCGCGCGCTGGTTCGGGCGCTAGGCGCTACGCGGGCCAGACGGCCGGGGCCGGTACTGGCCGGACCGGTCGTGCCCGCAATCCGCGGCCAGCCGGCGGCGCGCTCGCTCAAGCCGTCGGTCGTGACGTCGATGGATCCATATGGGCACCTCGCTCTCGTACGTCTCGCACGCACCCCGCCGCGCGCGCGTACGTGCGCGCGCGCACACGCGCGGCGGGGTCCTCAAAAATGCAGGCGCCCTCGTCTGTGCCGCTGCGCTCCTCTGTGCTGCCGCGCTGCTGCTCGCCGGACCGCTTGCTCCAGCTGCGACTGCGCAGAGTCACCGGCTAACCGCCGCGAACTGGGACGCCGCCGAACAACGCCTCGTCGTCAGCGCTGCCGTGATGGCCGAAGTCGGGGGAGCCGCAGGCTTTGGCGGAGCCGGTCGCTTGAACGCTCAGGATGAGACCTCCGCGCTTGCCGCGATCGCCGCACACGAGGAACTGGCGCCGATTGCTTTCCAGGCAGATCTCCCCCTGACGCTGGTGCGCTTCGACGCGCTGCTCGTCGACCAACTCGGGCTCGGCGACGTCGCCGAACACGTCCAGCAGGTCGCCGTCGCCGCCGGTCTCGCGCCGCCGTCGTACTTCGGCAGCGAGGTCGTCGCGCGCTTCCTCGGCCTGCGCTACAACCACCCCACCCACGAAGACAGGCTGGAGCTCTATCCATGGAACGCGATCACCCGCGCTGAAGCCGCGCATTCCTTTGCTGCCGTGCTCGGCCTGGAAAGCTGGGCGCTCCTCTCCGCGCGCGAAGCGCTCTCCAATTTCTCCCTCCCCCAATACACGCCCGCGCAAACTGACGCACTACACGTCGCGGTCTCCAAGATCGGCATGCCCTACGTCTGGGGTGGCACGACCGACAACACCGCCGACGGCCTCGAACACGGTGGCTACGACTGCTCGGGCTTCGCGTGGCGCGTCTACAAGCTCTCCGACCTGCCGTGGGGACGCCGGATCCACGGTCGCACCGCCGCCCAGCAGGCCGGTGAAATACCCAAGAGCGCGCGGATCGACCTGCAGGAAGTCCAGCCCGGGGACCTGCTGTTCTTCGGCTCCGCCCACTTTGACTCCACCGCGACCGAGGCCAATGTGATCCACGAGGGGATCGCGCTCAGCGCGCAGTGGGCGATCCACTCCTCTGGTCAGGGGGTGTATGTGCTGCCGCTGGACTCCGGCTGGCTCGCGCAGCAGTTCGCGTGGGGGCGGCGCGTGTTGTAGCGATCACGCGGTGGTCTAGCGGGGCACGCGGCAGGTCTTGTGAGGCCCACGGTGCTCCGCCAAGGTCGCTCCTCTACGTTCGGCCTGCGGCTTGTGCCTGCTTGAGTCCGCGTCGAGCCATCAGCCCATTGGCGAGTAGCAGCAGCGTCTTGTTCGCAGGCGCCCGAAATCCGTTCTCGGTGTGCGGTGCGTAGAGATCATCCTGCAGCCAGCCCGTGTGCTGGCGAGTCTCCAGGCCGATCAGCTGCGGCTCGTAGCGGTGCGCGAGCAGGCCCGCGCGGCGCGCTCCGCCAGCCAGCGGGCCGTTCAGTGCGATGCCCGTCGGGCTGTCGGCTCCCACCCGCACCGGCGCGATCGTCGGGAAGTCGTCGGAGCCTGGGTAGGCGATCAGCGCGTGCGGGAGCTTGCGCAGCCGCCGCGCCGCGCGCGGGACGTCCACGCGCGGGCCCGTGCCCTTCTTCGGGGGCGTCTGAGAGGCGGGGTCGTCATTCGCCAGCGGCTTCCCCGTCACCGTCGGATCTCCCGCGCAGGCGAGGTCGGGCCAGGAGACGACGCGCTCGACCGCGACCGTCACAAGCACGCGATCTGCGTAGTAGGCGCTCAGCCACCGATCCCAGAAGATTCCCGTGCGCGGCTCTCCCATGAAACGCGCCGAGGCCGGTCGCACCTGCTCGGCGAGCACCGCGGGATCGGGATGAGAGTCATAGGTCGCCGTCCCCTGCACCAGCACGAACAGCGGTTCACAGGCGAAGCCGTGCTCGCGGGCGTGAAAGGCGAGCGCCACCCGCGGGTTCGCTTTGATGCGATCGAGCTTGCGCCCAAATCCGAGCGAGGTCGTAAAGCACACGGTTCCCGCCTCGCGATCGCGCAGACCGATCGGCGCGACCGCCGTCACCACCGCGCCCCCGGCCGGAGTCGCGTAGGCGAGCGCCGCCGTCAAGTCGCCGCCGATGATCTCGTCCTCGACATCGGACCACATGCGCGCTGGGGAGGATAGCGCCGCCATCTCGGAGTAGCGCCCCGCATCTCGTGCCTTAGAGGTAGCGAGTGCGCTCGCCCGGGCCGTCGTACTATGGGTCGCGTGGAGGGTTCGACACTCGCCGTCCCCCAGACCTTCGACGACCTCGAGCGTCACCGCCGCGAGCTCACCGCGTACTGCTACCGGATGCTCGGCTCGCCGTTCGAGGCCGAGGACGCTGTGCAGGACACGCTGCTGCGTGCGTGGCGCGCTCTGGAGCGCTTCGAGGGGCGCTCCTCGCTGCGCTCGTGGCTGTACAGGATCGCGACGAACGTTTGCATGGACGCGCTCAGCGGGAGGGAGCGCCGAGCGCGGCCGATGGATCTCGGCGACGCGCGCTCTCCCGACGGTCCGATCGGCGAGATCCTGCCCGAGGTCACGTGGATCGAGCCGATCCCCGACGGCCGCGTCATCGCCGAGGGCGACCCCGCCGCGGTCGCGGAGTCGCGCGAGACGATCCGGCTGGCGTTCGTCGCGGCGATGCAGCACCTGCCGCCGCGCCAGCGCGCCGCCCTGATCCTCTGCGAGGTCCTGCACTGGAAGGCCTCGGAGGTCGCGGAACTGCTCGAGACGAGCACAGCAGCTGTCAATAGCGCGCTGCAACGCGCCCGCGCCACGCTCGATGAGGCCGACGTCGCCGACGCCGGCCGTGGGGCCTTGAGCGATCACGACCGCGAGCTGCTGATGCGCTACATGGACGCCTTCCAGCGCTACGACATGGACGCCCTCACCGAGCTGATCCACGAGGACGCCACGCAGTCGATGCCGCCCTACGAGCTTTGGCTGAGGGGGCGCAAGGACATCCTCGGCTGGTGGGTCGGCCCCGGCGCCGCCTGCCGCGGCTCACGGGTGATCCCCACCGTCGCCGCCAACGGCGCGCCCGCGTTCGGTCAGTACAAGCCCAGCGAGACCGGCTCGGGGTACGACCCCTGGGCGCTGCAGGTGCTCGAGGTCGCCGATGGGAGGATCGTCGAGTTCACGTTCTTCCTCGCGACCGACACGCTCTTTCCGCTGTTCGGGCTGCCGGCGCGGTTGGAGGCGTAGGCCCGGTCAGGTCCGGCTCAGCGCAACACCTCGCTCAGCCCGACGAACTCCACGAGCTCCTGCAGCTTCCGCGAGGCCCCGACCAGCCGCGTCCGACATCCATGCCGGCGCGCGAGCAGCGCGAGCCGCGCCAGCGCGTCCGCTGCGACTGCATCGGCGGCAACGCCCACGACTTCGCAGCGGATCGTGTCGATGTCGCCCGCTCCCACCAGCGCGGATGTTCGCGCGAAGAGGCCCGGGAGGTCGCTGCGCTCCAGTGGGCCGCGGATCGTCAGCGTTACGGTCCGCGATGGGGAGGCTGCCATCGCGCGGCTCCGAGGTGGGTCATCGATCTCATCTCCTGAGGCTGGCCATCCCCATGTAGACCCGCGGGGGCCCCAGAACTCATCGGCATGCATCGCGGCGTTGCACTTGCCGCGATAACGGGTAAACCGACCTTGCGAGTAAGCGTTGAGCACCCGAAGGCCGGAGGACAGCGCGGATGTGTCTAGCGATTCCAGGACAGCTCACCGACGTGGTGGACGAGGAGAACCGGCTCGCCACCGTAGATGTCGCCGGTGTGCGCCGCACCGTCAGCATTGGCCTGCTCGACACCGCCGACACTGGCGTCGCTCCCGGCGATTGGGTGCTGATCCACGTTGGCTTCGCGATCGCCAAGATCGACGAGCGCGAGGCTGCGGTGACGCTGAAACTGCTGGCTGAGATGGGCGTCGAGTACGAGCAGGAGCTCGAAGAGCTGAAGGCGAGCGCGATCGAGTGAGCACGAGATGCTCAACGTGCGGGGACGAGGCGACGCCAATGACTGTGCTCGGGATCGACGCTCAAAGCGGTCTCGCGGTCTGCGTCGATGAGCGGGGAGCGCGGCGCGCGAATATCGAGGTCGAGCTCGTGGAGCCCGTCGCCTGCGGGGAGCTGCTGCTCGTGCACGCCGGCACCGCCATCGCCCGCGCCGAGCGCGGGGCCGCGTAATGGCGCAGGATGTCTCCGATCGCGAGTCGAAGGTTCTGCGGATCATCGAGACCGCGCGCTCCAAGCGCGCGAAGTTCCGCGACGAGCGCATCACGATGTCCCACGGCGCCGGCGGCAAGGCGACGAGCGCGTTGATCGAGGGATTGTTCGCGCCCGCGTTTGACTCAGCGGCGCTCGACGCGCTGGGCGACGCCGGCGAGGTCAGCGTCCAGGGTGTCGATCTCGCGCTCACGACGGACTCCTATGTCGTCAAGCCGCTGCGCTTTCCCGGCGGCTCGATCGGTGAGTTGGCGGTCAATGGGACCGTCAACGATCTCGCGATGGCCGGTGCGCGGCCGCTCGCGTTGACGTTGTCGCTGGTACTCGAGGAGGGGCTCTCGGCACAGGTGCTGCGCGAGGAGATCGAGGCGATCGCGGCCGCAGCGCGCGTCGCGGAGGTGGAGATCGTCGCGGGCGACACGAAGGTCGTCGAACGCGGGCACGCCGACGGTATGTACATCTGCACTACCGGCCTGGGTACGCGCGATCCGCGCGCGCGGCTCTCGCCCGCCGCCTTGCGTCCAGGCGACCGCGTGCTGCTGTCGGGCGCGATCGGCGAGCACGGCACCGCGATCATGCTCGCGCGCGGCGAGCTGGGACTGGAAGCGGACATCGAGTCCGACACGCGCCCCTTGTGGCCCGTGGTCGACGGCCTGCTCGACGCCGCGGGTCCCGGGCTGCGCTGCCTGCGCGACGCGACGCGCGGCGGTGTGGCCTCGGTGCTGAACGAGCTCGCGCGCGCGTCCGGAGTGGCGATCGTCGTGCGTGAGGCCGTCGTGCCCGTCAAGCCCGCCGTTGCGGGCGCCGCGGAGATCCTCGGGATCGATCCGATGTACGTCGCGAACGAGGGCAAGTTTGTCGTGGTCGTCGCACCCGCGGAAGCCGATCATGCGCTGGCCTCGCTGCGCGCCGCCCCCGGTGGCGACGCCGCTGCGGACATCGGCGAGGTCAAGGCCGAGCCGCCCGCTATGGTGCTCGTCGATACCACGTTCGGTGGGCGGCGCGTGATGGACGAGCTCGTTGGCGACCCGTTGCCGAGGATCTGCTGAAACGTGAGGAGCCATGCACCGAGTGAGGGTCAGCGTCGTCGAGGACGCGCTCGACGCTAACAACACCATCGCGCGCGCCAACCGCGAGGACTTCGATCGCGCCGGCGTAACCGTCGTCAATCTGATGAGCGCTCCCGGCGCCGGCAAGACCGCTCTGCTGGAGCGCGTGCTGGCCGATACCGGAGACGTGCGCGTCGCCGTTCTAGAGGGCGACGTCGAGGGGTCGCTGGACGCCGAGCGACTCGCGTCACTGCACATTCCGGTGGTGCAGCTCAACACATCCGCGGGCTTTGGCGGAGAGTGCCACCTGGATGCCAACATGGTCCGCTCGGCGATCGGCGCTCTGCCGCTGGCGGAGATCGACCTGCTGGTCGTCGAGAACGTCGGCAACCTCGTCTGCCCCGCGGAGTTCCGCATCGGCGAGGACGTGCGCGCGATGGTCTGTTCGGTCGCGGAGGGCGAGGACAAGCCGCTGAAGTACCCGCTGATGTTCCGCGCCTGCGAGTTGGCGGTGGTGAACAAGATCGACCTGCTCGAGCACGTCGACGTGGACCTCGACCGGCTCCTGGCGAACCTGCAGACGGCGCACCCGGGGATCGAGCATCTTTTGACGAGCGCGCGCACCGGAGCCGGCGTGGACGCACTGCGCGACTGGCTGCTGGCGCAGGTGCGTCGCGGGCTGGTGGTTGGTGAGGCATGACGAGTCGAGAGCCAGGCGTGACCCGCGCGCGCGTGGATGTCGAGGGCACCGTGCAGGGAGTCGGTTTCAGGCCCCACGCCCACCGCCTCGCGGTCGAGTTGCAACTCGGCGGGTGGGTGCGCAACGACGAGCGCGGCGTTGAGCTGGAGATCGAGGGCGAGCAGGCGGCGGTGCAGGAGTTCTTGAAACGCCTGCGCGAGGAGGCTCCGCCGCGCGCGCGAGTCGAGCAGGTGCGCGTCGAGTCGCGCTCGCCGCTGCGCGAGCGCGACTTCCACATCCTTCCCAGTACAGGCGATCCCGTGTCGCCGCGCACGCGGGCGCTCGTCGCGGTCGACTCGGCGACCTGCGATGACTGCCTGGCCGAGCTGCGCGACTCCGGCGACCGTCGCTTCCGCTACCCGTTCATCAACTGCACGAACTGCGGGCCGCGATTCACAATCGTGCGCGGAGTGCCGTACGACCGTTCGCGCACGACGATGGCTGCCTTCGAAATGTGCGCCGAGTGCCAAGCTGAGTACGAAAACCCGCGCGACCGGCGCTTTCACGCCCAGCCGAATGCCTGCCCGCGGTGTGGGCCGCGCGTGCGCCTAGTCGGCGATTCAGGCAAAGACCTCGACCCGATTGCAGGGGCCGCGCGACTGCTCGCCGACGGCGCGATCGTCGCGGTCAAGGGGCTCGGCGGCTACCACCTCGCGGTACGCGCCGAGGACGAGCGCGCAGTCAAGGCGCTGCGTGGCCGCAAGGCGCGCCAGGACAAGCCGTTCGCCGTGATGGTCGCCGACGTCGAGGCCGCCGAGCGGCTTGCGCTGGTCTACGAGGAGGAGGCAGAGTTGCTTCAGGCTCCGCAGCGTCCGATCGTGCTCGCCTCGCGTCGGACGGGCGCGCCGGTCGCCGACTCTGTCGCGCCCCACACCAACGAGCTCGGCCTGATGCTGCCGTATACGCCTCTGCACTACGTGCTGCTTGCTGACCTCGCCTCGCTTGGCGGCGGCGCGCTGGTGATGACCAGCGGCAACGTCAGCGACGAGCCGATCGCATATGAGGATGAGGAGGCGCTTGCGCGCCTGGGGGATATCGCGGACGCGTTCCTGCTGCACGACCGCGCCATCCACATGCGCACCGACGATTCCGTTGTGCGGCTTGTGCAGAGCGCACCCGGTTCCCCGCGGATGATGACGGTGCGTCGCTCACGCGGCTATGTCCCGGACAGCTTGCCTCTGCCCGTGGCGGCGCGCCGGCCGCTGCTGGCGTGCGGCGCGGAGTTGAAGAGCACGTTCTGCCTCGCCCGTGGCGAGCGCGCCTGGGTAGGGCAACACATCGGCGATCTTGGGGAGTGGGAGACATTTCGCGCGTTTAGTGAGGGCATCGTGCATTTCCAGGAGCTCTTCGCGACCCAACCGGAGATCGTCGTGCACGACCTGCACCCCGATTACCGCTCGACGGCCTACGCCCTGGAGCGCGAGGGTGTGGAAGCGTTCGGCGTTCAGCATCACCACGCACATCTCGCGGCGGTGCTGGCCGAGCACGGTGAGATCGGTCCTGCTGTCGGCGCGATCTATGACGGCAGCGGCTACGGGAGCGACGGCACGGTGTGGGGTGGTGAGCTGCTCGTCGGCGGCCTCGAGGGCTTCGAACGCGTCGGCCACCTGCGCCGGGTCCCGTTGCCCGGCGGCGACCGCGCGGCGGCCGAGCCGTGGAGGATGGCGTGCGCGTGGGTGGCGGAGGCCACCGGAGAGCCGATGCCGTCGGTCCCGCCGTCGCTGCGGGGACGCATCGACGACCGTCGCTGGAGCGCGTTGGCGCGTGCCATGCGCTCCGAGCAGGCGTCTCCGCTGACGAGCAGCGTCGGGCGGTTGTTTGACGCAGTCGCGGCGCTGTGCGGCGTGCGCCTAGAGGTGACCTATGAGGGGCAGGCGGCAATCGAGCTCGAAGCGCTCGCCGACCCAGGGGAGAGCGGTGCGTACAAGATGAGCTACACGCAGGGCGAGCTCGATCCGCGCCCGGCGATCCTCGCGGTGATGTCCGATCTGGGGGCCGGAGTGCCGAGTCGAGCGGTCTCCGCGCGCTTTCACGAGGCCCTGGCTGCGGCGACGGTGGTTGGCTGCATCGACGCGGCCGACGCCGCCGGGCTCTCACTCGTCGTTCTGGCGGGCGGCGTATTTCAGAACAGGCTGTTGCTCGAGCGCGTCGCGGCAGGCGTTCAAGCGGCCGGTCTGCGGGTCCTCACCCCTGAGCGCCTGCCACCGGGCGATGGGGCGATCTCCTTTGGCCAGTGCGCGATCGCTGCGCTGGCCAGCTCGCTCTAGCCCGTGAACGAGATGGCGGCGGCCAGCTCTTTACCCGGAGCAAGCTCTGAGGGCTCGCTTTCCGGCGCTCGCTCGACCCACGGCTCAGGCGCGGCGACGACACAGTTGCGTCCCGCGTCCTTGGCTTCGTAAAGCGCGCGATCGGCCGCCTTGAAGAGCGTCTCGTAGACCACGCGCTCGCCGCTCTCGGTGGCGAGCCCGACCGATAGCGTGACTGCGATGCCGGTCGGGTTGGCTTCAGCGACCGCGCAGCGCAGGCGCTCGGCGATCGCATGGCCTTCGGTCTGGGAGACGCCGGGCAGCACCACCAGGAACTCCTCGCCACCGAGGCGGTAGACGAGCTCGAAGGAGTGCAGGCGCTTGCGCAACTCGTAGGCGACATCGCGCAAAACGGCATCTCCGCGGTCGTGGCCGTAGCGGTCGTTGACGTCCTTGAAGCTGTCGACGTCGCACAGCAACATGCAGATCGGCTGGCGGCTGAGGCGCGCCTGGTGGGAGAGCTCGACGAAACGTGGAGCGAGGGCGTGCCGATTGAGCAGGCCCGTGAGCGGGTCGAGGATCGCTTCGTCGCGGTGGTGCAGCTCGGCGGCCTGCAGCGCCCAAACGATCGATACGACCCCAGCGAGCAGCGCGAGCGTCGCGATCACCGGCACCGGGTCCGCGATGGTCGCCTCCGGGTGGGCGCCGAGCGTGACAACGAGAGTCAGAAACACGGTGAGCACGATCCCGGCAACGACCACCTGGGGTCGGAAGCGTGCTGCGGCCATTGCCGCGGGGAGCACCAGCCACGGTAGCGCTGGGGAGGTGGGGCCGCCGCTGATGACGACGCCGCCACCGAGCAGCACAAGCGTGATGACGATCGCGGTCGCGCTTACGCGCTCAGGATGGCGACTGGTGCGCAGCCGGCGATCGACGTTCAGGAAGTTCAACGCCGAGGCCGCAAACAGGGCCAATGTCCACCATCCGATCCACGGCGCAGCGATCAACAGAGCGGCGCCGACCGCGCTCGAGCCGACGAGACGGATCATGCGGACGCGGTCATTGGCATCGACTACCCGCGAGCGGTCCAGCTCGGTGGGGCACAACCACGAATTTCCCTCGCTCATATGGCTCACTGTCGACCGACTGGTGGGCCGGCTTGAGGCTTGAGCGATGCCGGGCAACGGGTATTCCGCGAATACAGCTGTCAGCGAGTTGCGCAGGCGTTCGTCGGCCGAACGAGCTAACGTCAAAGAATGCGCTCCTCATCGTCATCGGACTCCGACGCGGGTTCCGATCGCGAACCGGCCGGCGGCGCCGAGCCGGACCGACCGTCTGGCGATCGCGATCCGGTACGCGCCGAGGCGGCCACGGCGGGCAACTCGGAGTTCGAGCTCGTCTTCGGCGACGAGCTCGGCTTTGCGGTTGACCCGGTCGCAGAGGCCAAGCGGTTGGCGAGCTATGACGTGTTACGCGTGCGCGCCAACAATCCTGGGCCATTGACGCTCTCAGGAACGAACACGTGGATCGTCGATCGTAACCCGGCCTATCTGATCGATCCGGGCCCCGAGTTACAAGATCACATCGAGGCGCTCGTGGCGGCGATCGACAGGCGCGGCGGCCTCGGCGGGATCGCCTTGACCCACCATCATCCAGACCACACTGAGGCCGTGGCGGCGCTGCGCGAGCTGCGACCGGCTCCGCTCGCGGCGGTGCGCGGCAAGAATGTCGATGTGAAGCTCGCCGACGGCGTGCGCTTCGGTCCGCTCTCGGCGGTCCCGACGCCGGGGCACACGCCGGAGCACTTCGCGCTGGTGGCCGACCGCGTGTGCTTCACCGGCGATGCCGTGCTCGGCGAGGGCAGCGTGTTCGTCGCGCCTTACCCCGGGTCCCTGAACGGCTATCTCAACGGGCTGATCCGCTTGTGCACCCTGGATCTCGATGTGCTTTGCCCCGGCCACGGGCCCGCGGTATGGGAGCCGTTAGCGAAGCTCGAAGACAGCGTCGGGCATCGCTACGACCGCGAGCACAGCCTGATCATGGCGCTCGCCGAAGGCCGCCGAACCATCGAGGAGCTGCTCGACAGAGCATGGGGGGACGTGCCCGCGCAGTTGCGGCCGGCGGCGGCGATCACGTTGGCCGCGCACTTGGACAAGCTCGACGAAGAGGGCACCTTGCCGCCGGGGGTCGAGTATCCCGCCTGGGATCCCTCGATGTGGGAGGGCGCCTCGTGGGAGGAGCCTCCTCGGGAAGAGCGTCTCCTGTAGTGGAGGACTCGCCCTTTCCGCCGATCGCGGACTACGGATTCTTGTCGGACTGCCACACCGGGGCGCTGCTTGCCTCCGACGGCGCTGTGGAGTGGATGTGCCTGCCGCACTTCGACTCGCCGAGCGTGTTCGCCGCGATGCTCGATCGCGGCGCCGGGCGCTTCCGCGTCGGGCCTTACGGCGTCTACGTGCCGGCCGGCCGGCGCTATGTCCCCGGTACGAATGTGATCGAGACGACTTGGATGACGCCCCAGGGCTGGATTCGTGTGATCGACGCTCTGGCGATCGGCGAATGGCACGAAAATGAGGAGGGCTCCAGTCATACGCGGCCTCCGACCGACTACGACGCCGACCACTTGCTCGTCCGCCACATCGAGTGCATTCAGGGGCAGGTGCAGGTTGAGATGGTGTGCGAGCCGATGCTCGACTACGGCGCCACCACGGCACGGTGGCAGCCCGTTGAGGACGAACCCCGGGCGTTGGATGCGGTTGACGGCGAGACGGCATTTCGCCTGTTCTCAGACATGCGCATGGGCGTCGAGGGCAACCGCGTGCACTCGCGGCACACGATGGTCGAAGGCGAGAAGCGCTTCTGCGCGATCTCCTGGACCGAGGGCCTCGGCGGGCCGCGCACGGTCGAGCAGGCCGAGGGACATTTGGAGCGCACCTGCCACTTCTGGCGCACATGGCTGGCGGAAGGCACATATCCCGACCACCCCTGGCGCCTGCACTTGCAGCGCTCGGCGCTGGCGCTGAAGGGCCTCACGTTCATACCCACCGGCGCTCTCGTCGCGGCGCCGACGACCTCGCTGCCCGAGACGCCGCGGGGCTCACGCAACTGGGACTACCGCTACTGCTGGATGCGCGATGCGACGTTCACGCTGTGGGGGCTGCACGCGCTTGGGCTCGACTGGGAGGCCGACGACTTCGTGCAGTACCTCGCCGACCTGCAGCGCAACGAGGACGGCTCGCTGCAGATCATGTACGGGATCAAGGGCGACAAGGACCTCCAGGAGCGCACGCTCGACCATCTCAAGGGGTACCAGAACGCGCGTCCGGTGCGGGTCGGAAATGGCGCCTACAACCAGCGCCAGAACGACGTCTACGGAGCGGTGCTCGACTCGGTGTACCTGCACTCCAAGAAGCGCGACCACATCCCCGAGCGGCTGTGGCCGGTGCTGATCGACCAGGTCAAATGCGCGGAGCGCGTGTGGTGCGAACCCGACCAGGGCATCTGGGAGGCGCGCGGCGAGCCTCGCCACTACGTGTCCTCGAAGCTGATGTGCTGGGTCGCATTCGATCGCGGCGCGCGTCTGGCCGAACGGCGCGGAGAGGACGAGCACGCCAAGCACTTCCAAGGCGTCGCCGACGAAGTCGCCGCCGAGATCCTCGAGAAGGGCGTCGACAAGCGCGGGGTGTTCCGCCAGCACTACGACACCGATGCGCTTGACGCTTCGAACCTGCTGATCCCGCTGGTGCGCTTCCTGCCGCCCGACGATGAGCGGGTCTGCGCGACGGTGCGTGCGATCAAAGAGGAGCTGACCGAGAACGGACTCGTGCTGCGCTACCGCACCGATGAGACCGACGACGGGCAGAGCGGGGAGGAGGGGACGTTCCTGATCTGCTCCTTCTGGCTCGTTTCCGCGCTGTCCGAGATCGGCGAGCACCGCGACGCCGAGCACCTCTGCGAGCGGCTGCTCACGTACGCCTCGCCGCTGCACCTCTACGCGGAGGAGCTCGAGGCGTCGTCGGGGCGGCTGCTCGGCAACTTTCCCCAGGCGTTCACGCATCTGGCGTTGATCAATGCGGTAACGCATGTAGTCAACACGCAGCAGGGCGCCTGAGCCAGGGGCCGCTCGCCTCGACGGCCGGTCTCAGTACCCGGGCTCGCCGGGCAGCACCACGCGCGCGACCTCGCCGGCCAGGACGATGTGAGGCTGGACCGGCTCAACTGTGCGCCCGCGGGCGTGCTCGAGCAGCTCGGCGGCGGTAGCGAAGGCACACAGCTGCTCGAGGTGCTTGATCGTGGGGAAGACCAACGCGATCTCCTCGGCGGCATACGCCTCGAGCGCCCCGCGCGGTGTGAACCAGCCGTGCTCGACGCACTCCTCGCCATCGACGCGCGCTTCCTGGCCGGCCGGGAGTGTGGCGAGGAAGAAGTGGGTGTCGAAGCGGGTCTTGACGACATCCGGGGTGATCCAGCGTGAGAACTTGACGAGCTCGGCGGCGTCGGGCAGCGTCACGCCGGCCTCCTCGCGCAGCTCCCGTACGGCGGCGGTGCGGTGCGCGCTGTCGTCCTCACCCTCGGTCTGCTCGACCGCGCCTCCCGGAAATACCCACACCCCGCCCATGAATCGCGCGGCCGGCGTGCGCTTGACGAGCAGTAGCTCCAAAAGCTCCTCGTCGCCGCGCAGCAGGATCACGGTGGCGGCCTGACGCGGCTGCGTGGGGGGGCCCGGGTTGTACTCCTCGCCGGGCGCCGGGCGATCGTGGGCCGGCTCTGCGCTCATCGTCTGACCCTACCCGCTGCGGAGGTGGAGCGGTAGTCTTCCGGCCATGACCACCCAGACCCTTCAGCGCTGGATCTGCGAGTCGTGCGGCTACATCTACGACCCCGAGGACGGCGACCCCGACGGCGGGATTCCAGCGGGCACGGCCTTCGAGGACATCCCAGACACGTGGTTCTGTCCGGTGTGCGGTGCGCGCAAGCGCGACTTCACGCTGTACGAGGACTAAGACCCCCGGCGGACGCGATGCGGCGTCCCTGTTCGCGCATCGGCTGATGGACACCGAGCAGCTGCTCGCGCTGGATCGCGAGCACGTATGGCACCCCTACGGCGCGCTGCCCGCCGCGCGAGTCGCGCTGCCCGTCGTCTCGGCGAGCGGTGTGCGTCTGCGCCTCGCTGACGGTCGCGAGCTGATCGATGGGATGTCGTCGTGGTGGTGCGCGATCCACGGTTATCGTCACCCTGCGCTCGATGGGGCGGTGCGCGAGCAGCTCGACCAGATGGCGCACGTGATGTTTGGCGGGCTCACACACGCGCCCGCCGTGCGTCTGGCGCAGCGTCTTGTGGAGATCACGCCGCAGGGCTTGCAGCGGGTGTTCTTTGCCGACTCCGGCTCGGTGGCGGTGGAGGTGGCGATCAAGATGGCGCTGCAGTACCAGCGTGCTGTCGGGGCTCCAGCGCGCCGGCGTCTGCTCACTGTCCGCGGCGGCTACCACGGGGACACGTTCGGGGCGATGGCGGTTTGCGATCCGATCGGGGGGATGCACAGCTTGTTCGCCGGGACGCTGCCCGAGCACGTCTTCGCCGAGCGCCCGCCCGACGGGTTCGACGCGCCACGCGGGGAGCGCTGGGAGTCGTGGGACGCCCAGGTCCGCGAGCTCGCGGTGCGTTACTCAGACGAGCTCGCCGCTGTCATCGTCGAGCCCGTCGTGCAGGGAGCGGGCGGCATGCGCTTTCATTCGCCCGCTTGCGTAGCGCTGCTGCGGGAGGTCTGCGACGAGCACGGTCTGCTCCTGATTGCCGATGAGATCGCCACGGGCTTCGGTCGCACCGGCGCGATGTTCGCGTGCGAGCACGCCGGTGTCGCCCCGGATGTGATGTGCGTCGGCAAGGCGCTCACGGGCGGCTACATGACGCTGGCGGCGACGCTCTGCACGGCGGCGGTCGCAGAGGCGGTCTCCGCGGGAGAGGGCGGTGGATTGATGCACGGGCCGACGTTCATGGCCAACCCGCTGGCGTGTGCGGTAGCCCTGGCGTCACTGGAGCTGCTCGCCACGGGGCAATGGCGAGAGCAGGTGGCGCGCATCGAGCGCGGACTGCGCGAAGGGCTCGAACCGGCACGTCAACTGCCGGGCGTCCTGGATGTCCGCGTGCTCGGTGCGATTGGCGTCGTGCAGCTCGACTCCGAGGTCGACGTCTCGGCTGCCACCGCGGCGGCTGTCGAGCGAGGAGTCTGGTTGCGACCGTTTCGCGATCTCCTCTACACGATGCCCCCCTACATCGCCTCGGATGACGAGTTGGCGGCGATCGGTGAGGCCGTGCTCGACGCCGCGGCGACCTCGCCTTCGTGAGGTCAAGCGCCGGGCTCGCGCGCGAGCCACCGCCGCCACGGCAGCGCCTCCCCGGCGTGTGCCAATGCGGCGACCTCCGGCGCGGGCACGTACGGCAGTGTGGCGACCTCAACGTTTCCCAGCTCGGCGATCGTCTCGCGATTGGAGCGCTCCATCGAGGAGGGCTCAGCGGGCCACGGAGTCAGTACAACGGCGCACACACACAGGCGCAACGCGCGCGCGGCCTCGATGGTGAGCAACGTGTGGTTGATCGTTCCCAGCCCAGGTCGCGCCGCGACTACCACCGGCAGGCCAAGCTCGGCGGCGAGGTCACGTACCGCGTACCGCTCGGTGAGCGGTACGAGTAAGCCGCCGACGCCCTCCACGATGAGCGTGCCCGTGGCGCCGGCTGCACGTGCGGCGCCCAGCACGCGCGCGGGGTCGATGCGCTCGCCCGCCAACTCGGCGGCGAGATGAGGTGAGACAGCTGGCCGGTAGCGCAGCGGCGCGACCTCATCGGGCTCCATCCCCGCGGCCTGCGCAAGCAGCGCATGATCGGGCGGCCACTCACCGGGCGGCTCCTCCAGACCCGTCACGACCGGCTTGTAAGCCCTCGCGGGCTCGCCCGATGCGGCGATCGCTGCGAGCAGCGCGGCGCTGAGGACGGTCTTGCCGACGCCGGTATCGGTGCCCGTTACGAACAGTCCCCGCATGATTGAAGTGGCGTCAGGCGGCGCGCACGAGGGAGGTTCCTCGCTCGCCCTTCGAAGGCGCACGGCGCTCGGACGGGCTCGTGACCGAGCGAGCCGGCTCGCCGATGGTCATCGGATCGAGCCCGAGCTTGCGCGCGACCACCCCGAGCACGCACGCTGCTTGGCGCAGCTC
The DNA here is from genome assembly GCA_036493975.1 of Solirubrobacteraceae bacterium. Classification (GTDB taxonomy): domain Bacteria; phylum Actinomycetota; class Thermoleophilia; order Solirubrobacterales; family Solirubrobacteraceae; genus Palsa-744. The sequence continues at coordinate 19,471 of DASXOX010000090.1, forward strand.
TGCCTCGGTGTGTGACGCCATTGCCGTGAGACGCAGGCGCGAGGTGCCGGCAGGCACAGAGGGCGGCCGGATCGCTTGTGCGAAGACGCCCTCCTGTAGCGCGCCCCGGCAGAGCGCGAGTGCCGCGGTCTCCTCGCCGGCGAGCAGCGGGACGATCTGCATCTCGCTGTCCGCCACACGGAAACCCTCGGCCGCTAGCGCGCGGCGCAGCGTCCGCGCGCGTGAGTGCAGGTCCTCGACGATTTGAGGGCGCTCCTCGATCAGCTCCAGCGCTGCAAGCGCCCCTGCGACGGCGGGCGGCGCGGGCGCAGTCGAGAAGATCAACGCACGCGCGCTGTTGACGAGGTAGCGCACCATCTGCTCGGAAGCGCAGACATACGCTCCATAGGAGCCGAGCGCCTTGCCGAGCGTTCCGACGAGAACGTCCACCTCGCCCTCCAGGCCTGCCTGCGCGACCGCGCCGCGACCGCCGCGGCCCAGCGCGCCGGTCGCGTGGGCCTCGTCGACCAGCACCTGGGCGCCGTGTATGCGGGCGAGCTCGACGATTGCGCTCAGCGGCGCGACGTCGCCGTCCATCGAGAAGACCGAGTCCGTGGCGATCAGACGGCGACCCTCGCCGCCGTCATGACTCAAACTCCACTGGAGGTGCTCGACGTCGCAGTGGCGGTACACGCAGACGCGCGCACGTGAGAGACGGCAGCCGTCGACGATCGATGCGTGGTTGAGCTCGTCGGAGAAGACCGTGTCGCCCGGTCCCGCCAGCGCGCCGATCGCGCCGAGGTTCGCGAGGTAGCCCGAGCCGAACAGCACACAGTCCGCGCTGCCCTTGAACGCCGCGAGGCGCTCCTCCAGTTCGCGGTGGATCGTCATCGTCCCCGACACGAGCCGCGAGGCGCCCGCACCGACGCCCCAATGCAGCGCTGCCTCCGCGGCTGCCTGGCGCACGCGCTGGTGGTCTGCGAGGCCGAGATAGTTGTTCGAGCACAGCAGCAGCACGGGCTGCTCGTCCAGCAGCACCCGCGGGCCCTGTGCGGTGGAGATCGTCCGCAGCCGCCGGCTGAGACCGAGGCGCTCGATCTCCCGCAGGCGCTGTTCGATCTCGTTCATCCGGCGTTCAGCGCACCGTCGGGACGGCGTGGCACGGAGTGCTTGGCGCGATAGCGAAGCTGAGTCGAGGGATCCCAGAGGCGCACCGTCAGCGTGGGCTCCTCCACGGACGCCTCCGTGGGGGGTCGGTCGGCGATTGCGGTCTGCGGGCGCAGATGCTCCTCGACGACGTCGGGGGTCTCGCCTTCCAGCCAGCCACTGCGGTTGTCCGGGCGCGGGTTCGCGGCGTTGTCGGGCTGGCGCGCGACATTCAGCCCGAGTTCTCCGAACATCGCGAGATCCTGCTCGGGCTCCGCGCCGAGAGTCGTCAGGAGGTTGCCCATCATCACTCCGTTGAGCCCCGCCTTGACCGCGAGCGGCTGCAGCTCGCCAAGGTTCTCCACGCGACCACCGCAGAGCCGGAAGAGCGCGGCGGGCATGATCAGGCGGAAGATCGCGACCCACTTGACGGCCTCCCAGGGATCGATCAGGTCGCGGTCGCCGAACTTCGTTCCCGGTCTCGGGTTGAGCAGGTTGATGGGCACGCTCGTCGGGTCGATCGCAGCCAGCTCAAAGGCCATCTCGACGCGCTGCTCGCGCGTCTCGCCAAGGTTGAGGATCCCGCCGACACAGGTCTCCAGGCCCGCCTCGCGCACTGCCTGGATCGTGCGCAGCCGGCCCTCGTAGCGCACTGTCGTCGTGACCTCGTCGTAGTAGCTCTCGGCGGTCTCGACGTTGTGGTGCACGCGCTGTACCCCGGCCTCCTTGAGCGCCTGCGCGCGCTGCGTCGACATGTGCCCGACCGAGGCGCAGCGCTTGAGGTTGGTGTGCTCACTGACGAGGCGCACCCCCTGCAGGTACTTCTCGAAATCGCGCTTGGAGAGCCCCTGACCCTGGGTGACCATGCAGAAGCGGTGCGCCCCCGCAGCTTCGGCGGCGCGCGCGTGTTCGAGGATCTGCTCGGGCTCCATCAGCGCGTGCATCGGCGTCTCGGCCTCCGCGAAGCGTGACTGCGCGCAGAAGCCGCAGTCCTCCGCGCAACCGCCGGACTTGGCGTTGACGAGCGAGCAGAGATCCGTGGAGTCGCCGAAGCGCTCGGTCCGCGCTTCCCATGCCCGTTGTACGAGCGCTTCGATCTCGCCGTGGTCTTCGAGCTCACCCAGTTGCAGGGCCTCCTCGCGCGTGATTAGTGGCGGCATGGCGAAACGACCTCCGATCGGTTGCCGGCGCAGTCGGCGGGACGGAAATGCTCTGGCTCCACTGACGGCACTCTACGCGCTGTCGCGCTGCGTATGATCGCCGGCATGGCTCCTGGCGGGGAATGGGCCGGCGCGTGATCGAGGAGATCCTGCCGGCGGGCGTAGCGGCTGCCGACACGCATGAGGACCTGCTCGACATTCCGCTATTCCCCGAGGAGGAGCGAGCGCTTGGCCGGGGAGCCGTGGACAAGCGTCGCCGAGAGTTCATCACCGGACGGGCCTGCGCGCGCGAGGCGCTGCGGCAACTGGGTCTGTCGTCTGTCGCGATCCCAGCGGGCGCGCGCGGCGAGCCCAGTTGGCCGGCGGGCGTGGTCGGCAGCATCACTCATTGCGCGGGTTACCGCGCTTGCGCTGTGGCTCGCACCGAGACCCTCGTGACGGTCGGTATCGACGCAGAGCCCAACGAGCAGTTGCCCGACGGCGTGCTGAAGGAGATCGCTCGCGCCGAGGAGCGCGAGCTGCTGCGAGAGCTGGCACGCTGCGAGCCGTCGGTGTGCTGGGATCGGTTGCTGTTCAGCGCCAAGGAGGCCGTGTACAAGGCGTGGTTCCCGCTCGCTGAACGCTGGCTGGGCTTCGAGGACGCCACGCTGACCGTCGATCTCGCGAGGGGCGCATTCGAGGCGCGCCTGCTGGTTCTCGGTCCGCTGGTGGGCACCCAGCGGCTGGGGTCTTTGGATGGGCGCTTTCTGGTGCGCGACGGCCTGGTGCTCACAGCGGTGTCGCTGCCCTCCAGAAACGATTGAAGGCCCTCACAACAGAGCTCGCAGCAGTATTTCAAGCGGAACTGTGTCGCATTGTCTGCATGACGTTTCGATTCTCAGAAAACCGCCCTCGATTTTGGGATTTTTTATCTGTGAATTGACAGCGATGGGTATGCAAGCCACAATACGTCGCTCGGGTTGTCCGGACTAATCGAATGGACTTGGCGGAGAGTGACCGATGAGAGGCGGTGTCCAGGACGCAGTCTCGTTGAGGACCGGGGTCGGAGCTAGGGAGCGTGGCGAGACCGCGGAGCTCGAGGAGGTGCATCGCGCTTTGCTCCGGGCGCTGCGCGCCCGCGAGCGGGAGATGGTGGATGCGATCTTCGCTCGGGTCAGCAGCATGTTCATGGCTGCGCGAGGCGAAGACGCCGACTACGAAACCGGCCTGCGTGAGACGGTTGCCGCGGTCGTGAACCACAGCCTGACCGAGATCGAAGCCCCGGCCGAGCAGCCCGCTCCGATCCCGTCGGCGGCGATCGCCCAGGCTCAACGCGCGGCGCGCCGGAACATCAGCGTGGAGACGATGATGCTGCGCTACATCGCCGGTCACAGGGTGCTCGGAGGATTCGTGATGGACGAGGCCCATCGCAGTGGCCTTTCCTCCAACGGACCGGCCCTCCGACACCTGCGCACGACCCAGGAGGCGCTGCTCGAGCGCCTGATGACCAGGATCGCCGACGAGTACCGCCAGGAGCGCGAGCGGATCGAGCGCTCACGCGAGCAGTGCCATGTTGAGGTGGTTCAGAAGCTGCTAGCCGGCGAGAGTCCCGACACCGCTGGTCTGGAGTACGACCTCGACGATGCTTGGCACCTCGGCATGATCGCCAACGGCCAGGGCGGCCGCAGGGTGGTGCGGGGCTTGGCCGACGATCTGGGGCGCCAGTTGCTGTGCGTGTCGACCGGCGAAGACTCGGTCTGGGCGTGGATCGGTGGGCGCCAGGAGCTGGAGATGGCCCGGGTGGAGCGGGCGCTGTCGGCGACCAGGACCGTGGGCGTCACGCTCGTGCTGGGCCAGCCGCGAAGAGCTATGTCTGGCTGGCGCCTGACGCACCGGGAAGCTCAAGCGGCGCTGCTTGTCGCACAGCGCAGACCCGAGTCGACTGTGCGCTTTGCCGATCACGCGTTGCTTGCGCTCGTGCTTCAAAACGAGTCGCTCGTGCGGTCGCTCGCCGGCATCTACCTCCCTTCGCTCGGCAACCCTGTAGCGCGCGAGACCGTACGCGCCTACTTCTCCGCTGGATGCAATGCGGCTACGGCAGCGGCCAAACTTGCGATCGACCGCCACACCGTCGAACGCCGGCTGCGGGCGATCGAGGGCAACCTGGGCCGCCAGCTGAGGTCGTGCCACGCCGAGCTCGAGGTCGTTCTCCGCCTGGAGGAGCTCGGGGTGACGCCTAACGGCGACACGGACCCGGAGACCGCGAGGTGAGCCGCTTTGGCGCACCCCGATGTGTTCCATGGGCCACATCGGCCCATCACGTCGAGTCGGCCCACTGGTAGACCTTGAGGCTGCGGTTTGGCCGGGGTGTTGCTACCCCCCGGGCGCCCGCTCGGCTTCGACAATCAGTGGCGGGAGAGGCGTGCGGAGGGGTATGTTGACGGTTGGCGTGGACGGATCGACGAAGGCAATGCGCCGGACGTGGCCGTGGGTGGCGCCCGCGGCGCCACGTGCTGGAGTGGCCGCGGGATCGAACAAAGTCCTGAGTGCGCTCCTGGTTGTCAGTGCGGCGTGCATGGCGCTGCTGTGGCTCGGTGTGGGGAACGCACACGCCGAACTCGCGCTCTCCGCCACATTTGGCAGCGAAGGTACCGCCGAGGGACAGTTCGCCGGCCCACAGGGGGTCGGCGTCGACCAGATGACGCTTAGTCCTACGAGTGGCGACGTCTACGTCGCCGATACGAACAACGCGCGCGTTGAGCAGTTCGACGGCGCCGGTAGCTTCATCCGCACGTGGGGCTGGGGTGTCGCTGACGGCGCGAGCTCGTTCGAGGTCTGCACTAACGCGTGCCACGCCGGTCTTCCCGGCTCGGGTGCCGGTCAGCTCAACCGTCCGACGAGCGTTGCGGTCGACAGCTCGAGCGGCCCTTCGCAGGGAGACATCTACGTAGGCGACAGCGTCAACAAAGTCGTCGACAAGTTCAGTCCGTCGGGGTCGCTCCTTGCCAGCATCGCCGGACCGTCGGCGGGCACGCCATTCGTTGCCATCGCCGGCGTCGCGGTCGACGCGAGCGGCGACCTCTGGGTCGCCGACCAAACTACCAACATCGCTTACGAGTTCGACAGCAGCGGCACGCTGCTCGGCCAGTTCAACGACACCTATGGCAACACCGAAGCGATCGCGGTTGATGCGACCAGCGACGTGTATCTCATCCGCGGCTCCGGCGAAACGGAAAAGTGGAGTCTCGCGGCTCGCGCGGGTGGCGAGCCGGTCAAAGTCGATGCCACCAGTGGTAAGGGCCTCGCGGTGGACTTCTCGACGAACAACCTGTACGTCGACCTGGGCGCAAGCATCGACGAGTGGGAAGCGTCCGGTAAATCGCTAGGCAATTTTGGCTCGGGCTACCTGAGTCAAGGAGCACAGATGGCCTACAACCCCAACACCGTCCTTCCCGGAGCGGGGGGTCCAGGAGCGCTTTACGTCGCCGATCAGGGAGCCAACCACGTCGCCGTCTTCGTGCCGCCGGCGCCGGCGGTCCCCGCCGTTCAGCCGAACAGCGAGCAAGCGACGGAAGTAACAGCCAAAGCGGCGACCATCGGCGCGAGCGTCAACGCGGACGGGCTCGATACTCACGTCTACTTCGAATACGGGCTGACGGTCGCCTATGGAGCCTCAGCTCCAGTCTCGCCCGGAACCGATATCGGCTCGAACTTCGGGTTCGTGGCTTCCACAGCCAGTCTCTCCGGGCTGAGCGCGAGCACGACTTACCACTTCCGTGTCGTCGCCACCAACACGTTGGGCGCCACCGATGGTCCAGACATGACGTTCACGACGGGCACACCCATGGCGCCGACGGTGAATAGCGAGAAGACCACGAACATCACCTCCACCGAGGCGACGCTTCAGGCCACCATAACCCCACAGTTTGCTGAAACTCGCTACATCTTCGAATATGGACCGACGACAGCCTACGGCACCCAGGCACCTCTTCCGCCTGGCAACGAAATCGGGGAATCGAATAGCGAACAGAACGCCAGCGTCGCGCTCTCGGGCCTGCAGCCGCAGACCACCTATCACTTCCGTGTGGTTGCAGCCAACTCGATTGGGACGACCGACGGCCCCGACGAAACATTCACGACGACGCCGCCGATCAAAGTCGACTCGGTGTTCGCGACTAGGGTGACGGCGACGACCGCCGGCTTGCGAGCCAAGGTCAATCCGGAGGGCCTTGATGCGCACTACCGCTTCGAATATGGGACAACAACGTCGTACGGCAGCAACGCTCCAGTCCCGGATGGCGCAATCAGCGCCGGCGAAGGTGACGAGGTCATCGGCGCAAATCTTGCGGGCTTGGAGTCGAACACTAAGTACTACTTCCGCTTGGTTGTGACCGATTCCTTCGTAACTGAAACTACTGGTGTTCAATCATTCACCACTTACTCGACAAGCGAACCGACGATTCTCGCGGACGATCGTGCATACGAGCTTGTGTCGGGGGTCAACAAGAACGGCGGCGATGTCGGCGGCAGCGCAGCAAGCAATTTCGAATCCCTGGCATCGGGGCAGTCGGCATGGGGACACAGCTCGGCCAGCGGCTCGGCAGTCACGTACTCTTCGTTCACCAGCTTCGGCGACGCGCAGGGCGCCATGATTCTGAACCAGTATCTTTCCTCGCGCGGGCCCGATGGCTGGACTACGCACAACATCATGCCGCCCGTCACGAAGCACACGGAACTAAGTCTCCAGCCCGGCTATCACTTCTTTACACCCGAACTGACAGCGGGAATTATTACCTGGGGCAGCTCGCTGCTCGCGCCCGGCGCGCCCGAAGGGGAATTCGAAAATCTATACGTGCGCCAAATGGATGCCGCGCCATACGAATTGGTTACCACCGTCGCGCCACCCAATCAAACCAGTAGTTTCAAAACAACTTTCGCGGGCGCCTCGGCGGATCTGCATCACGTGGTATTCGATGCAAACGACTCTCTGGTGACGGGAGCTCCGGCCAATGCTTCAAGTGTCTATGAGTGGGTTGGGGGTGGTCTCCGGTTGGTAAGCGTCCTGCCGGGTCCAGGCAAAGTCGCTGCCGAAAGCGCGGGCGCCGGCGATGGAGAAATCGAAGAACGCTCGGTTCCGGAAAACGCGGTGTCGGCAGACGGTTCGCGCATCTTCTGGACGGACAACAACAAACAGCTGTATGTGCGCGAAAACGGCACCACGACGGTAAAGCTCAACGTGTCGCAGCGCAGCCCGGCGCTCGGTGACGGAAGCGCACTATTCCTCGCCGCCACGCCCGACGGCGCCAGAGCCTTCTTCACCGACAGCACGCCGCTGACGAATCATCCAAACGATAACGGCGGCCTTTATGAATACGACTTGAGCAACAACGAGCTGAGGAACCTGTCTGCCGACAGTAGCGGCGCGCCGGAAGTCGAAGGTGTCGCGGGAATCAGCGAAGACGGCCTGAGTGTGTACTTTGTGGCACGCGCCGACCTTGCCACAGGCGCGACCGCCGGTGGCTACAACCTGTACTTGAGTCGCGACGGCGTCGTCAGGTTCATCGCGGTATTGAACTCAGAAGACAAAGGCGACTGGAGCCAAGCCTTCGAACGGCGGACGACCCGGGTTACCCCCGATGGAGAACACCTGGCGTTCCTCTCGCTAGCGTCCGTTACCGGCTACGACAACGTCGATGTCAACTCCGACTCGCCTGACGCTGAGCTGTTCGTCTACGACGCTGGCAACGGACGTGTGAGCTGCGTTTCGTGCAATCCAAGCGGCGCGCAGCCAGTCGGAGCGACGACGGTCCCCAGCGGATCGCTGATCGGTCATATCCCGCGGTTTATCTCCGACGATGGTCGGCGCGTCTTTTTCAGCAGCAAGGATGTGCTGTTGCCGGCAGATACCAATGGCATGCAAAACGTCTACGAGTATGAGGACGGTTCCCTCCACATTATCTCCTCGGGCACCGGCGAAGAAATCTCCACTTTCTCCGACGCGAGTGCCAACGGTGACGACCTGTTCTTTACGACACGTGTGCAACTTGTCCCAGAAGACACCGACAACAGTTCGGACATGTACGACGCGCGGGTTGGTGGAGGGTTCCCAGCCCCAGTCTCCTCGCAGTCGTGCGCCGGCGAAAGCTGCCGCGGTCCGCTTAGTTCCCCACCTGCGCCGCTCGGCATCGACACCGAAGTCGACGGCCCCGCCCCGGAAACCCTTGCGGCGCCGGCGCCAAAGACCGCTCCGCATAAAGCGAAGGTCAAACGGGCAGCACATAAGGCCAAGCACAGGAAGACCGCTAGGAAGTCAAAGAAGGGCCGGCGCGGTCGTCATCGCGGCAAGCACGCCTCCCACAAGCGCCGCCGTACAGGACGTGCG
>DASXOX010000091.1:0-4108 GCA_036493975.1 Solirubrobacteraceae bacterium
GATCCCGCGAATCAGCGCCACCGCCACGACGATCCCCACGCCGGCAGATAGCCAGTTCTGCACCGTCAGCCCCACCATCTGAGACAGATAGGTCATCGTCGTCTCGCCGCCGTAGTACTGCCAGTTGGTGTTCGTCAGGAACGACGAGACCGTGTTGAACGTCACGTTCCACGGGCCCGAGTGGAAGCCCAGCGGGTTCAGCGAGTGCGGAACGAAGAAGGCATCCTGAGTGCGCAAGATGAAATACAGCAGCAGCCAACCCGCCAGCGAGAACACGACCAAGCTCTTCGCATACGCCTTCCAGTCCTGCTCTCGTTGCGCGTCGACGCGCATCACGCGATAGAGAAGGCGCTCGGGCCTCCCCAGCAGCGGCGTCATGAAGGTGCGCTGGCCCGTGTACACGCGTGCCAGATAGGTGCCCAGCGGCAACGCCAGCGCCGTCAGGATCGCGGCGAAGCCGAAGATCGTCACCCAACCTAGGAACGTCAAAACCGCTCACCCCGCAGCAGTGCGTAGAGCAGGTAGACGATCACCAACACCGACACGAGCAGACCCAAGACGTCCGCGCCGCTCATATGCGGTCGATCCCCGTTATCAGCGCGAGCAGGATCGCGAACATCGCAACCCCCATCGCAATCGCCACCAGGTCCATGCGCTCACTATTCCGCGCCCCGTGTCACGGGGGTATGACGATCCAGGCGCTGGGTATAACGATTTCGTTACGACCCGACTTTGATGTCGCTATCGAGCGCTAGAACATGGCCTGCTTAGCCGGCAAACCGATACCCAACGCCCGGGTCGGTGACGATGTAGCGTGGACGCCCGCGCGGGCCCTCCGGCTCGATCTTCGCGCGCAGCCGCGCGATGTGCGTGCGCAGCGCCGCCACGTCTTCGGCATAGCCCGGTCCCCACACCTCAGTGAGCAGTGCCCTGTGGGTCATCAGACGACCGCGGTTGCGCGCCAGCACGCGCAGCAACTCGAACTCGATTGGGGTCAGGTGGACGAGCTCGCCCTCCCGACGAACTGCGCGTGCGGCGAGGTCTATTTCCAGGCCCTCCAGTGCGATCATGGGCTCCTGCTCACTAGACGCGCTACTGCGGCGCAGCGCGGCCTGCAGACGCGCAACGAGCTCGCGCGCGCCGAAGGGCTTGGTGATGTAGTCGTCCGCGCCGGCTTCCAACGCACGGACCTTCTGCTCCTCCTCGCCAATCGCCGAGAGCACAAGGATCGGCATCTCACTCCACTCGCGCAGCCTGCGCGTGACCTCCACTCCATCGCCGTCAGGCAGCACCAAATCCACGATCGCCGCGCGCGGCGCGCGCACCGCCGCGAGGTCGAGCGCCTCCGAGGCGCTCTCAGCGGCGAGCATCTCGAAGCCCGCCTCGCGCAGCACGACGCGGAGCGCACGCACGATCTGCGGCTCGTCGTCTACGACCAACACGCGCAGCGGGGGCGCCTCACCTGCCATCGGCATCGTCCCCAAGCGGCAGCTCGAACACGAACGTCGCCCCTTGGCCCGGCAGCGACTCGACGTGCAACGTTCCGCCGTTGGCCTCGGTGAAGCCGCGTGCGATCGCCAGGCCGAGGCCCGATCCGCGACGCCCCCCACGCGCCGTTCCTGCCTGGTAGAAGGGCTCGAACACCCGCTCAACTTGCACCGGCGGAACCCCCGGGCCGCGATCGACGACGCGCACGATCAGTCGACCACCGACGCCCGCGACGGTCCGCACGGCGCGAGCACGTACCGATACCGGGTGCCCACCGGAATGCCGCCGCGCGTTCTCGAGCACGTTCACGAACGCGCGCTCGATCTGAGTCGAATCGGCTCGCACGAGCGGCAGATCGCGGTCGATCGTGACGTGGAACTCCTCCGCCCGCCCATCGAGATCCTCGAGCGCCGCTCCCAGGACCTCCTCGACCGACATCCACTCCCGCCGCGGTTCGGCCGCGCCGGCCTCGAGCTTGGAGAGGTCAAGCAGGTTCTCCACCAGTCGCGACAGGCGTCGCGTCTCCCCCATGATCACCGACGCCAACTCCTCGCGCTCATCCCCCGAGACGCCGGGCAGCGCGATCGCCTCCCCGGCCGCTGAGATCGCAGTCAAGGGACTGCGCAGGTCGTGCGAGACCGCACGTAGCAACGCCGTCTTGACGACGTCCGCCTGCCGCAGCGCCGCGGTCTCCACGACGCCGCTCTGCAGCTCCTCGCGCTCGAGCGCCGCGCTCAGCAACGCCTCCAGCGCAGGTACCACGCGCTCCTGCAGCCGGTGCAGGTTGCGCTCTGGGGTCTCGGCGCCCACGACCAGCGTCCCCAAGCGGCGCTGACCCTCGCGCAGCGCGAACGCGACGCTGCGAGCGTCCGGCTCGACGGTCTCCATCACGATCGCCGCCGAAGGCAGCTCGAGCGCCTGCGCCATCCGCGCCGCCGCTGTCGGCAGCACCTCAGCAAGGCTCTCGCCGCGCAGCAACAAGCGTGCCATCTCAGTCGCGAGGTCCGCCTCACGACGGCGCTCCAGAGCGTCGCGGCCCCGGGCGCGGGTGAGCTCGGCGACCGAGCTCATCAGCACCGACACCGCGAGGAACGCCGCCAATGCCACCCAGTTGTCGGGGTCCTTTACCGTGAAGCGCCCCACCGGGGGCAAGTGGAAGAAGTTGAACGCCGCCGCGCTCAGCAGGCCGGTGAAAGCGCCCAGCCACGCGCCCCACGCGAGCGAGACCACGAGCACCGCCAACAGGTAGACGACGCCCAGCGACACCACCGGCGCGACCTGCCCCAGCGGGTAGACGATCAGCGTGCACAGCGCGACCGCCACAAACGCGCTCAGGACCCCAGCCCGGCGCGACGGCGGGGTCGGGGCCAGCAGGAAGCCGAGCACACGCGACACGCATTCGGAGCCTACATGTCGTTACCCTGCGCTAAGACGCTCGTACGAGCTCACCGCGTGTGACTCAAGGACTCGCGCACCCTCGCCGACGACCGAGGAAGGGGTGGAGAAAGACCGCGGATGACAAGGACGCCGACCCGCACCAAAGGCCTCGACCGCCGCCTGTCGATCGCTTCGGCTCTCGCGGGCCTGATCGTCTGCCTCACGCTGGGCTCCAGCGCCGCCTTCGCGGCGGGTGCGCCCGCGCGCGCGACCGGCGTATCGCCCTCAGCGCCCCCCGCCTCCGCATACAGCGCGCTTCCCGTCTGCGCCGCTCCGGCGCCACACCACGCCGGCTGCCTCGCGCTCGCATTGGCGCCGCGGGCGACCGCCGCGACCCAGATGCGCCCACGCCCGCAGGGTCTCGCGCACGGCCACGCTGTCTCGATGGCCGCGAGCGCAACGACCTGTGCACAGATCTACCCCGCCTGCCTCACGCCGACCGCCCTCAATGAGGCATATTTTCCCGGAGAAGCCCCGCAGGCGCCCGCCTCCGAACCCCAGACGATCGCGCTCGTCGACGCCTACGACGACCCCAACGCCGAAAGCGACCTCGCGGTCTACGACTCCGAATTCTCCCTGCCATCGTGCACCACCGCCAACGGCTGCTTCACGAAGCTCAACCAGCTCGGTGAAAGCGGACACCCGCCGATCGCCAAAAGCGAAGCCGAAAAAGAAGAAGCCGAGGGGTGGGCGCTGGAGATCTCAACCGATGTGCAGGCCGCGCACGCCGTCTGCCAGAACTGCCACATCGTGCTTGTCGAGGCCAACAGCTCCTCCTACAGCGACCTCCTCGCCGCCGAGAACACAGCGGCCGACATTGCCGGGGCCAACGAGATCTCCAACTCGTGGGGCGGCTCCGAAGCAGAACTCACCGAAAGCGAGCTCGCCGCATTCGAACGCCCCGGCCTCGTCATCACCGCGTCCGCAGGCGACGACGGCTACCTCAACTGGGACCAGTGGGAAACCGAACCCCTCCAGTTCGACGAACCCGACTTCCCCGCATCCTCCCCCCACGTCGTCGCGGTCGGCGGTACGAAGCTGACGCTGAGCGGTGGCGCCTGGCAGACCGAGCGCGTCTGGAACAACGACCAAGCCGGCGCCTCAGAAGGCGCCGCCGGCGGGGGCTGCAGCTTGCGCTTCCCAGCACCATCCTGGCAGCGCGGCGTCGCCGACTGGGCCGCCG
>DASXOX010000092.1:0-7706 GCA_036493975.1 Solirubrobacteraceae bacterium
CAATCGGGCACCTTGCCCTCGGTGGCCATGATGTTGAAGAACTCGCGGCGCATTTCGACGTTGATACGGGCATCGTCGGCGGGGCCCTTGGTGACCTCTATCTCCGGCATCTGCAGGCGAAAGTGCTGCACGTCGCCGCGTCCATGCAGCTCGACGCCGACGACGAGCGTGATCGGAGCAAGCGCCGGCACTTCTTCGACGAAGTTCCGCGCGGCGGTCTCGATCAGGGTCTTCGCGTCGCCGCTCATCAGATCTTGTGGCGCTGGAGGAGCTTCTTGCCGATCACCATGCGCTGGATCTCCGAGGTGCCCTCGCCGATCAGCAGCAGCGGGGCGTCTCGATAGAGGCGCTCGATCTCGTACTCCTTGGAATACCCGTACCCGCCGTGGATGCGGAAGCACTCCTCGACGCAGAAGCGACCGGCCTCGGAGGCGAACAGCTTGGCCATCCCGGCCTCCAGGTCCGAGCGCTCGCCAGCGTCCTTCATGCGCGCCGCGCGCAACGTCAGCAGGCGGGCCGCGTCGACCTGCGTCGCCATGTCCGCGAGCTTGAACTGGATCGCCTGGTGCTCGGCGATGGGCTTGCCGAACGTCTTGCGCTCCTGGGAGTAGCGCAGCGCGAGCTCCAGGGCGCGCTGGGCGATGCCGACGCCGCGGGCGGCGACGTTTACGCGACCGACCTCCAGGGCGTCCATCATCTGCGAGAAGCCGCTGTTCAGACCGGCGTCCTCGCCGCCGAGGATGTTCTCGGCCGGACAGCGGTAGCCGTCGAAGACGAGCTCGGTGGACTCGACGCCCTTGTAGCCGAGCTTCTTGATCTTCGGCGGGACGTTCAGCCCGGCGTAGTCGCCGGTGTTCTCAGAGACGCCGCCGTCTTTCTCGGCGATGAAGCACGTGAAGCCCTTGTGGCGCGGCTGGGCGTCGGGGTCGGTCTTGACGAGCACGAAGACGAGCGAGGACATGAGGCCGTTGGTGACCCACATCTTCTGGCCGTTGATCTCGTACTTGCCATCCTCGCCCTTCTTGGCGGAGGTCTTGATCGCCTGGACGTCGGAGCCGAGCTCGGGCTCGGACAGCGAGAACGCGGCGCGTATCTCCCCGGTGGCCATGCGCGGGAGGTACTTCTGCTTCTGCTCGTCGCTGCCGAACTTCATCAGCAGGTAGGAGCCGATGAAGTGCGTGTTGATGACGCCCGAGATCGAGATCCAGCCGCGCGATAGCTCCTCGACGATCATCGCGTAGGTCGTCAGATCGAGGCCCATCCCGCCGTACTCCTCGGGGATCGTGACACCGAACAGCCCGAGCTCCTTCATCTGCTCGACGATGGGCTCGGGGAAGAGATCCTCGTGGTCGTAGTGCTCAGCGTTGGGAAGGATCTGCTCGTCAGCGAACTGGCGCACCATTTCGGTGATCGCGCGCTGCTCGTCGGACATATCGCTGGGTAGGTCGGCGGCTACGGCCATCGTCGGCACACACTCCGTGAGTCGGGGATCTGCGGGATATGCAGGATACCGGCGCACGGCGAGACCGCAGTCGCGCGGCGCGAGGACATTCGCCGAAAAACGACCCCGCCGCGCGCACGCACGCGCACACGCGCGCGGCGGCCCCCCGAAATGACAGACTGCTCCCCCCGATGAACTTCGCCCGCGACGTGCTCCAAACGCTGCCGCCGCAGGGTCGCGCCCTCGTGGAGCTGACACGCGACGGGACCCGCCGAGAGTGGACCTTCGGCGAGGTCGCCGATCGCAGCGCGCGCCTCGCGGGCGCGCTCGCGCGCGGCGGGGTGCGCCGCGGAGACGTCGTGATGACGCTGATCGGCAACCGCCCGGAGTGGGTCCTGGGCATGCTGGCGTGCTTCCGGCTCGGAGCCGTGGCGCTCCCGTGCACGGAGCAGCTGCGCGCGAAGGACCTGCGCCTGCGCCTCGCGGTGGCGCGGCCGCGGGTGGTGCTGGCGGATGAGCGCAACGCCGCGACGCTCGCGGAGGCGCTCGCGGGCCAAGGGGCGTCGATCGGCGAGGTCGAGACGCTGCTGGTGCCGGACGAGTCGCTGTTCGAGTCCCCGCCGGCGCCCGCTGTGGAGCTGGCGCCGCGGGACCCGTGTCTGATCACATTCACGAGCGGGACGGCGGGCGAGCCGAAGGCGGTGCTGCACGGGCAGCGCTACCTGACGGGCCAGCGTCTGCAGGCCGAGCGCTGGCTGGGCGCGGGGGCGGGCGAGCTGGTGTGGTGCACGGCGTCCTCGGGCTGGTCGAAGTCGGCGCGCAATGTTTTCATCGCGCCATGGCTGACGGGGGCGGCGGCGTTGCTGCACGACGCGCGCTTCGACCCGGCGGAGCGCCTGGAGCTGCTGGCGCGTGAGCGGGTGAACGTGCTGTGCATGGCGCCGACGGAGTACCGCGTGGTCGCGAAGCGCACGACGCTGGCGCCGATGCCGCAGCTGCGCGCGATGGTGGCGGCGGGCGAGGCGCTGAACCCCGAGATCCTGAGGGCGTGGCGGGAGGTGACGGGCCTGGAGATCCGCGACGGGTACGGGCAGACCGAGACGGGTCAGATGACGGGGATGCCGCTCGGCGAGGCAGCGCGACCGGGCTCGATGGGGCGCGCCCTGCCGGGCGTGGGACTGCGCATCCTCGAGGGCGAGCTGGTCGCGGATCCGGCGAGCGTGCCGACGTTCTTTCTGGGCTATGTCGGCGAACACGCGCGGCTCGCCCAGGACGCGGATGGCGATGGAGGGGTCGCGCTGCGCGCGAGGGATGGGTCGCGCGACGCGAACCGATGGATCGTCACCGACAGGGCGCTGCAGGACGAGCCGTGGCGCACGGGCGACCGGGTGCGCGAAGACGAGGAGGGATACCTGTACTTCGAGGGGCGCAGCGACGACGTGATCGTCTCGGCGGGCTACCGGATCGGGCCGTTCGAGGTGGAGTCCGCGCTGGTCGCGCACCCCGCGGTCGCGGAGGCCGCGGCGGTGGCCGCGCCGGATGAGGAACGCGGGGCGGTCGTGCGGGCGGTGGTGGTGCTGCGCGACGGCTACGCCCCCTCCCCCGCCCTGGGGCGCGAGCTGCAGGATCACGTGAAGCGCGAGACAGCGCCGTACAAGTACCCGCGGATCGTGGACTTCGTGGCCGAGCTGCCGAAGACGGCGAGCGGGAAGGTCAGGCGGGCGCAGCTGCGGGGCTGACGCGATCGAGCCCGAGGGCGCGATCGATGTAGGGCCCGAGGAGCTCGGTGATCGAGGACGCGGTCATGCCGGCGGAGCCGACGGGCAGCGTGGCGTAGCTGATCGCGAGGCGCACGAGGCACTCGGCGAGCAGCGCCGCGTCGTGCTCGGCGGCCTGGGGCCAGCGCGCGAGGATCGCGATGCGCAGGCGCTCGGCGGCGTGCTCGACGAGCGGCTGGCCGTGGGTGGTGACGAACGGCAGCATCTCGCCGTCGCCGGCGATCGCGGCACGGATCAGGGGATCTTCGGCGGCGGCAGAGAGGAACAGACCGAAAGCGGCCGTGAGCGCCGCCTTGGGGTCGTCTTGGTGGGCGTCGAGGGCGCTCTCGACGGCGCGCACGAAACGGTCGCTCTCGCGCACGACGAACGCCTGGGCGAACTCGTCGCGGGAGCCGAACTCCTTGTAGAGCGTCTGCCGGCTGACGCCGGCGGCCGAGGCGATCTCGGCCATCGTGACGTCGTTCCAGCCGCGGTGCTCGAGCTCGCGGCGGGCGGCGTCGAAGAGCGTGTCGCGCAGCAGCTCGCGCGCGGCGACGGCGTACGGGGTGGCGGCGGCGCTCACCGGTCGTCCTCCCCGGGGCGAGCGGATGCCGGGCGGGCACCGGCGGCACCCGCACGTGCGGCGACGGCGTAGGGCGTGGTGGCAGTGCTCACCGCGGAAGCCCCACGTCGAGAGGGCGATCGGTACTCATCACGGGAGCTCCCCGTCGAGAGGACGAGTGGCGCTCACGGCACGACCTCGAAATCGACCTTGTCGCGCACGCCGCAGTCGGGGCAGGGCCAGTCGTCGGGGACCTCGCTCCAGGGGGTCCCGGCAGGGAAACCCTCGCGGGGATGACCGTGCTCCTCGTCGTAGGTGTAGCCGCACGCGGGGCAGCGGTAGCGGCTCACCGTGTGCCTCCCGGGCGAGCGTCGTATAGGCACGCCAACCCCACGGCGCCGAAGGCGCTACCCCTCATCACACTCCCTCCACCTTCGGCGAGCCGTAACGCGCCAGCATCCGCGCGCGTCGCCGGGGGGCAATGTTGGTGCGCGTGACGTCGCCGCCGTAGTGCCCGAGCAGCCGCTGGTCCATCACGCGCCGCCACAGCGGCGGAAAGGTAGCGAGCAGGATCATCCCGGCGTAGCCCGTTGGCAGCTGCGGGGCCTCCTCGACGTGGCGCAACGCTTGATAGCGGCGGATCGGGTTGGCGTGGTGGTCGGAGTGGCGCTGCAGGTGGTAGAGCAGGACGTTGGAAGCGACGTTGTTGGAGTTCCAGCTGTGCTCCGGGCGGGTGCGCTCGTAGCGGCCGTCCTCGCGGCGCTGGCGCAGCAGGCCGTAGTGCTCGAGGTAGTTGACGACCTCAAGCAGCGAGAAGCCGAGCACGGCCTGCAGCAGCAGGAACGGCAGCACGACCGGGCCGAAGATCACGGCGAGGACGGCAAACAGGACGATGGTCATGGCCCAAGCGTTGAGGATGTCGTTGTGGATCGTCCACGGCGAGCGCTCCATGCGCGCGAGGCGGACCTGCTCAAGCTCCCAGCTCGACCACAGGCTGCCGGCGACCGTGCGCGGCAGGAATGCATAGAAGCTCTCCCCCAGCCTTGAGCTCGCGGGATCCTCGGGGGTCGCGACGCGCACGTGATGGCCACGGTTGTGCTCGATGAAAAAGTGCCCGTAGCCGCTCTGGGCGAGCGCGACCTTGCTGAGCCAGCGCTCGAGGCTCGCGCGCTTGTGACCGAGCTCGTGGGCCGTGTTGATCGCGATCCCGCTCACCATCGCGACGGTCAGCGCGAGGCCGATGTCCTCGACCGCGCTGAGTTTGCCGCTCGACCACAGCCAGCACGCGAATACGAGGCCGGCGTACTGGATCGGGAGGTAGAGGTAGGTGCACCAGCGGTAGAAGCGATCCTGTTCGAGCCACTTGATCGCGCTGTCCGGCGGGTTCTGGGCGTCCATGCCGACGACGAGGTCGGCGATCGGGAAGATCACGAAGACGAGGGCGGGGCCGTAGAAGTAGAAGACCCCGAGGCCCGTGAGCTGGACCAGGCCCCAAGCGAGGAATGGCATTGTCGGCACGAACAGCCCCAGCAGCCACAGGTAGCGCTTGGGGTCGCGCCAGCGCACCGGCGTGAGCGCGCCGGCGGGCGCCTCGTGCGCGTCAATCGAAGCTGGTACAGCAGACATACGGCGCGTCTCCTTGTTGGTCGCTGGACAACCTTGATGTCTGGGTAGTTTACAACTCTAGCGCTTCGTGTCAAGGCGTTCGACAATCACGCTGCCCATGTAGCCCGCGAGCTTTGGAGCCTGCCGCGCATGCGTACGTGGGGAGCCGCGACCGCAACCAACCCATGCCTGGTCCCCGCACATACGGAAGCCCGCTACGCCGGCCGCATCGCGCCGGCCCCGTGCAGGGCCGGCGCGAGTGGTTTCACTGGCCAATCGTCAGTTGTTCCTCGGCGAGGGCTCGGAGGCCAGCCGACATTTGCCGATCGTCCAGCAGCATCTGGAAGGGTCTTGTGATGCCCTGTTCCCCCCAAAGGCGCTGGCGCCCCTCCGGGTACGGCTCGCGCGTGTGTATCCCAGCAACCAAGTATCCGCCCTGCTGCGCGCCCGTCAACACCACTCACAAGACACAACAACCTGCGCATCACCAGACAGGCCACCGCAGCCTATTCTTCAGTAAGAAGCGTTTTTCCGCTGATGGACAAACAGAGAGCCGTCAGAAACATTTGACATCCATTGCCGGCAGCACACAAACATCCCGGCTAAGCCTACCTGGAAAGCTAGAGTGAGAAACGGGTCTTGCTCCGTTGAGCCTTAGCACCCTATAGTGCTACTCCCTTATTGGGGGATCTGGTGCCTGTGCGGGCACCTGCTAGGCCTGGAATGTTGTGTGGTGCCGGGGTGTGAGGAGGAAAAGACGATTGTTATTGGTTACTTTGCTTAGGATTAGATGCGTGTAGCGATTGGGTGTTGGGGCGCGATCCAGATTCGTTGGCTGCCTGCGGTTAACTGGAAGCTAGAGAGATAGGGCTAGCTTTATATTTTCGGCCATAAGTTAAAAGTCCGTGGTGCGGTTGGTAGCTTGCTAGTGAAGCACACGCCTTTTGATCATCCCCTTGTTTGAAGCTCTGAGCGTACGGAGCCAGAGAAGACTGCGCCGGCTGGTCATAGCTCGGGTCGTCGGTTTAGGAGGTGTACTGCAACCACTATGGGATTTACTTCCGTTTACGCAAGGCCGATACCTCTATGGCTCCGGCCAGCCGGGTCGCGACACGTAGACGATATTCCCGGCCGATGAACTCAGCGACCATACAAAACGCGGCTAGGAACTGTGCAACCTTCTGCCGATCCTTCCGCTCGCTCGTGGCGCCTAGGTACTCATGGCATGAGCGGCGAAGGAACTCCAGGCCAGGTACAGCCGCGGCGTCCGGATCGAGCTCACTCAAGGCGTTCGTCAGCCTTACCTTGATCGACTCGACCGCCACATGGAACGTTTGAGGATCCACCACCTGCGCTTGCAGCGCAGACTCATCCCCAAAAGCAATGAACAAGACGTGCAAACGCCCGCGTTCACTCTCCGGCACTTCCCACCGCAAGCCAATAGGCAACCCGCGAATCATGATGTCCCTAAGCCTCAGTCGCCACACAACAAACAATATCCCACACCAACCGGATGGCAATCCCGTATTGCCCGGCCTCCTGCCAGAATCACCCCACTGCGGCGAAAGACCAGCGCCAAGACTACCCGGGGTTCCAGCCAAAGCCCACCGCTCCAGTATCGAAATACCTGAAAGCGTCGACGCTCAACTCGCCGCGACGAAGCCCACCGGCCTGACAGGGATAGCGGATTCCGCTTCATACAAAAGCACCAATAGAAGTCCAGAACCGAAACCAGAAAGCCTCGAAAGCCGCGCGGAACCAGCGGACGCCGGCCCAGGGAACCCCCTTGTTCGCCACCGGCAAGGCATATCTCACCGGCCCCTACAATGGCGCCCCGTTCGGCCTCTCTGTCGCGGTGCCTGCGAAAGCCGGACCGTTCAACCCTGGCAACGTGATTGTCCGTGCGAAGAGCGAAGTCGATCCCCACACTGCGCAGGTCACGGTCACGAGCGACCCGCTGCCGCAGATCATCGACGGTATTGAGACTGATATCCGCACTATTTACGTGACGATCGACGGGCCAGGCTTCACGTTCAACCCGACCAACTGCAACCCGGTGCATCACCGCCACGATCATGAGCGCGCAAGGCGCAAGCGCCATCAGACCGTTCCAGGCCACCAACTGCGCACTCTCACGGCCAAACCCGGCTGCGACCCCAGCCACGCGAAACATTCTGGAGCACTCGAAGAACTAACAATAACGAAGCCAAGAACCCCACCTCCCAAGCAATTCCCGGCCCTCCTGAAAACCCTGCAGAAAGCCTGCACAACCGGCAGTTCGATGCCACCTTGCCATTAGCCCCTAGGCGTCGATCGTCGGTCACACCATGGCGAACACCCC
>DASXOX010000093.1:0-50646 GCA_036493975.1 Solirubrobacteraceae bacterium
GTGCGCAGCATGAACTCGCGATGGTCCTCGGCGACGTGCGCCAGAACCTCCGAGACGAGATAGTCGGCGACCGAGTGGTCGGTGCCCGACAGCTCGGCGAGGAAGCGCGACGGCTCTGGGTGTCCCTGGAGTGAGAACGCCGCCAGCCGCAGCGCTGCGACCCAGCCCTCGGTGCGCGTCCAGAGCGAGTCGACGTCGTCGTCGGACAGGGTGAGATCGAGTTCTCGGCACAGCTCGGCGGTCTCGTCGCGGTCGAACGCGAGGTCGCCGATGCGCAGCTCCGCGAGCTCCTCGCCGACCCTCAGCCGCTCGATTGGAAGGGGAGGATCCGCGCGGCCGGCGAGCACCAGTCGCAGCTGCTCGGGGGCGTGTCGCACGAGGAACTCGATCGTCGCGGTCGACTGCGGGCTTGTCAGCTCGTGGATCTCGTCCAGCACCAGGATCACAGGGGCCTGCAGCTCCGCGAGCGCGTTGACGAGCAGCGGCAGGAAACGCTCCGTGCGGGCGCCCGGAGGCGCCTTCAGATCCCCCAGCGCATCTCCCGGAGCGCACGCGCCGCAGTCGCGCAGTGCGCTCAGCAGGTCCGCGATCAGGCGCGAAGCGTCGTTGTCGTCGACGTCGAGCGACAGCCAGCACGGCGTCCCCGGCAGGTGCCGCGTTCTGATCCACGAGGCCAGCAGCGCCGTCTTGCCCGCGCCCGCCGGCGCCGAGAGCAGCACCACGCGCCCGCCTAAGCCCCGATCGAGGACGTCGAGCAGGCGCTTGCGCGTCACCAGGTGGCGCGGGATCGGCGGGACGCGCAACTTGGTCGCGACCGTCGGGACCGACGCCGACGCGCGCTGCCCCTCCGGGTCTGAGCTGCTGGGCTCCGAATCGGAGCCGTCGTTGCGCATCGTCGCTGGCATTGCGCGGGGCATCCCTCAGCGCATCATCCTGCCGATTCGTCAAGTGCACATACGTATTTAGCCGTAGAAGTGGCCGCGTAGGCCTGCGTCTCGCCGATGACGTGCATCGATGATGGCTCCTGACTGAAGGAACTGTCAGGAGCAGTCGATTCAAGCGGGAGGCCTCGACTGCCGGGTCCCGACGGTGGGTGCCTGGAAGGTGCCTAGAATGTAGGCCGGGGTAGGTGTTTAGCGGGGCACGGAATGGGGTTTGGGGTGTCGGTGTGGGGGTGGACGGATGGACGGCTTGAGTTGGATAGTTGGTCGGGGTGTAGTACTCCTAGTGTGGGCGACGCGGACCTGCCAGGGCGCGTCGCGGGTTGGTGACTGGTGATAACCGGATGAATGCTCTGCGGTCAGATCTGGACGCTGCGCAGCGGGATGTCAGCTCCCTGCGCCTGCCCCCGGGCGCACGCGCGCCCGAGGTGAGCGCGCGTGCCGTCGAGGCGCTTCACGCCGCCGTGGACGCGATGCCGTCGATCGAGGCTCTGACGGAGACCATCCGCGTACGCCTGCTGGACAGCTGGCCCGCGTTCTCGGACACGGTGGAGCTCGAGCGCGAACTAAGCGCGACGATCGAGAGCAACCTGCGCCAGTTCTTCGGCGAGGTCGTCATCAGCGACTCCAGCGACGTGCTCGTCGCGCCGCGCGAGGCGCTGGGTTTCGCGATCTCCGTGCAGCACCACGGGATCGACACGGCGGCGCTGATCCAGGCCTATCGCGTCGGCCAGAACATCGCGTGGTCCTGGTGGATGGAGCACGTGGCGCGCGAGGTCGCCGATCACGCCGTGCTGCTCGAAGTGATCGCGCGCTCCTCGCAGCGGCTGTTCGCCTACGTCGACGCCGTCGTCGCCCAGCAGGTGCGCATGTGGGAGCGCCAGCGCGAGCGCTGGTCGGGTCGTCTGACCCTGCAGCGCACCGAGGCCGTGCGCAGGGTGCTCGATGGAGAAGCCCCCGCGCCCGAGCGCTCGGCGCGTGGAATCGGCTTCTCGCTCGACCGCGAACTGGTCGCCGGTGTTCTCTGGGAGGCCTCGCCGCCCACGCTCCACGAGTCGACGGGGCCGCCGGTGAGCCGTCTGGAGCTGACCGCCGAGGCGATCGCCGGCGAGGTCGGAATCGAGCGCACGCTGATCGTGCCGGCCGAGCCGACGTGCATCTGGGTCTGGTTCGCGGTCGATCGCGCTTTCGGGCTCGACGCGCTCGAGCGCGGCGCGGCCAGGCAGCTGCGCGACGGACAGGGTCTCGCGTTGAGCATCCCCGGTATCGGCCTGGAGGGCTTTCGCGGAGGTCACCGTCAGGCGCTGCGCGCGCGACGCTTCGCCGAGCTCTCCCAGCCCGCGCCCGGCGTGGTGCGCTTCGACGAGGTCGAGACGCTGTGCGTTATGAGCGAGGACCCCGAGCTGCTCGCGGACTTCGTCGAGCGCAAGCTGGGCGCGCTCGCCGCCACCAGCTCCAGCGCGCGGCTGCTGCGCGAGACGGTGCTCGTGTGGCTGCGCGAGGGCGGCAGCGCGAGCCGCGCCGCCGAGCGCTTGCGCACGCACAAGAACACCGTTCGCAATCGCGTCCAGCGCGCCGAGGCGCTGATCGGCCGTCCCCTGGATGACGATCGGCTCGGGCTGGAGCTCGCGCTGACGATGGTTCAGCGCGTCGGGTCGCCGGGCGAGCAGTGACGCGCGCCCGGTCCGCTCAGATCCCTTCCCCGGGCAGGAACTCGTTGGTGAACGGCGGCAGGCCGGTTGCGTTGGGGTCGTGCGCGAGCAGCCCGTGCGCGAACATCCAGTGTCCGAACGCCGCCCACTGACCAGGGTCCTGGTAGCCATATGGCTTGTTGGTTTCCGCGGGCAAGCTCGCGGGCAGGGTGCGCTGGATCGACTCCAGCTGCAGCTTGGGTTCGAGGCTGGGGTTCGCCGCCTGGATCAGCTTTGCCGCGGCCGTCGGGTCGGCTCGCACCTCACGCTCGCCGCGCGTTAGCGCGTGCATGAAGGCGCGTAGATCCTGGCCGTCGGTGCGTGCCTCGCTGGCGCGCACCACGAGCACGAGCTCGTCGTAGTTCGGGACGCCGGCATCGTTGACGGGGATCACGACCGGTCGCTTGTGCAGGAGCTGGAGCTGGATCGCCTCGTAGTTCCAAAAGCCCCCGAGCGTTGCCGCGACCTTCCCCGACAGCATCGCCGGAACGAGGTTGAAGCCGACGTTCGCTTCTTGCACTTTGGCGGGGTTCACGCCGGCGCTCTGTAGCGCCGTGCGCAGCTCGGCGGCCTGGTAGGGGATGCCGGCGGTGCCCACTCGCCGGCCTGCGAGGTCCTTGACGCTTTTGACGTGCTGGCCGGGAAGGGCGATGATCGACGTCAACGGGCGCTGCACGAGCGCTCCGATCGACACCAGCTTGAGGCCCTGATCGCGCGCCAGCAGCAGCTCGGGCTCGTAGGAGACTGCCATGTCCACGCGGCCCGCCGCGAGCAGCTTCAAGGGGTCCGCGGGTTCGGCGGGGGTCTGCGGCTGCACGTCGAGCCCGACCGCTCGGAAGTCGCCATGCGCGATCGCCGAGTACAGCGCGGCGTGATCGGCGTTGGGGAAGAAGTCCAGCATGACCTTGAACGGCTTCGTGCCGGGCGCCGCGGTCACGTCCTGCTTGGTTCCGCACGCGCTCAGCGCGAGAGCGAAGGCGATCGTGCACACAGACAGGGCGGCGATCGAGCTCGTGCGGAAGGCCGTCGATCGGGCGCGGGGCAAGGTCAAGGTGTGTCTCCTCTCGGTTGGCTGGTCGATGGCGAGCATCTGCGCTCGGCGAGTGCGAGCCCGTAAAAGCACGCGATTGCGAATCCAAACAGGACCGTCGTGCCGGCGTAGGCGCGCGCGGTCTGAAATCCGATGTCGGTCGTGATCTCGCGGCCGAGCCCCGGGTAGGGGCCGGTGGTCGCGGTCGTCGTCTCGGCGATGAACGCCCCGATCACGCCGACGGCGAGCGCGATCCGTGCGCCGCTGAGCGCGGCCGGCAGAGCTGCGGGGAGCTCCGCAAAGCGAAACGCCTGCCAGCGCGAGGCGTCGAGCGTGCGCAGCAGCTTGAGCTGGTCGGGGTCCACCGCGCCGAGACCGTCGACGGTTGTGACGACGACCGGGAAGAAGCAGATCAAAGTGATAACGACGAGCTTCGGGAAGACTCCAAAGCCCCACCAAAAGACGAGCAGCACGCCGATCACGGGGATCGGAATCGCCTGCGAGCCAACCGCAAGCGGGTAGACCGCGCGCCGTGCGAGCGGGAACAGGTGGATCGCGACGGCGACCGCGAAGCCGCTCAGCAGCGCCAGCGTGAGGCCCATCGCGACCTCCTTGGCGGTCGTCGCGAAGTTCGACCAGATCAGATGGGGGTTGTTCCACAGCGCAGCGGCGACGGCGTGCGGCGCGGGCAGCACGAGCGGTTCGGCGCCGCCAAGGTCCGCGTATAGCTCCCACGCCCCGAGCAAGGCCGCCGCGAGCAGCATCGGCGGGAGCAGGTTGTGGGCGGCGCGTCTCACGCGGCGTGGTCTCCGCACCCGAGCGCCACCAGCGCGCGCTCGCGCAGCGCTACCACCGCCGCGTCCGTACGCGCGCGTGGGCGCGGCAACTCGACCTCGATCTCGGTGATCACGCGCCCGGGGCGCGCGCACATCACGGCGACGCGGTCCGCGAGCAGCACAGCCTCCTCGACGTCGTGCGTCACGAGCACGACGGTGCGCGGCTCGCGCTGCAGCGCTCGCGCCAGCCAACTCTGCATCTCCGCGCGCGTGATCGCGTCGAGCGCGCCAAACGGCTCGTCCAGGCACAACACCGGCTTGTCGGAGAGCAACGTCCGCATGAACGCGACGCGCTGGCGCATGCCGCCCGAAAGCTCGTGTGGCCGGGCCTGCTCGAAGCCGGCGAGGCCGAGTTCGGCGAACAGGGCCGCCGCGCGCGCTCGTGCCTGCGGGCGCGGTAGGCGCGCGATGCGCAGCGCCAGCGCGGCGTTGTCGAGCGCGCTCAGCCACGGAAGTAGCAGGTCGCGCTGCGGCATCAGCACAGCCGGCTCGCTACGTACCTCACCCGTGTCCGGCCGCTGAAGACCACAGATCAGCTCCAGCAATGTCGTCTTGCCGCAGCCGCTCGGGCCGACGACGGCGAGCACCTCACCATGGTCGGCGTGCAGCGAGACATCCAGCAGAGCCTGCACACCGGGGTAGGCGCGGCCGATATCGGTGAGGCGCATCGCCCAGTGCGACCCAGTCCGGTCGTGGCTCGACGCGGGCGCCGCCCGACCGGCCCCCGGTCCCGTGCTCCTGAGTCCTGTCGCCAACTTCGCCGCTCCCTCCGCGGGCATTACCCCACAGGTTCGAAGGGTCGGCGCCGGGGGAATCGTTTCCGGTGCGCCATCTCAGCCGGCCTACCCGCCAGCCCCCCTGGTGATCGTTCAGCTTTGGAATGAAGGATAGAGGGGCCCGGCTACGGCCCGGCTACGCCACCCTCTCGGGCAATGCTAGCTCGGGCCGCGTGAGCGCGCGCACGAAGTCCTCGAGCTGTGCGGTCGTCCAGCACTCGAACGCTGTGCAGTAGCGCTCGTAGGCGGCGATCACGGAGTCGCCGTAGTTCCAGTACAGGCGCGGCTCGGGGTTCAGCCAAAACGTGCGTCCGGCGCGCTCGGCGATCCGCGCGAACACGTCGGCGCGGGGATCGCGGCCGTTGGTGCGGGCGTCACCGAGCACGATCACGGTCGCACGGGGGTGCAGTTCGTCGCCGATCCGCTCGAGTAGCTCCGACCACACGCGCCCGTAGTCGGTGTAGCCCGAGATGTCCGCGACCCCGGCGTCACTGGAGATGCGCTCGTTGACCGCTTTGAAGTCGCGCTCGCGTTCGAAGATGTCGGTGACCTCGCTGATGCGCTCGATGAACACGAACGAGCGCATCTTGCGAAACGAGTCGTGCAGTGCGTGGAGGACGGAGAGGAAGAAGACCGACGCCGAGGTCACGCTTGTCGAGACGTCGCAGAGCACGAAGATCTCCGGGCGTTTCGGGCGCCGCGGGCGGTACTTGAGCACGACGGGCACACCGCCGGTCTGCAGCGAGGCGCGCATCGTGCGGCGCACGTCGACGTGCGCGTGGTGGCGGTGTCCGCGCGCCTGGTGTCCGCGCGTGGCCAGGCGGCGGCGCAGCTGCGCGACGACGCGGTGCACCGCTGCGAGGTCCGCGAGCGGCCCCGATGGCAGCGCGCGGTCGAGCTCGCCCAGCGGTCGCGCCGGCGGAAGCGTGCCGGTGCGCTGCACCTGGGCGCGTTCGAGCTCGCGGCGCAGCAGCGCCTCGAAGCGGCGCAGGGCGTCGCGCGGGACGCCCTCGCGGCGCGGGTCCTCGGCTGGCAGTTCCGGCTGGGGCTCGGTGCGCAGTCCCAGCGCGCGGCGGATGCGCTGGACGTCGACGCCCACGACCCCCGAGCCCTCCTGGCGCTGGGCGAACGCGGCGATCGCCATCCGGGCGAGGTCGCGCATCGCGCCCTCCGAGCCCTCGCGCAGCGCGGCCGCGATCTCGCGACGCAGCGCGTCCAGCTGCTCGGCGCTCAGCTCTTCGAGGTCGAGCTCGCCGTCTTGTCCGGTGAGCTCTTCGCGCAATCCCTCGCTCGCGGCGGCCAGCTCGACGGCGCGGAAGAAGAAGCGCTCGAACACGAGCTCGAACACGCGCCGGTCATCCTGGCTCTTGGCGAGCGTCGCCGCCAACGCCTCGCGAAAGTCGCGCTGCTCGGTCCAGTCGATCTCGCGCAGCACCGCGAACGCGTCAAGGAGCTCTGAGGTGCCGATCGCGATGCCCTCGCGTCGCAGCTCCTCGCCAAGCTCCAGCAGGCGGGCGGCGAGGCCCGACGGGGCTACCGAGTCCGACGCGCTTGCGTCGCGCTCAAGCGGCATCGACGGTTGCGGTTAGCTTGACCCCGACGCGCTCGGCAACGATGTCCATGTCGGTGCGGTGCTTGACGATCACCGACAGCGTCTCGGTGAGCGTTTGGGCGTCGATGTCGCGCGCCCCGAGCAACAGCAGCGCGCGCGCCCAGTCGATCGACTCCGCGATCGAGGGTGGCTTCTTGAGGTCGAGCTCGCGCACCATCCCGATGACCTCCACGAGCCGTCGCGCGATCGTCTCGTCGAGATCCGGTGCGTGCAGGCGCACGATCGCGAGCTCGTGCTCGAGCTCGGGGTAGTCCAGCCATAGGTAGAGGCAGCGGCGCTTGAGCGCCTCGGTGAGCTCACGCGAGTTGTTCGACGTCAACAGCACCACGGGGTGCGTGCGCGACTCCACGCGACCGAGCTCGGGGATCGAGATCTGGAAGTCCGACAGGACCTCCAGGAGCATCGCCTCGAACTCCTGGTCGGTCTTGTCGATCTCGTCGATCAGCAGGACCACGGGCTGCTCGGAGGAGATCGCGCTCAGCAGCGGTCGGGCGAGCAGAAAGTCCTCTCCGAAGATGTCCTCCTGAACCTCGCCCCAGCCGGTCTCGCCGCCTTGCGCCTGGATGCGCAGGAGCTGCTTGCGGTAGTTCCACTCGTACAGCGCCTTCGCCTCGTCGAGACCCTCGTAGCACTGCAGCCGCACGAGCTCGCGTCCGAGGTAGCGCGCGAGCGCCTTCGCGAGCTCGGTCTTGCCGACCCCGGCGGGGCCCTCGACGAGCACGGGCTTGCCGAGCTTGCTCGCCAGGAACGCGACCAGCGCGGTCGAGGCGCCCGGCAGGTAGCCGGCCGCGCGCAGGCCTTCAGCGACGCTTGCGACGCTCTCCGGGAGCGGCTCGGGCGATATCTCAGCGGTGTTCATTGTCGAGGGAATGATAGGGAGGCGGTTCTTGCCTCGCTCGGCGTGCTTGCGGGTGGCGACCGAACCGGCCGGCGAGAACATGTCCACATTGAGTGGGCAGATCGGTGCAGGGGGATTGGCAACTTGGTCTTGCAATGTGCCTTAGAGCACTTGACATTTATGAGAGGTCTGTGTATAAAGTCGCCATGGCCGGCGCCACCTGCGGGTGGACGGTCTGAAATAGGTCGGGCTTGGGTCGGTCCTCGTGGTCGACGCCAACTGTTTTGACGGGGAACCTTAGGGAGAGGGCCGGTCGTGTTGATCCTGAGAGGGAGTTCATTTCGCGTGTTTTCTTTGGGGGATAGCGTGCTGGAGAGTCGACGTGCCTGCGGCGGAGCCGTAAACAGATGCGTCAGCGTCGCTGACGCATCTCTCTCTCTCTCTCTCTCTCTGGAGCGGACGACGCCTAGCCACTAGGCCCTCCCGCCACGGGGTTTGCCCGTGGCAAGCCGGCTATCGCGGCCGGTTTGTTCACACGTGTCGCGCGTGCGGCGCGGCGTGCTCCAGGTGCCGTGTCGACGGCGCTTCATGTTCGTGTCGTCCGCGCCGTATGCGCGGCGCGTCCTTGTCGTGCCCGCGGTCCCGCGGGTCGTTTTCGTGTGGATCGCACTCCAGGGAGAGGATGGTTTGATGACTGCTCGTCGCCTGCTGGTCGGGTTGGTGTTGTCTCTGTGTGTCTCGATGTGGACGCTGGCGGGCTCTGCCTTTGCGGGGGTGACGCATCCGTTGGTGTCGTCTTTTGGTTCGGGGTCGTTGTCTTTCGCGCAGAGCATCGCGATCGACCAGGCCGGCGACGTGTACGTGTATGACGCAAAGGGCGGCGGAACCATCCACAAGTACGACTCCACCGGAGCGCCGGTCAACTTCTCCTCGACCGGGACCAATGAAGTCGAAGGTGTCGGGTTCAACGGGGGCGGCGGCGAAGAGCAGATCGCGGTCGACCACAGCTCGGCCACTACCAAAGGCGACATATACGTGGCGAGCGGCAGTCGTGTGGGGGTCTACGCTGCGACGGGTGCGTCGCTCGGAGAACTAAATGGCGGCGTGGAATCAGAAGTCCCGTCCACCATGGGCACGTGGGGCCAGCCTTGCGGTGTCGCTGTGGACGCGACCGGCCATGTGTATGTGGGATTGACCTCGGGGCACGTGTTCAAGTACACGCCGTCGGCCAATCCCGTGGTTAACACCGACTACACGGCGGCTTTGAGTGGGCTCGAAGCGACGTGCAATATCGCGGTCGATTCCGCAGGGAATATCTACACGGACACGTTCCCTTCCGGCCCGGTGCACAAGTACGACCCGCTTCAGTTCGGGCTCTATCTCGCGACCGGCACTGTGGTCAGCGAACAAGGCAGCACGATCGGCCTGGACCCGAGCGATGACCTGTATGTCGACCAGGGCAGCCAGGTAGTCGAGTACAGCCCGGGAGGCGAACAGGTCAGCAACTCGACCGGGGGTGAAGCATCGTTCGGGAACTCCTATGGTGTTGTGGCTACGGCCGGGACGGTTTACGTCGCGGACAACAGCCGCGGGCGGATCGACGTGCTGGGTCCTGCTGTGACTGTGGCTGACGTGGTGCTGGGGGAAGCGGTTGGTATGAGCACGACGGCGGAGGCGTTGTACGGAACGGTCGACCCAAGTGGCGTGCCGGTCACGGTGTGCAAGTTCGAATACGGCACGTCGGCATCGGGCGCGTTCAGCGGTTCGGCACCGTGCTCTCCCAGTCCCGGCTCGGGGAGTGGGGCGGTGGAAGTCTCATCGAGCGCGACGGGTCTATTGCCTAACACGGCGTATCAGCTCAGGCTTGTGGCTGAAAACGCCAACGGTAAGACGGTGAGCCAGGCGGGTGGGTTCACGACGCCCAGCACGCCGCTGATCCAGTCGGAGTCGCCGCGAGAAGTGGCCTATGAAGGCGCGACGATCGAAGCGCAGATCGCGCCGATGGGCCCGTCGGCGACCTATCACGTCGAGTACGGGACAGATGCCTCCTATGGGTCGCGCGCCCCGGTCTCCGAGGCGCCTGTCGGGAGCGGGAGCGAATCCTTGACGGTCAAGCAGTCGCTCTACAACCTGCAAGCCGGCGCGACTTACCACTTCCGCGTCGTGGCCAGTAATGCCTACGGCACGACCGACGGCTCGGACCATGTTTTGAGAACGCCTGCGGCGCAGTCGGCGGCGGCGGATAGCTGCCCCAACGCCGCGATTCGCTCACAGCAGCGGTCGGCGTCTCTGCCTGAATGCCGTGCGTACGAGATGGTCTCGCCGGTGCAAAAGGGTGGTGGGAACATCGCCGCGCTTCCTGGGCGCACGGAGAGCGCAGCGGACGGCAACTCGATCCAGTTCTTCTCGAAGACTGCGTTTGGTGACGCGATCGGAAGCGAGATGCCCGGCGCCGAGTACATCGCTGAGCGTGGCACTGAAGGTTGGCTCACGCACTCGATCAACCCCGCACAGCGGTCAGGGTTCTTTACGACCGGCGCGCCCTCGAGGTATATCGGGCTCTCGCCCGACCTCACAAAGGGCGTCTTCTATGCGCGCTCGCCAGTTCTACCGGGCCATCCTAACGTCGAAGGTCTCCAGAACCTCTACCTGCGAAGCGATTTGCAGGCTGGGGGGGCCGGAAGCTACGAGCTTCTGAGCGAAGCTTTCGCCCCACTGGAAACGCCGAAAGGCGAGTCCGTTGACCGGCCGACAATCAACTTCGACTGGGCTTCGGCTGACTGGAGTCGCATCATCTTCGACACATACAGCAATCTCACGCCCGAGACGAGCGCGCTGGATCCCAGTCATCCCAAGGTGTACGAATGGCACGACGGCACCGTCACATTCGTCGGCGTCCTTCCGGACAGCGCTTGTGTCAGTCCGCCGTGCCTCGCCTCGGAATCGGTTGGCGGTGACGGTGGGGGGATCGGTCAGCCCGCGGGTGGACCAAACGGACCCAGTTTTGAGGAAGCCTGGACGATGAACTCTATTTCCGCTGATGGTTCGAGGATCGTGTTCGAGGCGGATCCGCTCACGACAGAAGCCGTAGTCTTCACTAACTCGTCGTTTACGTTTGGCCGTCTCTACATGCGGATCAACGGCGCCACGACGATTCAGCTGAACAAGAGCGAGCGCACGACGCCGGATCCGCGCGGCGATCAGCCGGCGCGCTTCCTCGCGGCGACGCCTGACGACTCGAAGGTCTTCTTCGAAACGGACGAGGCGCTCACGAACGACTCGGAAATGCCGGATAACAATCTCTACATGTACGACACGGAAGCGCCCGCCGGTAAACATTTGACCCTGGTTTCCGTGGACCACGAACCCAGCGATGGTGGTTATCGACGTGTCGAAACAGCTCCCAGCCCGGCGACAAATGAAGATGGAAGCTTTGTCTACTTCTATAGTCAGCAGAAGCTGATCGCGGGTCAACCGAACCCCATTCCTAATGAAAACGGGTTTCAAAGGGCTTTGTATGTGTGGCATGGGGGCACCATTCGGCTCATCACCTATCACATCGGTCAGGGTTTTGAACCGGAGTGGGGCGAGGGCAGCGTGCGGGAGGCAAACAGCCCCGTACGAGGCGCCGACGAATTCCGGATGAGCGCAGATGGGCGGAAGGTCGCCTTTGCGTCATTCAATCCGAATACGGCGCAGAGAGCCGGCGTCCCCGCTGATGTTGCTCGCACCCGTCAGGTAGAGATCTATGTTTATGACTATGACACCGATACCCTCACGTGTGCATCCTGTGATCCAGGCGGGGCGCTTCCAACCAGTAGTGCCGGGTTTGAGACGAAGGCGGATGGGATTCTTGCGAATTCGACGAAGTATTTGAGCAATGCGATGAGTCGTGATGGTCGCTATGTGTTCTTTGACACTGGCGATCCGTTGGTGGCGCAGGACGCTAACGGTAGGCGTGATGTGTACGAGTACGACACGGTCACTGGTGAAGTGCATTTGCTCTCTGGTGGTACGTGCGCTTGTGATGCGACGTTCGCGGAGGCGAGCCCGGACGGCAGTAACGCGTTCTTCACGACGCGTCAGCGGCTGGTTCGTGCGGATATCGACAACAACACCGATTTGTATGACGTGCGTGTCGATGGTGGTATTGCGGCTCAGAACGATGCGCCGCCGGCGGCTTGTGCTGGTGAAGAATGTCGTGGTCCGGCGGTGAGCGCCCCGGGGTTCTCGGTGCCTTCCTCGGCGAGCTTTGCGGGTGCGGGCAATCCGGGTGCGCCGCTGGCGAAGGTGGT
This sequence comes from Solirubrobacteraceae bacterium, assembly GCA_036493975.1. Lineage (GTDB taxonomy): Bacteria > Actinomycetota > Thermoleophilia > Solirubrobacterales > Solirubrobacteraceae > Palsa-744. The sequence goes on from DASXOX010000093.1 coordinate 12,020, forward strand.
CGTGCGGCGTAAGCGTCCGACATTGGCACAGGCGCTGAGGGCGTGTAAGCGCAAGCCGCGCAAGCAGCGAGCGAGGTGCCGGGCACGTGCAAGGAAGGCTCATCACGCCAATCGAGCGACGGTGCAAGCGTCCCGTCGGGCCGGACGCTGAGGAGGAGAGACCACAATGCCAAACAACAACAATCACAGTCCCGTAGGCACCGTCATGTTCTGCCGGAGCATCAACCTGAGGATGGCGATCGTAGTACTGGTGAGCGCGATCCTCGCGGTCGTCGTGGCCGCTCCCGTCGCTCGTGCGGATTTCGGTATCAAGGCGTTCGACCAGGAAGTCACCTCTGACCCGGCGGGAGACCCATATACACAGGCAGGGGGCCACCCGTATGCGGTGATCACGCACGTTGCGCTCAACAGCCATCCCGATGCGGGGATCGAAGAATTCTTGCACGCGCCGGCCGAATTGCCGGATGTCGATGCGAAGGATGTCGCAGTGAAGCTACCGCCCGGGCTTCTTGGAAACCCAAATGTGGCCGAACAGTGCACCGACGACGAGCTCGCCGGCGCATCGGAACCCAGCGCGGGCAGGCCGGCGGAATGCCCCGTCGGGTCGGTGGTCGGAACGATCCACCTGGAAACACCCTGGAAGCATTTCTTTTTCGCGGCGAGTGGGACGGTCCCGCTTTTCAACATGGTGCCGCCCGTGGGCGCGCCGGCGAAGTTCGGGTTCAACGTGTTCGGAGTGCCGATCACATTGACAGCGAACGTGCGTAACGGCGGGGACTTTGGTGTCACGGTCCTTTCGGCGAACATTCCGGTCGCGATCGCCATCGACGGTTTCGACACCACGTTTTGGGGCGTCCCGGCCGACCCACGCCACGACGCACAGCGCTGCGACACGCCGCAATACGCGTACACCGAAGGGCCGCTGCCCGTGTGTACCGATGAACCGGGCACCAAAGCTGGCCCGAACAGTCTTGCGTCCACTCCGGAGGCGCTTCTTACGATGCCGGTCTCTTGCACCCCTCCTGGTGCCGGTATGTTCACTGAAATGGAAACGGACTCCTGGCAGCAGCCTGGGATTTTCTTGACGCACGGCGTGTTCAGCCATCTTCCCCCTGGTTTTCCGGCCGGGGAAAGCGAATGGGGCGCTCAACAGGGCATAACGGGTTGTGGTGTCGTGCCGTTCAAACCATCGATTGCGGTGCAGCCGACCAATCATCAGGCGGACACCCCGAGCGGGTTGAGCGTCGACGTGTCGCTGCCACAGGACGGGTTGACGAACCCGGCGGGGATCAGCACAGCGGACGTCAAGAAGACGGTCGTGACATTGCCGGCCGGGGTGTCGGTGTCCCCGTCTGCCGCGGACGGGCTCGGGGCGTGCTCGCTCGAGCAGGTCGGCTTGGGCCAGGGAACCCCGGCGCAATGCCCGGACTCCTCGCAGTTGGCGTCGGTGGAAGTCGTGACGCCGGTGTTGAGCGACCCGTTGAAGGGCCACGTCTACCTGGGCAAGCAAACGGAAAACCCGTTTGGGTCGCTGATCGCGATGTACCTCGTCGCCGAAGGCTCCGGTGTCGTCCTAAAGCTCCCCGGCCAGGTACAGTTGGACTCCCAGACCGGGCAGATAACGACAGTGTTCGACAACAGCCCCCAGTTGCCGTTCAGCGAACTAAAGCTCGACTTCGACGGAGGAACCCGCTCCCCGTTGGTCAACCCGCACACGTGCGGCACCTACACAACCACCGCGGAACTAACACCGTGGTCGGGTAACCCGCCGATGATGGTCAGCGACTCTTTCCAGATTACCAGTGGCCCCGGTGGCAGCCCTTGTCCGGCGCCGCAGCAGTTCGCGCCGGGGTTCACGGTCGGGACGGTCAACAACCAGGCCGGGGCGTTCAGCCCGCTATCGCTGACAATGTCAAGGGCGGACGGTGACCAGCAGCTCGGTGGGGTCAGCATGACCCTCCCCACAGGCCTGCTGGGCACCCTCTCCTCCGTGGCCCTTTGCGGCGAACCGCAGGCAGCGCAGGGCGCGTGTGGCCCGGAGTCCCAGATCGGGACACTGACTGTCGCAGCAGGAGCGGGTGCTACACCGTTCTATGTCAACGATGGCAAGGTGTTCGCTACCGGCCCCTACCGCGGCGCACCATACGGCCTCAGCGTTGTCGTCCCAGCGAAAGCCGGACCGTTCGACCTCGGCACCGTCGTGGTGCGGGGCACGATCGCTGTTGACCGGCACACAGCGGCGTTGACGATCCTCACCGACCCGCTACCAACAATGCTGCAAGGCATACCCCTAGACCTCCGAGTGATCAACGTCAGCATCGACCGGCCAGCGTTCATCTTCAACCCCACCAACTGCGACCCACAAGCGATCACCGGCACACTCACCGGTGGGAACGGCCTGAGTGAGCCGGTCGGCTCCCGGTTCCAAGCGACTAACTGCGCACGACTAGGCTTCAAGCCATCATTCAAAGTCACCACCACAGGGAAGACATCCCGGCTGAACGGTGCGGGCCTAGACGCCAAACTGGCCTATCCGAAAAACTCGATGGGTACCCAGGCAAACATCGCGATGGTCAAGGTCAGCCTCCCCAAGCAGCTCCCCTCACGCCTAACCACATTGCAGAAGGCGTGTCCGGCGGAAACATTCGACGCTAACCCCGCGTCCTGTCCGGCGGGTTCACGAATCGGATCGGCGGTAGCACACACACCCGTCCTACCCGTCGAGCTCTCAGGATCCGTGTACTTCGTCTCCCACGGCGGTGAGGCGTTCCCCGACCTAGTCGTCGTCCTGCAGGGCTATGGCGTGACCATCGACCTGGTTGGGACGACGTTCATCAGCAAAGCCGGAATCACGAGCACGACGTTCAAACAGGTGCCCGACGTCCCGATCGAAACCTTCGAGCTGAAGCTGCCCCAGGGACCAAACAGCGCGCTCGCGGCCAACGGCAATCTCTGCGCCGGCAAGCTCGCGATGCCGACACTGTTCCTCGCCCAAGACGGGACGACGATCAAACAATCCACCCCAGTCACACCAACCGGCTGCAACAAGCACAAGGCGAAGCGCAAAGTCGCCAAGCAGACCAAGCACAAGAAAAAGCGATGACATGGCCGATACAAGCAGGGCGCCGTCGAAGAAAACGGCGCCCAACGGCAGGGCGGCTCGCGCTAAGCGGGCACCCGGCAAAAGCGACGGCAGACGGCGGCTGAGGGAGATCCAGCGGGCTCGCATACTCGCCGCGGCGGTTCACGCGGCATGCGAGCGGGGTGGGAGGGACGTCACCGTCGCATACTTGGTCAGCCGAGCGGGCGTATCCCGCCGCACCTTTTACGAGATCTTCGAAGGGTGTGACGACTGTCTGCTCGCCACGTTCGACGAGTGCGCGGCGAGCGTGTCAGAGGAGGTGCTCGCGGCCTATGAGCGCCCCGGTCGTTGGCGGGAGAAGCTCAGAGCTGCCCTCATGACACTGCTCACTCTCTTTGACCGAGAGCCGCAGCTCGCCCGATTCCTGGTGGTCGAGACACTGGCGGCCGGCCCACGCGTTCTCAGACGCCGCCAGCAGGTTCTCACCGGGATCATTACCGCGATAGACCGCGATGCGATCGGCGAAAACGACAAGGTGTTTTCCCCCCTATCGGCCGAGGCGTTCGTGGGTGCCGTGGCCTCGGTCATCCACGGGCGGCTGCTCGATGTCGACCCGGTGCCGCTCACCAACCTCGTCAACCCGCTGATGAGCACGGCCGTACTGCCCTACCTCGGCCTCGCTGCCGCTCGCCGCGAGCTGCAGATGCCGGTCGCGGCTTCCTCAGCGCCTTTCAGGAAGGGATTGACGGACAGGCCAGAACGACCGCAGATGCGGCTCACCTATCGGACTGTCCGCACGCTGGAAGCCGTCGCTGTCGAGCCTGGGTCCTCGAACCGCAGGGTGGCCGAGGTGGCGGGGATCGTGGATCAGGGGCAGGTGTCCAAGCTGCTCGCGCGGCTGCAGAAGCTCGGACTGGTCGAGAAGGACAAGGCCGGGAGTAGCCTTGGTGAGTCAAATGCGTGGACCTTGACCCCGGCTGGGGAAGAGGTTCACGATTCGATCGCGTCCCCCATGTCGCTCGTCTGACCCAAGCTGGCGGTGCTGCGATCCGTCTAGCAGACCTAGCCGCCGGGTGGCTTCGACACAGTTGAAGCGTTACGCGCCCGGATTGGCCTCGGTCGGCGGGTCCTCGAAGGACAGCTGCTCCCCGTTCGCAGGCGTAGAGCTTCGCGCGCGTGGTCTGACTGGCGATGGGGGGTAGGGCGGGCGCTCGCGCTCGGCGGGCGCTGGCTTTGTGGTGTTCGCGCGGGGCAGCGGCGCCACGACGGTGGCTTGCTCTCCCGGGTCGAAAGTTGGGCGCTCCTCGGAGATCGTGTGTTCGCCGGCGGGCCGTCGCCTGCGTCGCGCGTGCGCCTCGCCACGCAACAGAGGCGGGTCGGGGCGGCGCGCGGCGCGCATGCGCGAACCGACATAGGCGAGCAGGCCCGCGGCGCCCAGTGCGAAGAAGATGCCCCATTGCACGCCGACGTTGGCGGCCACCCCGTTATGGGCGATTCCCGGCTTATCGAACAAGCGTAGGACAAGCAGCAGCGCGGTCCAGATGCCAGCCGCGAACACGACCGCGCCGTCTCCGCCGGGCAGCTGAAAGTCGCGACCCTCGGCGCGCTGGTAGAGCAGCACGAGCACCGCGATCGCGACCAGCAGGACGGCGGCCTCGACAAACGAGAAGACCGCGAAGGCGTCCAGATTGCGGCTGACCAGCGGCTGGCTCTTGGCGGCGCTCACGACGGCATTCTGCTGGTACCACGGCAGCAGCATCGTCGCGAACAGCAGTACGGCCGCGACCGCGGCGAGTCGCTGATCGCGATCCAGGACGCTCCACGCGTGTACGGGCCGGGGCCCGGTCGAGCGGGGACGCTGCCCGGCGCCGTCGCGCGGGTGACGGGCTTCGCTCGGCACACACAGATTGTACGGACGCGTTCAGCCGTGCCGGGCGACGCGTCAGCCGTGCCGGGCGGAGCGCACCGTAATCGTGCCGTTCGCCGTCGAGCTGTTGCCGGCGAGGTCGACCGCGCGCAGCACGACCGTGTAGACGCCGCCCTTGGTCGGCGTGATCCACAGCAGTCGCGGCTTGCCGTGTTCGACGAGAGCGCTGTTGCTCCACACGAGGTGCCCGTCGCGGCTCACTGCGAGACTGACGGTTGCGATCTTCGACAGTGATAGCTGCACGCCGCCGCGTGCTCCTCCCGGCAGCTTGTGTGTCAGGAGCGCGATCGCCGGCGGCGTGTGCAGGTCAGCGGTGAAGCGTTCGGCGGTGGTGCAGTAGATCGCGTCGCCCGGGATCGGAGTGGCTTTGTGGGCCGCCGCAGTGGCCGCCGGGGAGGCGCTTCTCGTCGGTGAGCCGCCGGCGCGGGCGGAGCTGGCGGCAACCGTTCCGCCGCCGGGCACTCCGGTCGCTTCCTGGCCGGCGCCGGGTGTGCCGGGCGGTGGCGTCGGGGTAGGCGCGGGTGTCGGCGGCGTGGCCGTCGGAATCGGCGGGCCTTCTTCGGTGCGTTTGCACAGGTTCTGCAGGAATTCGGTGAGCAGCTCGTGGTAGTTGAGGTTGGATTCGGAGTGCTGGTCATACAGCGACCACGCGCCGGTGTCGTAGTGGGGGACCTCGACGCGAGCCTCGGCGTCGCCGGCTTCGAAGAGCTGTTGCCCGAGCGGGTCGCCGGTGTACTTGGCGTAGTCGTAGAGCCCGATGTCGGCTTGGATGAAGCCGTTGAGAATGCGCTCCTGGGGGGCGTAGGTGTACTCGAGATAGTGCGCCCCGGCGGCAGTGTGCACCAACACGCCGGCCGGGGGAGGGGTCTGGAAGACTCCTAGCGCCTGCTTGTCGGCGGCCAGATAAGCGGGGTTCTTCAGGCGCGAGTAGGCGCGCGAGAGCGCCTGCAGCGCCGTCCCTTGCGAGAGTCCGCTGGTCCACGGGGGCGCACCGCCGTCGAAGTGGAACATGTACTCCCACGCGATGCCCCCGGCGCGCTGGGTCGCGAGCGCGATGGCTTCGTTGAGAACTTCCTGGAGCTGGGTGTTCTCGTGTCCCTGCAGGTAGTAGCCGTTGGCCTCGCCGAACGTCGCGAGCCACTGGATCTCAATGCCTTGTCCGGGGTAGTACTCCCAGACCAGGCGGCTGCCGGGGACGCTGACGCGCTGATCGGCGGAGAGCAGCGACTGGGTTGTCCACCACCGCAGGTTGTTTTCGAGCGTCAGGAACAGCGCCGGTAGGCGCGAAGGGATGAACTCCCTGGCGGCCGCGATCTGCTTGACGTTTTCGAGCACGCTGCCGAGCTCGACGCGGCGCGTTCCGGTGAGCTTCCTCAGCGCGCTCTGGGCGCGCTGGTAGGTAGAGCTGTACTGCGCATACAGCGCTGGCGTGAGCGAGCCGCTGCGCTGCAGGCTCTGCAGCGCCGAGGGCACAGTCGGGCGGGCCGCCGCGCGCGCGTGTCCGGGCGCGTGCGGGCGCGCGTGCGCGGCGGGGACCGCGATCAGCAGCGCAATGGCCATGCTGGGCGTCAGGAGTGCCCGAGCGAGTTGGTGGAGTCGACGCACACCGCTTCTATACCGAGCCGCCCGCGATGGTTGCGCCGCGACCGCGGCAATCGACCGATAGAGGTCTGGAATCCGAGCTCCGGCGCTCAGGATCCGAGCTCTGCAAGCGTTCGTGCGACCTCTGCCTCGACGTCGAGCGCCGGTTGGCCCTGGCGGGCGCGGCGTTCGTTGCGTGCGAGCACGAGCTGGCGGACCTCGGCGGCGAGACCCGCGTCTTGGTAGGACGCCCCACCGGTGGAGGGCTCGAGCTTGGCGAGCTCGGCATCGATATCCAGTGGCGCCTGGCCCTGGCTGACGAGGCGATCGCTGCGGGCCTGCAGCATCTGGCGAATCTCGTGCTCGCGTTGGCGGACGTCGGTGGGTCCGCCCGGCGAAGCTCCGCCAGTCATGCGGTCTTCGCCGACCGTAAGGCCGCCTTGCCCGACCTGGTCATAGAGGCTGCCGCGCGTGAACATCGAGAGGACGCCGAGGATGACAAACAGCGCAATCGACCCGAACAGCACGATCGGGAAAACAGCATGCATCGTGGGATTGTGGCGCATCGCGCCGTGCCGCGCCAGGCCGGCGTTGAGATCGGCGACGCGCCACGTAGTGACTCGCCAATTGCGCGTGCTCAGCTGCTTCGACTGCCCAGAATGGTCAACTCGGCCAGGGTTCGCTCGATCTCGGCATCGACGTCGAGGGCCGCGAGGCTCTCCCGGATGCGACGCTCGTTGCGCAAGATCACAAGCAGGCGGATCTCTTCGACAAGGTCAGCGTCACGCATCTGGGCAATGCTTGCGTCGAGGAGATCGAGGCGGGCCAGTTCGGCATCGATATCCAGCGGCTCGAGTCCCTGTCGTACACGACGTTCGCTGCAGGCCTGGAGCATCTGGCATGCGTCGTCGTTACGCTCGGCGCGATCGGTGGCGAGCCGTGCTGAGCGCTCGAGCTTGCCGTCGGGACGGCACTCTTCGCGACTTCCGACGAGGCCGCCCTGGCCGACCTGGTCGTAGAGGTTGGGACGCGTGAGCATCGAGAGGACGCCCGACACGACATAAACGGCAGTAGTCCCGTAAAGCACTAGGGGCAGGACGGTGGTGCTGTCCATGACAGTATCGTCGTGCACGACGCCGGTGGACGTCGTCTCCTCGGTTGGGGTCGTCCGCATCGGAGTCCCGCGACGCTGAGTGTGTGCTCCGCGCGTCAGGGCACGCGTCCGCGGTTGCCCGATGGTGCCCATCCACGTCTCCCTTGTCGTCTGCTGATAGCTCCGCTACCCTTCCCTCGGCAAGGATTGACTGACCAGTCAATCTATTTATGCGCAGAGCGGCGCGCCCACCACCGGTGCCCGCGTCGGCCCGTTCCGCGCCCGGTCCGAAGAGGAGATTGAGAGAGACTTCATGGTTGATTTCACGCTCACCGACGAGCAGAAGAACCTGCGCGAACTGGCCCACGACTTCGCCGAGAAAGAGATCCGTCCGGTCGCCTGGGAGTACGACAAGGAGGGCACCTGGCCGCAGGAGGTCCTGCAGAAGGCGTGGGAGGTGGGCCTTATGAACACCCACATCCCCGAGGAGTACGGGGGTCCCGGCCTCGGCTACCTCGATGGCTGCCTGATTGAGGAGGAGCTCTCCTGGGGCTGCTCGGGCATTCAGACCTCGCTTGGTTGCAATGGCCTCGCGACTGCGCCGATCACGCTGGGCGGCTCGGAGGAGACCAAGCAGAAGTACCTGCGCCCGCTCACCGAGGAGCTCAAGCTCGCCTCGTTCTGTCTGACCGAGCCTGACGCGGGCTCCGACGTGTCGGGGATGCGCACCACCGCGGTCAAACAGGGCGACAAGTACATCCTCAACGGCTCCAAGTGCTTCATCACCAACGGCGGCTACGCGGACTACTTCACGGTCTACGCCAAGACCGACAAGGACGCCGGCCACCGCGGGATCTCGGCGTTCGTCGTTGAGCGCGACTGGGGTGTCCAGGTCGACAAGAAGGAGGACAAGCTCGGCCAGCGCGCGTCGAACACTGCGACGATCTCCTTCAACGATGTCGAGGTCCCGGCCGAGAACCTGCTGGGCGAGGAAAACAAGGGCTTCAAGCTCGCGATGATGACGCTCGATCGCACGCGCCCCGGCGTCGCCGCGATGGCGACCGGGATCGCGCGCGCGGCGTTCGAGTTCGCGACCGAGTACTCCAAGGAACGTGTCCAGTTCGGCGTGCCGATCGCGATGCACCAGGCGGTGCAGTTCATGATCGCCGACATGGCAACCGACGTCGAAGCCGCACGCCTGCTGACGTGGAAGTCGGCCGCGATGCTCGACGCCGGCGAGCGCAACACGCTGATCTCCTCGCACGCCAAGCGCTTCGCGGCGGACACCGCGATGAAAGTCGCGACCGACGCTGTGCAGATCTACGGCGGCTACGGCTTCATCAAGGACTACCCCGTCGAGAAGCTCTTCCGCGACGCCAAGATCATGCAGCTCTACGAGGGCACCTCGCAGATCCAGCGCCTCGTGATCGCCCGCGAAACCCTGCTTCCGCGGCGCATCGAGGCCGCGGAGACGGTCGCCGCCTAGGAAGATCGGTAGGGAGGGAGGAGGGGGGTCGCGTGACGCGACCCCCCGGGTCCCTTCAACTCCCTCACCGGATGAACAGTGGCGTGCTGTAGTTGGAGACCTGCGAGCCGTTGGTGACCTTCACGAACACGCGATAGAGGCCGCGCTTGACGTGTAGGACACGGCTGAAGCGCGAGCTCGCCGCGCTGCCGTGGCGCAGCGCGGTGCCGGCGACGAGCACGTTGCGACCGCCGACGACGCGCATGATCGCGACCTGCATGCCGTCGACCGCGGGGCTCACGGTGCCGTAGAACCGCGCGTGGCGGCGGTGATGGGTGCGTCCCACGTGCGCGCTAATCGCGACCGCGACGTTCTCGATCGCGATCGGGCTGACGACCGGGGGAGTGGTCATCGTGATCACGCGGTACTGCGTCGCCTGGGTGAGCCCGGAGACCGGGAACGCGAAGCCGCCCGTCGAGGTCGTCAGCTCGGCGTTGCCGACGTTGGCGAAGCCGGCGGTGTAGGGGAACGGGTTCTGCTGCAAGACGACCGCGCGTCCCGCGTTGCCGGTGCCCGAAAGCGTGCCCTCGACCGTTGCGGCGCCCCCGAAGATCGTCGGGTTGGGCGCAACGAGGATCTGCAGCGAAAGCGGGACCTTGGCGGTCTTGAATGTCCGGTCCACGCCGGTCGCGGCGCCGGCCGCGTTGACGGCGAGCAGGCGGTAGTGGTAGACGGTCAACGGCTTCAGGCCGGTGATCGCGGCGCTGACCTTGACCGCCCGTGTCCCGGCGCCGGCGTCGGCGAGCGGTGTCTGCGCGCCGTAGGCACGCGTGGGGCCGTACTGGAAGTAATACGTCGTGTTGCTCGCATGCGGGTCAATCGATCCCGCCAGCGTCGCCGAGCCGTACGTCACCGCGCTCGCTGCTCCCGTGCCGACGCCGGGGGGCGAGATCGCCGCCGGCGCGCTCGCCGGGAGCGCCAGCCACAGCACGCTCGCCAGCAACACGCCCGCCGTCGTGACGGCGGTCCGCGCTCCTTCGGTCCAGGTCCTGCTCATATCGCTCACCCTCTCACTGTCGTAGTGCCTGTTGACAATCGGCAGCCCTGCCCGTCCCCCTCCATGCCCATCTCTCCACCTCCTTGAAACCCCCGCGCGAAGCCGAAGGTGCGCGACGGACGTGCGTTAGGCTCCCCGGCCGACCGTCACAGACCAACGGCAGAGCGAGACAGATAGGGAGATCGGCATGTTCGTGTTCAAGGCAGCAGTCGTAGGCGCGGGAACGATGGGGGGGCAGATCGCGCAGACGATCGCGGCGGCCGGTATCCCAGTGGAGCTCAAGGACATCAGCGACGAGCTCGTCCAGGCCGGGCTCGACGAGGCCCGCAATGTCACTGCGGGTCAGGTCGGGAAGCTCGTCGAGCGCGGCAAGCTGACCGAGGAGCAGGGCCAGGCGCAGGTCGAGGAGATCGTGGGGCGCATCCATGGTTCCACCTCCTACGCCGGCTTCGGCGACGTCGACTTCGTGATCGAGGCCGTGCCGGAGCGCATGGAGATCAAGCGGACCGTGTTCGCTGAGCTCGACGCCGCGACGCCCGGCCACGCGATCCTCGCGTCGAACACCTCCTCGCTGTCGATCACCGAGATCGGCGAAGCGACGCTGCGCCCGGAGAAGGTAGTGGGCTTTCACTACTTCTACCCCGCGTCGATCATGCCGCTGATCGAGATCGTCGAAGGCGAGGACACCGCGCCGGAGACCGTCACCGCGGCCGTCACGTTCGCGCAGGCGATCCGCAAGCAGCCGATCACTTGCGCCGAGGTCCCGGGCTTCGTCGTCAATCGCATCCTCAACTCCGGGACCTCGGAGATCTGGCGCGAGCAGGAGCAGAAGGGCCTCTCGATCAAAGCCATCGACGAGGGCGTCGGCGCTGCCGGTGTGATCCCGATGGGCCCCTACTTCCTCGTCAACCTGCTCGGTTTGGACACTGTGCTGCATGTCGCGATGCATCTCGCCGAGTCCTACGGGACCGAGCGCTTCTACGTACCCAAGGAAATGAAGAAGCTCGTCGCCGAAGGCAAGCTCGGCGCGAAGACCGGCGGTGACGGCTTCTACAGCCCCACCGGCGATGCCAACCTCCCCGGCGACGGCGAGCCCGACGTCGCGGAGCTCGTCGAACTGCTGACGCTGAAGACGTTCGTCGAGGCCTGCCTCGTACTCGAGGAGGGCGTCGCCACGCACCGCGACATCGACTTCGGGCTGATGGCTGGCGCCGGCCTCGATCCGCGGCGGGGGCTGATGCCGCCGTTTATGAAGGCCGACGTCGAAGGGCTCGACACGATCCTCGAGCGCCTCGAGAACGCCCAGGAGGTTCACGGGGAGCGCTTCGCGCCCCCCACCATCCTGCGCCGTCTCGTCGCCCAGGGGCGCCTCGGGCAGAAGAGCGGCCAGGGCTTCTACGCCTACCCCCAGCCAGATGCCGAGCAGCCCGGCGAGGTCGTGAAGCTGGAGACCCGCGGCGACGGCGTCGCGATCGCCTGGCTCGCCAATGGCCAGATGAACTCGATCGCGCCGACCGTCATCGAGGACCTCGGCAAGGTCTGGGCCAAGGTCAAGGAGTCCGCGTCCTCCGCGCAGCCGATCCGCGCGCTCGTCGTCGCGTCCTCCATCCCCTTCCTCTACAGCGCCGGCGCGGACATCAAGGCGTTCACCTCGATGGATGAGGCCGGCGGCGAGCGCCTCATCCACGACGCCCACGCGCTCTTCCGCGAGCTCGGCAGTGAAGGGATCGCGACGATCGCCGCCGTCAACGGTCTCGCATTCGGCGGCGGCTGCGAGCTCGCGATGGCTTGCGATGTGCGCATCGCCGCGCGCTCCGCCCTGTTCGGTCAGCCCGAGATCAAGCTCGGCATCATCCCCGGCTTCGGCGGCACGCAGCGCCTGCCGCGTCTCGTCGGCCAGAGCAAGGCGCTGGAGATGAACCTCGTCGGCGACCCCATGCAGGCCGAGGAGGCCTATGAGTTTGGGCTCGCGTCGGCCGTCGTGGACGACCACGAACTGCTCGACACCGCGCTTGCGTGGGCACGCAAGCTGGCCGGCCAGGCGCCACTCGCGCTGGAGCAGATCAAGAAGGTCTCCGCCGCCGGCGATCTCGATCAAGGCATCGAGGACGAGAAGCGGGCCTTCGCCACCGTCTTCCAGAGCGCCGACGCCAAGGAGGGGATCAGCGCGTTCCTCGGGAAACGTGCTGCGCGGTTTGAGGGGAAGTAGAGCAGCGGGCGGTTCTACGTAGCTTGGCTGCTAGTGCGCACTCAGTCGGCCTTGCGCGCGACCGTGAGGAGATACTCCGCGGACACGTGCAGCGAGCCGTCCTGCGCCTGGTTGTTGGCGCGGTAGAGCCCGAGCAGCTCCTCGCGCAGCGGCTCCCACTTACCCTGCGGCTCGAGCGCGTTCTTGGCCATGATCGTCGGGCCGAGGACGCGTTCGTTGTACTGCACCCAGCTCTCCGGTGAGTCGTGTTTGAAGTCGATCATGTGGCGCTCGAAGGTGAGCTCGACGCCGCTGCCTGAGAACAGCTCGCGGACATGGTCCTCGCTGCCCCACAGGATCGGCGAGCGCAGGCCCTCCGGTGGGGGTGGCATGTGCGCGCCCATCGTCTTGAACATCTGGCCGTTGAGGCCCTCCGGTGTCCACGCTGTGAGGGCGATAGTGGCTCCGGGGCGCGCGACGCGTACAAGCTCGCGGGCCGCGTGGTCCTGGCGGGGCGCGAAGATCACGCCGAAGCACGAGCTCACGCGGTCAAACGAGCCGTCGGGGAAGGGCAGCTGCTCGGCGTCGCCCTCAATCCAAGTGATCTCCAGGCCGGCCTGCGCCGCGCGTGCCCGCGCGACCTCCAGCAGCTCTGGCGTAATGTCAAGGCCCGTCACCCGCGCCCCTCGCGCCGCCGCGGGAACCGCCACATTGCCGCTGCCGGTCGCCACATCCAGCAGCTCCTCGCCGGGAGCCGCCCCGACGCGCTCGGCGACGAGCTCGCCGACCGCCTCGATCCAGCGCGCGAGGTCGGGGTAGTCGCCCATCGCCCACATCGCCTTCTGGCCCTGCTTGAAACCCTCGACATCGATGCTCATGCGCCGCTCCCCGTTGCAGTTTGCGCCGTCCCGGCGACCGCCAGCGCCATCATCGCATCCGGGTCGATGCCGACGTTCGCGGCGAGCGCACGCAGTCGCTCGTCCAGCGGCCAGCGGTCCGCGAGCGGCGCGCCCTCGTGCGAGGCGCTCGCGCCCTTCAGCGTCATGCAGCCTGTGTTGTCGCCGAGCTCGCGCAGTTGCGTGACCTCCTCCTCGCTGAGGTGGGCCTCCGGGCGCGTTCGCAGTGCGCTCAGCGCCGCGAGCTCCGCGCGCTTGTCCTCGATCGGGCGCGCGTCCTCGCCGCTCTCCTGGATCAGCGTCGGCGCGACGCAGCGCACCGCCGGATGCGCGAGGTTCCACTGGCAGGCCAACTGCAGCATGCTGAGGCCGTGGCGGCGCGCGTAGGGGCGCATCTGCTCCAGCTTCTCTCTCCCCGCCTCCACCCAGCCCTCGGGGCGGAAGCGGCGGTGGTCGTAGCGGGCGAACTCGTGGCCCGGCAGCACGTCGTCGTGGAACATCCCGCCGTAGTCCACGACGCGCGTGATCACACCGACGTCGTGGGCCGCCGCGGCATCCAGCACCAGCTCGCCGGGCCACGGCTCCATCGGCCCGAGGATGATCATCGCCCAGTCGATCAGTGAGCCGAAGCGCTCCAGGCAGTCGATCAGGTCGAGTGTGAAGCCATTCGCCGGTCCCGGGGCGACACCCAGCATGCGCGTCAGGCCGGCCTCGCGAACCGCTTGCAAGCCTTCCCATACCGCCGCGCTCGTGTAGCCGGTGCGATCCGGGTTGTGCAGCAGCAGCACGTCGAAGCGCTCTGCGCCGATCCGCTCCAGGCTGCGCTCGGTCGCCATGCGGATGTAGTCGCCGTACTCCCCCTCGCCGCGCAGGCGCGCGTCGGTGAAGCGCGGAAAGCCTTTCGCTCCGTCGCGCTCGCCCTTGTAGAAGTCGTGTCCGATCGCGCCCACCAGGCAGTAGCTCTCGCGCTCCACATCGCGCAGGGCTTCGCCGAGGAGCCGGTCTGCCTCGCCCGCGCCATAGGCGTCGGCGGTCAGAACCGTGTCGATGCCCGCGCCGGGACGCAGCAGCTTTCGCAGGCGCTCGTCCTCAAGCGGCTCGCCGAAGTGCATGAAGCGCCCGCCGCTCCACGTGCCGAGGGCTGTGGTCGTTGGATCCATGGCTTGCACTCTACGGCGTCGATGCGAGACCTTACGCGTGGGCTAGCTCCTCGCACGCTTCTTGCGGCAGCGGCCGAGCCGATTTATGATCCGTAAGTCCGAAAGTCGGAATAAACGAGAAGAAAGGGATTTGCGATGTCACGGGTCATGGGGATGGCCGCCGCAGCGGCGGCCGCATTGACGATGCTCATAGGGGCAGCGCCCGCGAGTGCGAGCTATCACGTTCCATATGGCAACGAAGCGCTGGGCGAAGCGATCTGGCGCGAGACCTGGGAACCAGAAACAGTCACGGGTGCAAACAACGGCTGCAAACCAACTGCCGCGCACCCCTATCCGGTAGTGCTCGTCCACGCCACGCTCGCCGACGAGGGGTCCAACTGGGTCACGCTCGCGCCGCTGCTCGCCAACAACGGCTACTGCGTCTACGCGTTCAACTACGGCGAAACGGTCGCGTCGCTGCCGATCATCCCGTTCATCACGCCCGGTCGCATCGACGGCCTGAACCACATTGAACACTCCGCCGAAGAACTCAGCTCATTCGTCAGCCACGTGCTCTCCAAAACCGGCGCCTCCAAGGTCGATCTCGTCGGGCACTCCCAGGGCGGGATGATGCCCAACTACTACATCCACTTCCTCGGCGGGGCACCGAAGGTCAACGTCCTCGTCGGGCTCGCACCCAGCAACCACGGCACAACGCTCAGTGGGGTCACGACGCTGCTTGAAGTGTTCCCCTTCGCCTCCGAATTCACGACGGGGCTGCTGGAACTTTTCGGCGCGCCCTCGCTGCCCGAACAGGAGGAAAACTCAGCGTTCATCAAAAAGCTGTTCGGCTCCGGCGAACCGCTTGCCTCAGGGGTCCGCTACGCGGTGATCGAGACCAACCACGACGAGGTCGTCACGCCCTACACCCACGCGTTCCTCAGCGGCTCGGGCGTTACCAACATCACCCTCCAGAACCAGTGTCCCAGCGATCCCGTCGCGCATATCGGCATGTTCGACGACTCGCCCGCGCTGCAGAACGTCCTCAACCAGCTCAGCTCCAGTCCCAACCCGTCGTTCCAGCCGAGCTGCACCAACTTCGGTCAGGGCATCTGACGCCGCGTCAATCGTGAAAGCCGGCCGCGGCCCGCGCGCGTAGCGCCGCCTCCAGGCGGCCCAGTGCGCGGGTCACGGCCTCGGCGTTCGGTTGCTCGGAGCCTCCCGAGAGCGCCGCTTGGGCGGCCAGCACGACGCCCGGGTTGAGCTCTGCCAGCTCGCTGAGACGCGCGTCGAGCTCCACACGTTCCTCGGCAGGCAGCTCGACGAGCGCGGTCGCATAAGCCTGTTGGAGCTCCAGCGCCGCCAGCACGAGGCGCCCTTCGTCGAGATCCAGGCGCGCACGTAGCGTCAACTCCTCGCAAGCCAGTGGCCGCTGGCGGGCCGCGAGCAGCGCCGCGAGGCGCTCCTGCGGACGCAGCGCCGCGGTGCGCCCGCGCCCGCGCCGGTCGCCCAGACGCAGTTCGCGCGCGTGCAGCCACTGCCCGTAAGCGACCTGCTCACCCTCGCCCCAGCCGGCGCGGATCACGAGCGCCTGGGCGGGGGAGAGCTCGCGGACGTACGGGTCCGCCGTCGCAATCCGGTGCGCCGTGAGCATTCGGTTGAGCGCGGCCGCCGCGACATCCGTCTCGCGCTCGGCGTCCAGGCCGCTCAGCCACGCTCGCGCCTGGCCCTCCGCGGCCACGGACACCGGGTCGATCACCGTCGTACGCGTCACGGTGACCGGCGTAGGCTCCGGCTCGGGCTCAACCGGCGGCCGTCGCCGCGCGGCTAGTCCGCGATATCGCGCCGGGCTACCTGGGGCCTGTCCTCGCTGCGCCGCGCCGAGCGTGCCCAGCACCACGACCCGCTCGGGCTCGCGATTGCCCTCCGCGCGCAGCAGGTAGCGCCCATCGGCCAGGCCCAGCTCCCAGGGGAGCTCCATCTGGATGAAGAGGAACAGACGCTCGGCCACTCTGGCACCGTATCCTTCCTGTTCCTGGAGCGACCCACACGAGGAGCGGCGGTATGTCCGATGGCAGTGCAACCAAGGGTCTGCGCGAGCGCCTGACCAGCGGTACCGAGGATCGGCTCGGCAAGGCCTTGACGGACCTGTTCGACAACCCGCTGTTCGGGGGTGCGATCGGCCGCGCCTCCGACGCCCGCGAGAAGGCCGCCCAGGCGCAGGAGCTCGCGATGGGCGCCCTGAACCTCCCTTCGGCCGCCGACGTCGAACGCCTCACGCGTCGTCTTCGCTCGGTCTCGCAGCGTCTGGAGGGGATCGAGGACGGCGTACACCGCATCGGTCGCAGCCTCGGCTCGCAGTCGCTCGACGCGCGCCTCGGGGCGATCGAGGAGCAGCTCAAGGGGCTCTCGCGTTCGCTCGGCCAGTTGCACGGTGACGGTAGGGGCTCCAAACCGACCGCTTCCCAGCCCGCCGCCGCCAAGCCCAAGCCAGCGACGCGACGCAAAGCCGCCGCCAAAAGCTCGCGATCCAGCTCAAAAGCGGGCGCGGCGAAAGCAGCCGTGACCCAACGCCGCTCGGCGTCCAAATAACCGTTGCCCGACCGCCTCTACTTCACGAACTCCGACGAGGCCAACGCGCTGATCGCCGCCGACCCGATGGCGCTGTTGATCGGCTTCACATTGGATCAGCAGGTCACGGTCGAAAAGGCCTTCTCGGGTCCACTCGCGCTGCGCGAACGGCTCGGCTCACTCGATGCCGCGAAGCTCGCCGCGGCCGATCTGGAGCCGGTGTTTCGCGAGAAGCCCGCGATCCACCGCTTCCCCGGATCGATGGCCAAGCGGGTCCAGGACCTCGCGGCGCACATCCAGGACCGCTACGACGGTGACGCTGCACGCGTCTGGACAGACGCCGCCGATGCCCGCGAGCTGCGCGCCAACCTCGCCGCGCTCCCCGGCTTTGGCGAGATGAAGGTCAAGTCGATGAGCGCCGTGCTCGCCAACCGCTATGGCCTGAAGGTCGCTCGCGGGCTCGTGCCGCCGCACCCGACGCTCGGTGATGTCGATTCGCCGGAGGCGCTTGTCGCCTACCAGGCCGCCAAGCGCGTCCACAAGGCTGAGTGGTCGAAGATGAAGAGCGCTCGGTAGCTCAGCTGGCGAGCGCCTGGAGCGCCGCGCGTCCCATCGCCTCCGCCGCCACCAGCAGCGCATCGTCCTCGATGCGAACGCGCTGATCCTCGTCGATCAGATCCGAGACGGCCAGCACGCATCCCACGGGTACTTCCAGGCGCTCGCCGACCGCGAACAGGGTCGCGGCCTCCATCTCGACCGCCACGGCGCCCGCCGCGCGCCAGCCGTGCTCGCGGTCGCGGTTCGGGTCGTAGAAGAGATCCGTGCTGACAATCGTCGCGCCCGCGCTCGTCGCGCTGCGCTCCAGTGCGGCCGTCAGGCCCTCGTCCGCGGCGATCCGCTCGCTCGCCCCGAGGGCGCGGCTCGTGCCATCCGTCGCGAGCGCCTCGCGCGCGACGACGAGCTCTCCGAGGCGCAGGCCGCCGTCCAGCGCCCCGCACGTCCCCACGCGAATCGCTCGGCGCGCGCCGAGCGCGACGAGCTCTTGCATTACGATCGCTGCCGACGGGCCGCCCATACCGGTGCTCTGGATCGTCAGCGCTTCTCCGTCGGCCGCTCGGCCCGTATAGCCCCAAAGGCCGCGATGGTGGTTGAACATCAACGGCTTCTCCAGCAGCGCTTGCGCCAGCGCTAGCGCCCGCCCGGGGTCGCCCGGCAGCAGCACGCGCTCGGCTAGCGTCGTCGTCGGGCGCAGATGGATGGGCTCGCGCTTGGTCATGGGGCGACGACTCTAGACTGCGCGCAATGGCAACCCCGTTCCGATCGAGCGCCGAATTTCGCCAGGTCATGGATCGGCTGTTCGGCATCATGAGCGAGGATCCCGAGATGGGCCCCAAGCTCCGCGACGCCGACGTCCCGCAGCGCTTCGAGTTCGAGGACTTCGACCTTGTCGTCAACGTCAGGGCGCGCCGTGGACGTGAGCGCAAGAACCTCCACTGGGAGTGGAGCGACGACGTCGACTGGGAGCCGCGGGTCCGCATGAAGATGTCCTCCCAGACGGCCAATCGCTACTTCCAGGGACGCGAAAACGTGCCCCTGGCGATCGCCCGTCGGCGGATCAAGGCCGGTGGAGACATCGCAGCCTCGCTGCGTCTCATTCCCATCACGAAACCCGTCTACGGTCGCTATCGCGCGATCGTAGACGCCGATTATCCACACCTGGCGGTCTGAACGATGAGCGCGGTCAGGGGGGACCTCAACGGCGACGGGCAAGACGGAACGACTGCGCGTGCCGTGCCGTCCACGATGACCGTCACCCACGTCGCTGCGCGCGCCGGAGTCTCGCCGGCGACGGTGCGGCGTTGGGTCAAAGCTGGCCTGATCCCGCAGTACGAAGGACGCTGGACGACCGCGGCGGCTGCGCAGGCCAGGATCGTGGCGCGGCTGCGCGAGCGTGGGTACACCGTCGAGCAGATCCGCGAGGCCAGCGACAGCGGGCGGCTTGCGCTCGGCGACGTCGAGGACTTTCTCTCCGCTCCCGAGGGACGCAACACGCTGCGCCAGACCGCGCGTGCCACCGGCCTGGCTCCGGAGCTGATCGAGCGCATCGTCGTGAATCTCGGGCTCAGCGCGCTCTCAGTAGACGCGATCACCGACGAAGACCTCGAGATGCTCAAGTACGTCGCTGCAATGCTGCAGGCGGGGCTGCCAGAAGAGGCCTTCACGCAGATCGCACGCGTCTGGGGTCAGGCGCTCGCACAGATCGCCGAAACCGAGGTTCGCCTGTTCCACATGTACATCCACGAGCCGCTCATGAGAGAGGGCGTTCCCGGGCGCGAGATCGCCGCGCAGATGGATGGCATGGCGCGCGAGCTGTTGCCGTTTACGGCCCCGCTGATGAACTGGATGCACGGTCGCTTCCTGGCGTACTTCGTCGAGCAGGACGTAATCGGTCACATGGAGGCCGATATGGGCGAGCAGGCGCTGCAGGTCGGGCGCCTGCGCATCGCGATCGCCTTCGCCGACCTCGCCGGCTACACGCGCCTCACCGAGGAGCAGGGCGACGAGCGGGCCGTGAACGCCGTCGAGCGCTTCGTCGAGGAGGTCGAGCGCACGCTCCCGATCGACGCGCGCGTGCTCAAGACGCTCGGCGACGAGGTCATGGTCGTCGGCACCGACCCCGTCGCGCTCACGCAGTGGGCGGTCGGCTTCCAGGCGCAAGCCCCCGTTGGCGTGCCGCCGCCGCGCATCGGCGTCCACCACGGTGAGGCGATCTACCGCGACGGTGACTATTTCGGTCGCGAGGTCAATCAGGCCGCCCGAGTCGTCGCCCGCGCTGCCGGTGGCGAGGTGCTCGTCACGCGCGCTGTTGTCGACCTCGCTGACGGCGTCGACGGTCTCGCGTTCAAGCTGATCGGTGAGGTTGGACTCAAGGGCTTCTCCGAGCCCACCGAGCTGTTTCTCGCCTCCACCCGGGGGTGACGCGATCGCTGCGGACGCAGATCCGGCCGGTGAGTCCTCGCGGATCCGCGAGCAGGTGCGCGGGGAGGGGCTCCTCGCGGGCGACGCGCCGCTCGTCGTGATGCTCTCCGGTGGGCGCGATTCGGTTTGCCTGCTGGACCTTGCCGTCGAGATCCACGGAGTCCGAGCTCTGCTTGCATTGCACGTCAACTACGGCCTCCGTCCCGAGGCCGATGAGGATGAGCGCCACTGTCGTGAGCTCTGCGCGCGGCTCGGGGTCGAGCTGGAGGTCGTGCGTGCCCGGCGCCCGGAAGGCGCCGGCAACCTGCAGGCGTGGGCGCGCGAGCTACGCTACCGCGAGGCGGAGCGCCTAGCGGGGGAGTTCGATGTACGAAAAATCGACCCCGCCGCGCGCGCACACACACGTGTACGCGCGCGCGGCGGGGTCGCAGAGGAGAGACCCATCCCCTCCACCGCCGACGCCCGCATCGAAGCGGCCGGCGAGGCCGCCCTCACTGCGGAGGACGAGGCGCGCATCGCCACCGGCCACACCGCTAGCGACCAAGTCGAGACGATTCTCTACCGCTTCGCCGCCTCCCCGGGACGACGTGCGCTGCTCGGGATGGCCTCACGCGAGGGGCGCGTCGTGCGGCCCCTGCTCGGTGTCACGCGCGAGCAGACCGCTGCGTACTGCCGGGCGCGAGCACTGCGCTGGCGGGAGGACGCGAGCAACGACGATGAGCGTTTCGCGCGCGCACGTGTGCGAAGCGGGGTCGTGCCGGCGCTACGCGCCGTCCATCCAGCGGCGGAGGAGAACGTGCTGCGTACCGCCAAGTTGCTGCGCGCCGAGGCCGAGGCACTCGAAGCTCTCATCGACGCCGAGCTGCGGGATGCATCGAGTATCGCGATCGAGCGTCTACGCAGCCTCCCGCCGGCGCTCGCACGCCTGATCGTCATTCGTCTCGCGGAGAATGCCGCGGGGACGTTCGTGCCGCAGGCCGGGGGTCGCGTGGCGGAGATGCTCGCGCTCGCGGAGCGCGGCGGACGAGCGGAGTTGCACGTCGGGGGTCTCGTGGCCGCCGTGATCGAGGGTGGCCGTCTAAGCATGGTCCGCTTGCCGCCCCGTGATTGAGCGCGGTACCGCGCGTCGGAGACCCTAAATGGCTGCCGCGACAGCGACTCTCTACACTCCGCGGGTGCCCGTCATGCCTTCGGAGCGAAGCACCGATGCCCAGGCTGACGCCCGCGCGTCGGAGATCGGTGAGGTGCTCGTCGGCGCCGAGGAGCTACGAGGACGAGTCGCAGAACTTGCCGAGCGCATCTCCCACGACTACGCCGAGCGCTCGCTGCTGTTGGTGGGGGTCCTGAAGGGCGCGATGTTCTTCCTCTCCGACCTGATGCGGCTGATCGACATCCCTGTCGAGGTCGATTTTATGGCGGTCGCCTCCTACGGGTCGGCGACGGACTCCTCGGGGGTCGTGCGCATCCTCAAGGATCTCGACGTCGCGATTGAGGGGCGTGACGTGCTGATTGTCGAGGACATCGTGGACTCCGGCTTGACGCTCCAGTATCTGCTGCGCAACCTGGGCTCGCGCAACCCGCGCACCTTGGAGGTGTGTGCGCTGTTGACCAAGCCCGAGCGTCGCAAGGTCGACCTGCCGACCCGCTATGTGGGCTTTGAGATTCCCGATCGTTTCGTGATCGGCTATGGCCTGGACTACGCCGAGCGTCATCGCAACCTTCCGTTCGTCGCTGCGTTGGTTAGGCATGACTAGCGCTTATCGCTCGCACTGTGCCCAGCCGTGGCCGGGTCCGCACTGTCCGGAAAAACGACTGCCCCGTGGTACGCTGAACGGCTGGTAGGCGCTTATCAAGAGCTGCCGCTATGCCGACTGAGATCTCTCTATGAGCCGTTTCTTCAAGAGCGCCGCGTTCCCGATCCTGATCGTGGTCGTGCTCGCGTTCTTCGCCTCCAAACTGATCACGTCGGGCTCCAACAACGGGCCGGCTCCCAGCTACTCCAAGCTCGTCACCCAGGAAATCCCGCAGCACGAGGTCAAGTCGGTGCTCTTCAAGACGAAGGGCAACGTGCTCGAGGTCACGCCTACGCACGGCTCGAAATACGAAATCGGCTACATCGACCAGTCCGTGCCGGAACTCGAAAAAGAGCTCAAGACGGCCGGGATCCCGTACAACACAGAACCCGCGAAGAGCAGCATCATTCTCTCGCTGCTCACCTACGTCTTGCCGTTCCTGATCTTCTTCGGGATCTGGATCTTCCTGCTCAACCAGGTCCAGGGCGGGGGTTCGAAGGTGATGTCGTTCGGCAAGTCCCGCGCGAAGCGGCTCTCGGCGGACTCGCCGAAGATCACTTTCCGCGACGTTGCCGGCGTGGATGAGGCGGTCGAGGAGCTGCACGAGATCAAGGAGTTCCTGGAGAACCCCAAGAAGTTCCAGGCGCTCGGCGCGCGCATCCCCACGGGCGTGCTGCTGTACGGGCCGCCGGGTACCGGCAAGACGCTGCTCGCGCGTGCCGTCGCGGGCGAGGCCGGAGTGCCGTTCTTCTCGATCTCGGGCTCGGACTTCGTCGAGATGTTTGTCGGCGTTGGCGCCTCGCGTGTGCGCGACCTGTTCGAGCAGGCCAAGCAGAACAGCCCCTGCATCATCTTCATGGACGAGATCGACGCCGTCGGGCGCCACCGCGGCGCGGGCCTCGGCGGTGGCCACGACGAGCGCGAGCAGACCCTCAACCAGCTGCTCGTCGAGATGGACGGCTTCGAGGCGAAGGACAACATCATCATGATCGCGGCCACCAACCGGCCCGACATCCTCGACCCCGCCCTACTGCGCCCCGGGCGCTTCGACCGTCAGATCGCGGTCGATCGCCCCGACCGCAAGGGCCGCGCGAAAATCCTCGAAGTCCATACCCGCGGCAAGCCGCTGGCGAAGGAGATCGACATCGACGCGCTCGCCGGCCAGACCACCGGCTTCACCGGCGCCGACCTCTCCAACCTCATCAACGAGGCTGCGCTGCTTGCCGCCCGCACCGGCAAGCGCGAAATCGGCCAGGTCGAGCTCGAGGAGGGGATCATGCGCGTGATCGCCGGCCCCGAGAAGAAAACGCGTGTGATGAGCGAGAAAGAGCGCCTCGTGACCGCCTACCACGAGATGGGCCACGCGATCGTCGGCCACTACCTCGAGCACTCCGATCCCGTGCACAAGATCTCGGTGATCTCGCGCGGCCAGGCGCTCGGCTACACGATCTCGATGCCCCAGGAGGATCGCTTCCTGACCACGCGCGCCGAGCTCAACGACACGATGGCGATGACGCTCGGTGGGCGCGCCGCCGAGGAGATCGTGTTCGACGAGATCACCACCGGCGCCTCCAACGACATCGAGAAGGTGACGGCCACCGCCAAGCAGATGGTGATGCGCTTCGGTATGAGCGACAAGCTCGGCCCGCGCGTCTTCGGCCACGACCACGGCCAGCCGTTCCTTGGCCGCGAGTTCTCCACCGAGCCCGACTACTCGGATGAGATCGCGCGCGAGATCGACGACGAGATCCGGCGGATCGTCGAGGCCGCGCATCAGCGCGCGCGTGACATCCTCACCGAGCACCGCCAGCGTCTCACGGACATCTCCGAGATCCTCGTCAAGCGCGAGACGATCGAGAAGGAGGAGTTCCTCGCCCTGCTCGACGGCAAGAGCGAACAGGAAGCCTTCGGCTCGGAGAGCGGACGCGCCGCGCCCGAGCTGCCCGCGCCCCCGGCGCCGGTGGACCGTCCTGGACGTGAAGCTCCCCGGCCGCTGCCACGCCCCGGTCTCGCGGGTGGTACCGCGGACATGCGCGGAACTGACCCGGAGCGGCCCGAGCTCGCATAGATGGACGTCAAGCTGTGCGTGGTCGCCCGCTATCAAGCGGGCGTTTACGCCGCCTGGGGCGTGCATTGATTTCCGGGGGTGAGTTCCGCGTGATGGGCGTCGTGAACGTCACGCCCGACTCGTTCTCTGACGGAGGGCTGTTCTTCGAGCCCGGGGCCGCGGTCGCTCACGGGTTGCGGCTGGCGAGTGAGGGCGCCGACATCCTCGACGTCGGCGGCGAATCGACGCGACCGGGAGCCGAGCCGGTCTCCGAGGACCGGGAGCTCGAACGTGTTCTACCCGTTATCGAAGGTCTCGCCGACCGGCTGCAGAGCACGCAGGGAGCATCCCCAAGGGCGCGCCCGCAGATCTCGATCGATACCTCCAAGTCCTCGGTCGCACGCGCTTCCTTGGCTGCCGGCGCGAGCTTCGTGAACGACGTCACTGCCCTTCGCGGCGACCCGCGGATGGTGGGTGTACTTGCCGAGAGCGAGGTGGAGTGCTGTCTCATGCACATGCGCGGTGAGCCGCGGACCATGCAACTCGAGCCACGCTATGAGGATGTCGTGGATGAGGTCAAGGCGTTCCTCGCCGAGCGTTTGGAGTTCGCCGTGAGCGAAGGCGTGGCGGAGGAGCGGGTCGTGCTCGACCCCGGGATCGGGTTTGGCAAGACGGCGGAGCACAACCTCGAACTGCTACGCCGCCTGGGTGAGCTGACCGAGCTTGGCCGTCCGCTGCTCGTCGGGACGTCGCGCAAGGCGTTTCTGGGGCGGATCCTCGCCGACGCGGAGGGGGCGAGCGATCCCGTGGACGTCGCGGCGCGCCTGCCGGGAACGCTGGCCACCTGTGTGCTCGCATACGAGCGTGGGGGACGTGTGTTCCGCGTGCACGATGTCGCGCCGGCGCGCGCCGCGCTCACGGTGACGGCTGCTACGTTGGGCGCGCGATGGACGACGACGACGAGCTGAGCCCCGACGATCCGCACGCGCACGAGCCCGACGAGGATGAGGACGGGGGCGAGGAGGAAGAGCACGAGGAGAGCCTCGAGACCGTCACGATCGAGATCTCGGGCCTGTCGCTCTACACCCATCACGGAGTCAGCGAGGCCGAGCGCGAGGTCGGCCAGCGGCTGATGCTCGATCTGCGCTTGGAGGTCGGCGAGACCGATGCGACTGTGACCGACAGTATCGAGGACACGGTGGACTACGCCGAGGTCTGTCAGCTCGTGGCGCTGGTGGCGCAGCAGCGCTCGCACAAGACACTGGAGCGCCTGTGCAGCACGATCGCGGAGCGGCTGCTCGCGGACTACGAGCTCGAAGGCGTGTGGGTCAAGGCGACCAAGCCGGAGCCGCCGATCGCGTTGCCGGTTGACGAAGTCTCCGTCGAGGTGTGGCGCGAGGCCGAAGAGTGATCGCCGAACCCGCTCTTGACAGTTAGTTAGCAGTCACTCATAATATCGGGACCCCTTGTCCTGGACGCCCGGTAGAACGCGGGTGTCGTGACGATCGGAGGCTTCCGATGATCGACCGCCTGACAGCGCTAGCGAACGACCGCACGCGGCGCATCTTGTTGATATCCGGCGCAGTGTTCCTGCTCGCGGCGGCGGTGGGCGCCCCGATCGTTTCGATCCTGAAGAGCTCCTCGTCGGACTTCCAGGATCCCAAGGCGCCCAACCAGCAGGTGCTGCGCGAGGTCGAACGCGCGACCGGCCAGTCGGCCTCTTACGGTGTCGCGGCGCTCGTGCCGGCGGCGCACGATGTTCGCACCGATCCGGCGGCGGCCTCGCAGGCGCGCCACGTCGCAGCGCTGCTCGCGGCGCAGCCGGGCTTTCAGCGCGTGTTGGATTACCCGAGCGCCCATCTGCCGGCACTCGTCTCGCGGGACGGGCATCTGACGGCGGTGCTGGCGGCCTTCACTAACCGTGACCGCTCGGCGCAGGCGGTCGCGCACGTACGCCCGCAGCTCGCCGGCAGCGGCGTGCTGCTCGGCGGCAACGACGTGGCCTTCCAGGAACTCAACGAACGCACCTCCTCGGACCTGCAGCGGGCGGAGATGTTCGCCTTCCCGATCCTGCTGGCGCTCTCGTTCTGGGTTTTCCGCGGCCTGATCGCGGCGGCGCTGCCGCTGCTCGTCGGGGGCTTCGCGATCGTGATCACCTTCCTGGTGCTGCGCCTCGTGGACCAGTTCCTCGGACTCTCGATCTTTGCGGTGAACCTAGTGACCGGCATGGGCCTGGGGCTGGGGATCGACTACAGCCTGTTCGTGCTCTCGCGCTACCGCGAGGAGCTCGCCGGAGGTCTGGACACGCGTGCGGCGATTGCGCGGACACTGCAGACGGCCGGCCGGACTGTGCTCTACAGCTCACTGACGGTCGCGGGTGCGCTGGCCTCGATGCTCGTGTTCCCGCTGCGCTTCCTCTACTCGATGGGGGTCGGCGGGGCGATCGTCGCGTTGAGCGCCGGCGCGGTGTCGCTGATCGTGCTCCCCGCAGTGCTGGTTGCGCTCGGTCCGCGCATCGACGCGCTCTCTCCGGCATGGCTGCAGCGCGGCTCCGCGCGCTCCGCCACCGGAGGTGGAGAGGACGGCTTCTGGTCGCGGCTCGCGCGTGGGGTGATGCGCCGGCCCGGCATGGTGGCGATCGCGACCGCGGCGGCCCTGTTCGCGATCGCGTTGCCTTCGCTGAAACTGAGTCTGACACCGGCCGACGCGCACGTCCTGCCGACCTCGGCGCAGCCGCGCCAGGTGGCGGAAACGCTGACCCGCGAGTTCGCCGTGGACGGCTCGGAGACGATCACGATGGTCGCGCACGCGGGGCCGTCGGCCGGCCGCGCGCTCGCGAACCTCGCGCACCGCGCGCAGGTCACGGCGGGTGCACAGGCCAGCGTGGCGCCGCCGAGCTATCTCGGTCGCAATACGTGGGAGATCGAACTGCTGCCGCGCGGAACCGACGGCTCGCCCGCGAACCAGCGGCTCTTGGCGCGGTTGCGGGCACTGCCGAGCAGGGTCGACGGGGCACCCGGAGCGGGCGGGATCTCAAAGGTGCTCGTGGGCGGGGCGACGGCGTGGTTCGTGGACCAGAAGGCCGCGATCTCGGCGCACACGCCGTTGACGCTTGCGATCCTCGCGCTCGTGACGGGCGGCTTCCTGTTCTTGATGACCGGCTCGCTGCTGCTGCCGTTCGTGGCGCTCGCGATGAACCTCCTGACCGTCGCGGTCGGCGCGGGCCTGCTCGTGCTGGTCTTCCAGGATGGTCACCTTTCTTCGCTGCTCGGATTCAGCCCGATCGGGGGCTTGGAGGAGTCGAACCTGGTGCTGCTGTTCGTGGTGGCGTTCGCGCTCTCGACGGATTACGGGGTGTTCCTCTTCGGTCGCATCAAGGAGGCACACGACGACGGGCTGCCGACGCGCGAGGCGGTCGCGCATGGCCTTGAGCGCACGGGGCGGCTGGTGACGGCGGCGGCGCTGCTGTTCTGTGTGGCCATCGGGGCGTTCGTGAGCTCGCACGTGTTCTTCGTCAAGCAGCTCGGCTTCGGAGCGGCGCTCGCGGTGGCGATCGACGCGACCCTGGTGCGAGCTCTCCTCGTACCGGCGCTGATGGGGTGGCTTGGCGACGCGACGTGGTGGGCGCCGCGCCCTTTGCGGCGTCTGCACGCACGCATCGGCCTGCGCGAGGGGCCCACGCTAGGTCAGGCAGGGGCGTAGATCGCCCCGACGGTGTCGAGCGGCGTACGCATCGTGGAGTTGCCGGACCGGATGCCTCCTCGACAGACCCCGCCGCGCGCGGCCGCGCGCGCATGTACGCGCGCGCGGCGGGGCCCTCAACGAAGACCATACGTCCACGTCGATTGACTCCGTCCGAAGCGTCTGATTGGGTGCCGCGGCAGTGGTGCTGCGCGTACGCGCAGCGTGTCAGCGACTGACAGGATCGGTGGGAGCGGAGGCGATGAGCCAGCAAGAGGCAAACCGGATAGTGCAGGCTGCCCAGCGGATGCGGCGCTCGCGGGGCTTCTTGAGGATCGCGCTCCCCACGGCCGCAGCGCTCGGCGCGGGGGCGGCGGTTGCCACCGGGGCGATCCCGGGAGGGGCCGACGGTACGACGATCACGGGCTGCTACGCCGGTCCGAGCGGCGCCACCGTTGACGACCACTTTCAGGTGCCGGGGGCGCTGAGGGTGATCGACCCGAGTCTGCGTGGCGGACCCAACGCGGTCTCCGACGAATATCAATGCGAAGAAGGCGAGAAGGAGATCGCCTGGAACCAGTCCGGCCCCACCGGCCCTCAGGGTCCGGCCGGACCGCAGGGCCCAGCTGGGGGCCAGGGCGCAGCGGGATCACAGGGCGCCCCGGGTTCGCCGCTGGTGGGCGGAACGTCGTTCGGCCTGACAAACGACTCGGGCCAGACATTCCTCAAGCTCGACGGCATCAAGGGCGAGTCGACCGACAAGCAGCACAAGGGAGAGATCAACATCGAGTCGTTCTCGCTCGGCGCGCAGGGAAGCATCGCCTCCGCGACCGGCGGGGCGGGGGCGGGCAAGACGACGATCCAGTCGTTCACGATCACGAAGACACTCGATAAGAGCTCGCCGCAACTGCTGCAGGACGCGGTGGCGGGCACGCACATCAAGAGCGCGGAGCTCTCGTTCGCACACAAGGCTGCGGGTAAGGAGCAGACGTACTTGAAGTTCGAGTTCTCCAGCATCCTCGTGTCGAGCCTTTCCGACGGCAAATCGACCAACGGGGAGCCGACGGAGCAGGTGACGTTCGCCTTCCAGAAGCTCCAGGAGACGTTCGTCGGCCAGAACGGCAAGGGCTCGGCGAGTGTGGGCTGGAACGTCGTCGCCAACGCGAAGCTCTGAGCACAGCGGAGAGCTACGAACGGTTCGCCTACCCGGGCTTCGCGCAACCGGTCACACACCCGGCGCGGCTGGAGGCGATCGGCTGGCTGTTTGGCCTGAGGGCGGCGCCGGCGACGAAGTGCCGCGTGCTGGAGTTGGGCTGCGGCGAGGGAGTGAACACGCTCTCGCTGGCACAGGCGCTACCGGGATCGAGCTTTGTAGGAATCGATGCGGCTGCGAGCGCGGTGGAGCGCGGTGGCGAGCTGGTACGGGCGGCGGGTCTGCGCAACGTGGAGCTGCGCTGCGAGGACATCGAGTCGCTACCGGAGGAGCTGGGGAGCTTCGACTATGTCATCGCGCACGGGGTGTACTCGTGGATCCCGCCGCGTGCGCGGGGGGCGCTGCTGGAGTGCTGCCAGCAGCGGCTGAACGAGGCGGGGATCGCGTATGTGAGCTACAACGCATACCCGGGGAGCTACCTGCGGGACATGACGCGCGACATGCTGCTCTATCACCTGCGCGATGTCGAGGATCCCGAGGCGCGGCTCGCAGGGGCGCACGAACTGATGCGGACGATCGTCGAGATCGAGACGCCCTCGCCCTACGCGCAGGCGCTGCGCGAGCAGATCGAACGGATGCTGCGCTACAGCGACGCGCTGCTCTTCCACGACGATCTGGCGGAGATCAGCACGCCGTTCTATTTCCACGAGTTCGTGGAGCACGCCGAGCGCCACGGCCTGCGCTTCCTCGCGGAGGCTGACCTCTCTGACAGCCAGATGCGCGACGTCCCGGAGAGTGCGGGGCGCCTGATGGCGGCGCTGCCCGACGACGCGGTGGTACGCGAGCAGTACCTGGACTTCTTTCGCAACCGGATGTTCCGCCAGACATTGCTGTGCCACGCCGAGGCGCCGGTTCACCGCGAGCTCGACGTCGATGAGCTGGAGCGTTTCGCGATCTCCTCGACGGCGCAGCCGCAAGAGGTCGAGGAGGAGCAGCGCGGCAAGCAGGGGCAGGAGGAGGGCGAGACATTTCTCACACCGGAGGGCTTCTCGATCACGACAAGCGAGCGGCTCGTCGCGGCGGCGATGCGTGCGCTCTCGCAGGCGTGGCCGGCCGCACTGGAGTTCCCGGCGCTGCTGGCGGTGGCGCGCGAGGCGGCTGGGACAGAAGTCCCCGAGGAGCTCGTAGCCGAGCGCCTGCGCTCGGTTCTCCTCCAGGCCCATCTTGCACGCATCGTGGGGCTGCAGAGTTGCGCACCGTCGCTGGTCCCACACCCGTCCGAGCGGCCGTTGGCGAGCGCGCTGGCGCGCGCGCAGCACGCGGCGGGGCGCCCGGCGGTGAGCTCGCTATTGCACGCCAATGTTCAGCTGCTGGGAGAGCTGGAGCCGCAACTGCTAGGGCTGCTCGATGGGACTCGCGACCGCGAGGCGCTGCTTGACGGGCTGACTGCCTCGACCGAGCTGGCGCCGAACGCGGCGGAACTGGAGGAGACGCTGCAACGCTTCGCGGTGGTCGGGCTCCTATGTGCGTGAGCGCGCTGACGCGTGAGCACGGTTAGCGTTCGGCAAATGCCCCCCCGAATTGGTTACCTAGGCCTTGGCTCCAACGTGGGTGAGCGGCGCGCACAACTGCAGGCCGCGGTCGACGCGCTGAGCGGCGTGGACGTCGAGGTGCTGGCGTCCTCGTCGGTGTACGACACGGACCCGGTGGGGGAGGTGCTCGATCAGCCGAGCTTCCTCAACGCGTGCCTGCGGGTACGCACGTCGCTGGACCCGCTGGAACTGCTCGAAGCAGCGAAGGCCGTGGAGCGCGAGCTGGGCCGCGCCGAGGGCGGGCCGCGCCACGGGCCGCGGGCGATCGATATTGACATCCTGCTGCTCGGGGATCTGCGGATCGCAGAGGAGCGGATGGCGCTGCCGCACACGCAAGTGTTGACGCGTCGCTTCGTCCTGATCCCGCTGCTGGAGCTCGACTTCGAGCTAAGGGCTCCCGGCGGGGAGTCGCTCGCGGACGCGCTCGCGGTGCTGCCGCCGTGGGAGGGCGTGCGCTGGAGTTCGCCACCGCTGAGCATCGGGGACTGAGCGCCGAGTGCGCGCAGTATGCGCGTCGGCGCCGGTGGGCGTGCCGTCCGCGCCGAGCAGGCGTGCGCTTCAGGCGGCGCGCGCAGGCAGCCATTCCGCAGGCAATGTGCCCGCGGGAATTTCGCCGTCGATCGGCGGGAAGTAGCGCGTGAGCTGTGCCGCGGGCCGTCCGTCGATCAGCGGGCGGACGTCGGCGATCGTCTGCAGGAGGCGGATCGTCGAGCCGATCTGCAGGTCGGCGGCGTTGGGCTGCTCGCCACCGAGCAGACCTTCGCCGATCCATGCATCGACCTTGTCGAGATGACTGGGCAGCGCGGCGAAGTCGGCCTTGGCGGTGTCGTCGCGGGCGTGGTTGCGCATCGCCATCAAGCGCGCGGTGAGCGGCAGCGCGGGTCGCAGCATCGCGCGCGGCAGTGGCAGGGGGGTGTCCCCGGCGAAGCTCTCCATCGTGTCGGGGCGGCGCAGAAAGCCGACATCAAGGATGCGCCGCGGGATGTCTTGGAAGATCTCGTCGCCCCAGCGCTCGGCATCGAGCACACGCTCGCGCTGCGGGTCGCCGGGGGGCGGTAGCAGCGGCGGCTCGGCTGCCAGCTCATCTAGGCGGCGCATGATCGCGCGCGAGCCCACGAGGCGCTCACCGTCGAGACGCATGCCGGGCACGGTCTGCCCGCCATAGCGCAGCGGGCCGATCATGATCTGTGTCATCGGCAGCAGGTTGACGCGATCGAATTGCAGGCCCTTGCTTTGGAGGGCGGCTTCGACGGCTGCACATGGGTGCGAGCCCGGCAGTACGTACAGCTTGATCTGGCTCATCTTGGCGCCCCCTTGTCGATCGGCTCGCGACGAGCATATAGGAGCGCGGCGGACCGTTCGAGGATAGGCTCCAGTCGATGCTGCTAGCGGTGGACGTCGGCAACACCCAGACCCATTTCGGGACGTTTAGCGACGGCGAACTGCGCGAGCACTGGCGCTTTGCCACGGTGCGCCAGTCCACATCCGACCAGCTCGGCGCGGCGTTGCGCAACCTGCTCGAGCTGCGCGACGTTTCGATGGGGGACATCGAGGCGTCGATCGTGTCTTCGACCGTGCCGGTGCTGGGCCCGGAATGGTGCGCGATGGCGGAGCGCTATCTCGGCCACGAGATGCTGGTGGTGGGCCCCGGCGTGCGGACGGGGATGCCGATCCGTTACGACAACCCGCGTGAGATCGGTCCGGACCGGCTCGTCAACGCGGTCGCTGCGCATGCGAGCCTCGGTGGGCCGTGCATCGTGGTGGACTTCGGGACGGCGATCACCTACGACCCGGTGTCAGTCGACGGCGAGTATCTCGGCGGGATCATTTCTCCGGGCGTTGAGATCTCGCTGGAGGCGCTGACCGAGCGGGCGGCGGCACTTCCGAAGATCGACGTGACGGCGCCGCGAGCGCTGATCGGCAAGACGACGATCGACGCGATCCGCTCGGGGATCGTCTACGGCACGGCGGGCCAGGTGGATGCGATCGTGCACCGGCTGCGAGGTGAGCTGGGGCCGGCTGCGAAGACGATCGCGACCGGCGGCTTGGCGGGCGCGATCGTGCCGTTCACGACGACGATCGAAGGCGTCGACGAGCTGCTGACGTTGACGGGCCTGCGCCTGATCTACGAGCGCAACCGCTAGCGCAACGCGCGGTCGCCCGGTGTGGGCCGGCGTGGGCCCATAGTGGGGTCCGATCACGGCCATAATGAGGTCGATGTCAGATGCACGAGAGCTAACCGACCCGTGGACGCTCGGCGCGCTGCAGATCCCCAACCGTGTGCTGTTGGCGCCGCTGGCGGGGATCGGCAACTGGTTCGTGCGCCTGCAGGCCAAGCGCCACGGCGCGGGGATGGCGGTGTCCGAGATGGTCTCAAGCCACGCGATCCACTACCGCAACGAGCGCACGCTGCGGGAGCTGCTGCGGATCCATCCGGAGGAGCTGACAGCGGGCGCGGGCGGGCCGACGTCGATCCAGCTCTTCGGGCAGGACGCCGCGATCATGCGCTCGGCTGCCGCGAGCGCGGTTGTGGCGGGGGCGGAAGCGATCGACATCAACATGGGATGCCCGGTCCCCAAGGTCTGCAAGACCGGCTCGGGGGCGGCGCTGCTGTCCGATCCAGCGCGCGCGGTGGCAGTTGCGAAGGCCGCCGTAGAGGGCGCCGGCGGGGCGGTCCCAGTGACGGTCAAGCTGCGCTCCGGGCAGCGTCCTGGCGAGACGTCGGGCTTCGAGCTCGCGCGGCGACTCGTCGACGACGCGGGGGTCGCCGCGATCGCGTTTCACCCACGCTCGGCGGCGGTCCACCACAAAGGGGTGCCTGACTACGAGCTCGCGGCGCGCCTGGCGGCGGCGCTGCCGGCGCCGGTGATCCTCACGGGGGGCTTGCACGACGCGGCAGGCGTACGGGCCGCGTTTGCGCAGACGGGCGTGGCGGCAGTGATGCTCGCGCGCGGCTCGCTCGGCAACCCGTGGCTGTTTGAGGAACTCCTGCGGGGCCGCGAGCAGCCTCCCACGCAGAATGAGGTGGTGGCGGAGCTTCGGTGGACAATCGCGCGGGCGATCGAGCACCTCGGCACCGAGCGTGCTGGGCGCTACCTGCGCAAGTTCTATCCCTGGTACGTGGCGCGCCTGGATCTCGATCGGACACACACCGCCGCCTTGCAAGCCTCGCTGCAGGCGACCGAGAATGTCGAGCAGGCGCGGCGGCTGCTGGACGATCTCGTCCTCACCGGGCCGGCCGCGGCGCTCGCGGCCTAGGCGTCTTCGACGCCGGCGCGGCCCTCGCTATACTGCTGCGCTCGCTGCGCCCGCCGGATCGTGAACTCCCCGCTCAACGGCGGGTTTTGTTCGTCTCCGGGCCCACCAAATCCAAGACCGCGAGCGAGCAGGATCGATAAGACATGCCGAAGGATGTAATCCTCACTCCCGAAGGTCTCGAGAAGCTCAAGGACGAGCTCGAGGTGCTCTCGACAGCGCGCCGTCGAGAGGTTGCCGAACGCATCAAGGAGGCGCGCGAGTTCGGGGATATCTCCGAGAACTCCGAGTACGACGACTCCAAGAACGAGCAGGCGATGCTCGAGTGCCGAATCGCGCTGCTGCAGGACAAGCTGCGGATGGCAACCGTGATCGACTCCAATGAGCTATCCACGGAGGTCGTGCAGGTCGGCTCGGTGGTGCACGTCAAGGACGAGAAGACGGGCAAGTCTGTGAAGTACACGATCGTTGGCTCCGCTGAGGCCAACCCGGAGCAGAGCAAGCTCTCAAACGAGTCGCCGGTGGGGCGCGCGCTGCTCGGCCACAAGCGCGGCGACGTCGTTGCGGTTCAGGTCCCTCGCGGGCCAGCGCGCAAGCTCAAGATCACGAAGATCGACGTCGGCCTCAAATAGGCTTCGGTCATGAGCCGGACCGATGAGCCCGACGCCGACGGCGCCGGCGAGTCTGCGCCGGGCGACCCTGTTGAAGCCACGCCCGCTCGTGCGGCCGAGTCTCAGGCCGGCTCCAAGCACGGTCTCCCGGAGCTGATCGCGGAGCGGCGCGAGAAGGCGCAACGCCTGCGCGAGAGTGCGAGCGAGGATGACTTCCCCTACTCCTACCCAGGGGTGAGCTCGGTCGAGGATGTGCGCGCGGCTTATGAGCATCTGGCGGTGGGCGAGGAGACGGAGGACATGCGCCGCGTCGCGGGACGGTTGGCGGGCAAGCGCGGTCAGGGCCGCGCGGCGTTCCTCGACCTCGTGGACCGCAGCGGCAAGATCCAGCTGCACGCGCGCGTGGACGTGCTGGGGGCGGATGCCTTCGAGCGGCTGCGCACGTTGGACCTGGGGGACATGATCGGCGTGGACGGCGCGGTTCTGCGCAGCCGCCATGGCGAGCTAACGCTGCGCGTGGAGCGTTTTGCGGTGCTGGCAAAGGCGCTGCGTCCGCCTCCTGACAAGCATCACGGGCTCACCGATGTCGAGACCCGCCATCGCCGCCGCGAGCTCGATCTGATGTCCAGCGAGGAGGTGCGCCGGCGCTTCGCCGACCGCGCGCGGATCATCTCGGCGATTCGCAGGTATCTCGACGGCGAGGGGTTCTTGGAGGTCGAGACGCCGGTGTTGCAGCCGATCTATGGCGGCGCGTTGGCGCGTCCGTTCACGACGCATCACAACGCGCTGGACCGCACGCTCTACTTGCGGATCGCGACCGAGCTGTATCTCAAGCGCTGCATCGTGGGAGGCCTGGAGCGGGTGTACGAGCTCGGCAAGGACTTCCGCAACGAGGGGGTCTCGACAAAGCACAACCCGGAGTTCACGGTCGTCGAGTGGTATGAGGCGTACGCCGACTACAACGACGCGGCCAAGCGTCTGGAAGCGCTCGTGCAAGCCGCCTCCGAGGCGGCGGCCAGTCCGACGCATGACTTTTCCTCCCCCTGGCGGCGCGTGGGCTTCGTCGAGGCGATCAACGAGGCGACCGGCGTCGACGTGATGGACTACCCCGACGCCGCAGCGCTGGCGGCTGCGATTGCGCAGGCCGGTCTCCCGGTGTCCGATCCGCAGGCGAGCTGGCCGCAACTGGCGGACGAGCTGCTCTCGACGCACGTCGAGCCAGGTCTGCAGGAGCCGACGTTCGTGTTCGACTACCCGATCGCGCTGTCGCCGCTGGCGCGCGAGCATCGCTCGCGGCCGGGTCTGGCGGAGCGGTGGGAGGCGTTCGTCGGGGGTATGGAGATCGCGAACGCGTTCAGTGAGCTCACCGATCCCGACGCGCAGCGGGAGCGCTTCGAGAGTCAGCGCAGGCTGGCGGCGGAGGGCGACGAGGAGACTCAGCCGCACGACGAGATCTTCCTGGAGGCGCTCGAGCAAGGGATGCCGCCGACGGGCGGCGTGGGCATCGGCATCGACCGGCTCGTCATGGCCCTC
Organism: Solirubrobacteraceae bacterium; assembly: GCA_036493975.1. Taxonomy (GTDB): domain Bacteria; phylum Actinomycetota; class Thermoleophilia; order Solirubrobacterales; family Solirubrobacteraceae; genus Palsa-744. Next base: position 47,663 of record DASXOX010000093.1, read on the forward strand.
ACGGGCCAGACCTCGATTCGCGAGGTCGTGCTGTTCCCCGCGATGCGCTGAGCGTCCGGGGGGCCGTTGGTAGACTGTCCGGAGGCGGTGATGGGACTCGGCGGCTCATCTTTCGCGGAGATTCCGACGAAGAGATGGGTACAGAGATTTCCAGCACCCGGCTAGCGTCCCCGGCAGGGCCGCGAGTCGTCCCCCGCGAGCCGCAATTCCCGTACCGGAGAGGCCAACCAGGACAATGTTCGAGCGATTCACAGAACGGGCCCGCCAGGTAGTCGTTCTCGCGCAGGAAGAGGCGCGCACGCTCAAGCACAACTACATCGGCACGGAGCACATTCTTCTCGGGCTGCTGCGCGAGGAGGAGGGCCTCGCGGCGCGGGTACTGGAGAGCCTCGACATCACCGTGGAGCGTGTCCGCGCGCAGGTCGTGCGCATCGTCGGCTCCGGCGAGGAGGTCACCTCCGGGCAGATCCCGTTCACGCCGCGCGCCAAGAAGGTGCTCGAGCTCGCGCTGCGCGAGGCGCTCTCGCTGGGCCACAACTACATCGGCACGGAGCACATTTTGCTTGGTCTGGTGCGCGAGAACGAGGGTGTGGCGGCGCGCATCCTGCTCGACTTCGACGCGGACTCCGAGAAGATCCGCAACGAGGTCATCCGCATGCTCTCCGGTCCCAGCGGACGTCGCCAAGGCCAGGGACAGGGACAGCCGGGCTCGGGCTCTGGCTCGGGCGGGCCCGCGGAAGGCAAGAAGTCCTCGAAGCTGCTCGACCAGTTCGGGCGCAACCTCACGAAGCTCGCTGCCGAAGGCAAGCTCGATCCGGTCGTTGGTCGTGAGACCGAGATCGAGCGGATCATGCAGATCCTCTCGCGGCGCACGAAGAACAACCCCGTGCTGATCGGCGAGCCCGGCGTCGGCAAGACGGCGGTCGTCGAGGGTTTGGCGCAGCGGATCACGAACGCCGATGTGCCGGAGCTGTTGAAGAACAAGCAGATCTACACGCTCGATCTCGCGGCTTTGGTCGCCGGCTCGAAGTACCGCGGTGAGTTCGAGGAGCGTCTGAAGAAGGTGATGAAGGAGATCACCCAGCGCGGGGACATCATCCTGTTCATCGACGAGCTCCACAATCTTGTCGGCGCCGGCGCCGCCGAGGGCGCGATCGATGCTGCCTCGATCCTCAAGCCCGCGCTTGCGCGCGGCGAGCTGCAGACGATCGGTGCGACGACGCTCGATGAGTACCGCAAGTACCTGGAGCGCGACTCTGCCCTGGAGCGCCGCTTCCAGCAGATCCGCGTCGAGGAGCCCTCGATCGACCAGAGCGTCGAGATTCTCAAGGGCCTGCGCGACCGCTACGAGCAGCACCACAAGGTGCAGATCACCGACGAGGCCCTGCGCGCCGCGGCGGAACTCGCCGACCGCTACATCTCCGACCGCTTCCTGCCCGACAAGGCGATCGACCTGATCGACGAGGCGGCCTCGCGGATGCGCATCAAGTCGATGACCTCCCCGCCCGCCAACCGCGAGCTCGAGGAGCAGATCGAGACGACGCGGCGCGAGAAGGAGGCCGCGATCGAGGCTCAGGAGTTCGAGAAGGCCGCGGCGCTGCGCGACAAGGAGCGCAAGCTGACCCATCGCAAGCGCGAGCTCGAGGAGGAGTGGGAAGCCGGCGAGTCCGGCGACCGCCCGGCGATCGGCGAAGAGGAGATCGCGGAAATCGTCTCGATGTGGACCGGCATCCCCGTCTTCAAGCTGACCGAGGCCGAGACCCAGAAGCTGATGCGCATGGAGGAGGAACTGCACAAGCGCGTGATCGGACAGCACCCCGCGGTCGAGGTCATCTCGAAGGCGATCCGTCGCTCGCGGGCGGGGCTGAAGGACCCCAAGCGCCCGACCGGTTCGTTCATCTTCCTCGGCCCCTCCGGCGTCGGCAAGACGGAGCTCGCGCGCACGCTCGCGGAGTTCCTGTTCGGCGACGAGGACGCGATGGTGCGGATCGACATGTCGGAGTACATGGAGAAGCACGCGGTCTCGCGCCTGGTCGGCTCCCCTCCGGGATACATCGGCTACGACGAGGGCGGCCAGCTCACCGAGGCGGTTCGGCGCAAGCCCTACTGCGTGCTGCTGCTCGACGAGATCGAGAAGGCGCACCCGGACGTCTTCAACATCCTGCTGCAGATCCTCGAGGACGGCCGCCTGACCGACGCGCAGGGCCGCACCGTCGACTTCCGTCACGCGATCGTGATCATGACCTCGAACATCGGCGCGGCGGAGATCGCGCGCAACACGCCGCTGGGCTTCGCGGTCTCAGACGACGAGACCGGGATCACCTACGACGACATGAAGAACCGCATCATGGGCGAGCTCAAGAAGGTCTTCCGGCCGGAGTTCCTCAACCGCATCGATGACGTGATCGTCTTCCACAAGCTCGGCAAGGACGAAATCAAGCAGATCGTCGAGCTGCTGTTGCTGCGGATCCGCGAGTCGATGGCCGAACGCGAGCTGCAGTTGGAGCTGAGCGATCCCGCCAAGGATCTGCTCGTCGAGAAGGGCTGGGACCCCGCGATGGGCGCCCGTCCGCTGCGGCGCGCGATCCAGCGCTACATCGAGGACCCGCTTGCCGACTTCGTGCTGCGCGAGCAGGTCACGCCGGGCGCGACCGTCGTCGTCAACCCCGCTGGGGAGGGCGAAGAGGGCGAGGTCAAACTGACGATTGTCAAGCCCAAGAAGCAGAAGACGCCAGTCGGCGTCGGCGCCGAGGGCGGCGAGCCGGAGTTGACAGAGGGCGATGCGCCTTCGGTCGACGACGCACCCGCCGACGAGTCCTAGCCGGTCCGCGCAAGCCCGTCCCCGCCGGACCGTAGTCTGGCCGGGTGAGTCGCAAGACCGTCCACGTCTGCTCTGACTGCGGCGCCCAGGAGGCGAAGTGGCATGGGCAGTGCCCGACCTGCGGAGCCTGGAACACGCTCGTCGAGGAGGCGGCCCCACAGGA
>DASXOX010000094.1:0-3617 GCA_036493975.1 Solirubrobacteraceae bacterium
GATCACGTTCCTGGTCGGCGCTTCGCTCGCGACCGTTGCGGTCGGTGGATGGGCGGTCGTGCGCTTCCGCGCCGTCCGCGCTCGAGGTGGACGCCGGTGGTGATGGGTGCGGCCCGGCTTCGGGCCTCTACATGCCCATCGCGTGGTGAGATTTACGTGATTTGCCGGCACTTTCACGACGAGGACTCGGCTCTGGCCTACTGCGCTTCTCGCCTCCGATTTGTCGCATCCTCGTCACCAGGCCGTTCCAGACGAGGATCGAGCTAACGCCGGAGATGTGGGGGACCTCGGCTTTCGCGGGCGGCGTCGTCACAAGACGACCTGCTCGGCAATCGAAGCGACCGGACTGGCAGGCGCCTTGGCTCTGGTGGGTCGGGCCGTGATGTGCTTTGCGACCCGCTCAGCATCCCTGCCCGTCCCGGCGATAAGCATCGACGTGAACGAGTGCAGGAAGAGCAGTCCCACGAAGTAGAGCCCGGGACAGGACGCGACAACGCCGCGGTACTGGACCGGGTAGCCGTCCTCGCCGACTTCGAACGGGACCTGGATCCACGAGAAGTCCCGCCGAAACCCAGTGCACCAGATCACGTTCTGGACGTCGAGGACGCGACCGTCGGCGAGGACGGGCAGACCGTCTTGGACTCCGACCATCCGCTCATGGACGCGCTCCACCCCGGCGCCGAGCAGATCCTTCTTTCGGTAGCGCAGAAGGGGAGCCCCGCCGTGCCGGATGTGCGGCCGCATCTTGCGGCCAAGCGGCGTGTCCATTGTCAGGATGTGCGAGCCGAGGAAGAATAGGACGCGAAAGCCGGCGCGCCCTCGCCTCGTCTCGACCGATGCCGGGATCTGACCCGTGTCCGGTCCCGACAGGATGGTCTCGTGATCGACAGCTGCCTCGTAGGCGATATCGGCTCCCGAGTGGCTCGCGCCGACCACGAGCACGCCGCCCTCCTTCAGCTGCGGAAGGTTGCGGTAGTCATTCGAATGGAGCTGCGTAATCTGCGGGTCGAGCTCTGGCGCGAAGCTCGGCACGAAGGGCTTCTGCATGACGCCCGATGCCACGACGGCGTTGTCCGCCTCGAACGTCTGCGCCCCCGCTGTGACGACGTAATGGTCTCCCTCCTTCCTTAGGGCGTCCGCAGCCGTGCTCGTTCGGATGGGAAGCTTGAACTGGGCCGCGTACGCCTCGAGGTAGTCGCCCATCTCGCGCGCCGTGGGAAAGGAGGCTCGCCGCGCGGGGAACGGCATACCCGGGAGCCCGTCGTACTTCGCGGGTGAGTACAGCCTCAGGGAGTCCCAGCGCTCGCGCCAGGAGTCGCCGATCCGCTCGTTTGCGTCCAGGATCACGAAGGAGCGGCCTTGCCTGGCCAGGTGATACCCCGTCGCAAGCCCGGCCTGACCGGCGCCGACGATCACGGTCTCGAATCTCTCTGTCTGAGGTGCCATCTCGTCCTCCTCGTCGCTGTGTCCCGAGGGTACGACGGCAGCAACTGCGCCGCATCGTGCGGATCCACCAACCTGCGTCCGGGCGATCGTGGTCATTTCTGACCACGAGATCGCTCAGACGAGGTCGTGCTCGAAGGCGAACGCAGTCGCACCGGCGCGCGAGGAGAGCCCCAGCTTCGCGAAGATGTTCTGAACGTGACGCGCGACCGTGTGCTCGCTGATCACGAGCGCCGAAGCGATCTCGCGGTTGCTCTTCCCCGAGGCGACGAGTCGCAGGACCTCGAGCTCCCGTCCCGAGAGGCCGTGCGTGTCGCCCACTCGCGCACCCAGTCGCGCGAGGTCCGGCTTCGCACCCAGGCGCTCGAAGATGTCGCGCGCCGCCTCGAGCTCCAACGCCGCAGCCTCTTCGTCGCCCAGCGCCCGGCAGGCCTCGCCGACCAGCACGCGCGTCCGCGCGATCTCGTACGGCGCCTCCAGGGCTTGCCAGGTCTCACGCGCACTCCGCAGCGCGACCAGGGCCGCCCGCACGTCGCCCTCCGCGAAGTGGACCGCGCCCTGCGCATGGGCAGCCAGCGCGGCCAACATCGCGCTGTCGAACCCCCGCGCGAGCTCCTCGAGCTCGATGCACGCGCTACGCGCGGCCTCGGTTTCGCCCACCGCGAGCATGATCTCGATGAAGGCCGGGAGTAGGCGCGCCCGCTCGAGCGGCAGGGAGGTCGCCGCCTCTGCCGGGCGGATCGCCGCAGCCGCCGCCTCCGTGCGTCCCTGGGCAAGGCGCAGCTGGGCAAGTCCGGGCTGCGGCTCCCAACCGAACCCGCTGGCGTCCCTGTACGCCCTCTCCGCGGCGCCGAACTCGCCCTGGAGCCGGAGGAGCTCGCCCTGGCGATACCGGGCGAGGCCCGCCGCCGGATTCCTGGTCTCGACGAACCGGTTCCCGGCTCGACGCGCTTCTGCCAACGCATCGGGCCAGGAACCGTCCAGCTGGAGGATCTCCGCGCGGTGCACGAGACAGCGACCGGTGAACGCGACCATCTCCGGCTGCAGTGCCCACCAGTCCGAGAGCGCTCTCGTCCACTCGCGCGCGCGGCGCAACTCGCACACCTCCTGGCACGCGAGGATGACCCCGCAGTACACGAGCCCGGTGACGATTGGCGAGAGCTCCTCCGCGGTGATGGCCACCATCGCCTCGTCGAGCAGGGCGAGACCTTCCCGCACACGTCCGTCCTTCATGAGCATGTAGCCCTGCCCGTGGATCGCGAGCGCGAAGAGATCTCGGTCACCGAAGCGCTCTCCCATGCGAACGGCTTCGCCTGCGGCTTCGGCGGCCGAAATGAAGTCTCCAGCCGCCTCGTGCTGGAACATCACCGGCAGGAGCAGGTAGCCGCGCTCGGCACACTCACCCTCGTTTTCGAGGAGCCGCTGCGCACGGCCCAGCCAGCCCGTCGCCGGGCCGATCTGGCCGCGGGACGCGAGGTTCAAGCCAATCCAAACCGCGCAGTGGACGGCGCGGAGGCTGTCTCCGTTCCCGAGGTGCTGCTGATGGGCGCGCTCGAGCCAGGCGACCGACTCCTCGTCGCGACCGAGCATGAAGACGCAAGTCGCGAGAAGCTCGGCGTCAGGCGCTTCGAGCGCCGCGTGCCGCTCCGCGGCACTCAGCGACTCGTACGCCTCGAGCCACGCATGTTTCGCGTAGGCCTCACGGCCCTGAGTGAGCGCAGAACCTCCCTCCATCCCCGCCATTGTCGATCAGACCGCCCGCGCATGCCTCTGCAATCACGTCTCGGCGGACGAAGACGAGCTGCCGCGCGTGACAATCTCTACATGCCCATCGAGTGGTGAAAGACGTCGGCTTTGCAGGCGCTTTCATCACAATGACCATGCCCTGTCATCACCGAGACCTCACCTGGAGAGGCCGATACAGCAACGCTGAGGCCGGAAGAGGGCGAGAAACGCCGAAGGCTGCGAACCGCTTGCGCACTCCCCGGGCTCCGGCGCCGCCTACCCTCGCACCCGCATTCCTGTGGTTCGGCCCGGACCGCGTCACCCTCCTGGCCGGGCCAATGCTGCGTCAGATCCGCGACGACGCTTTCGACCCCGCGAGGGATTCCTGATCGGCAGCAGAACCAGAAGACTCTCGGACTCGAAAGGGTCGACCTCCGGCCTCCGGGCCT
>DASXOX010000095.1:0-36875 GCA_036493975.1 Solirubrobacteraceae bacterium
CCGTCACGAAGGGCGAGCCAAAGCGAGCACCCCCGATAGAGCGTCTGCGATGAAGGACCGGCGGGCTGGGGAGCGCCTACAGAACGCGTGCCGTCCTGGCTCCACGGGTGCTTGGAGCGCTGCTCGCATCAGCGCGCGAGCGACATCGCGCGATCGTCCGGGCGCCGCTCCCGTGTCGTAGCGCTAGCGGCCGACCTACGCCCGCCTATCGATCCGGGGCCGACTCGCTTGGGCCTCCGAAACCGACCTGGACCGTCAACGCCGCAACGGCGTCGTCGAGCGCCTCGTAGTCACCGAGCTTCTCGTAAGAAGGTTTGTCGCCCCACCTGGAGAGCCACCACAGCTCGTGGCTCTCAGGGTCGTACCAAGTGAGATAACCACCAAGGGCGAGGCTCAAGGGACGGCCCAGACAATCGGTGATGTCGAACCGCGAAGCGCGGCTGCCCAGGTCGAGATATTCGGGACTGTGGAAGTCGGCAACTCGAACCCCGTCGATGTCGTAGCCGCACTCCCTCCCCGCGCAGGGATCGCAGACGTTTACGGAGAGGAAGACGATCCCCTGATCGGGCTTCGGCGACGCGATCTCGACCAAGTAATTGTTGAGCGGACTGACGATCATCTCCAAGCAGTCGTGGCTTAGGTAAAGCGACCAATCGTCCGCAGCCGATACCTTTGTGTACGGCCGGCCACCGTCATGGGTGTGGTACGGAGGCCATGCCGGGCACGCCAATGTCGTCCGCGACGATTACCGGCCACGAGTCATCTGGAATCTGAGCCTGGTCGGCGTAGACGGTGAGCTCAGCCGAGAGACCCCAACGCGGGGCGAAGTCCAGGTCGATCTGTGTCTGAATCGCTGCAGCGACCCGCGTGAGCTCGGCATGTGACACTACAGCGCTCGGCGAGACGAGGGCTAGTCTGGCCCGCGGCACGGCCCCGAAGCGTCGTGCGGTCGCGGACGCGCTCGTCGACTCACCAGCCTCGGCCGTCGTACGGGTATCCGACGCCGGTGGCGCCAGCTCCAAGCTGCCCCCTCGGAACTCGACCAACCGACCGCGCCGCACCGCCAGGGACCCGGCCTCCAACGGAGCCACGTCCTCGCGCATCGCGGCGATGAGACGGTTCCGCGTCATCTCAAGCTCGCTCTCGTGCCGCCGGAAGGCCAACGTGATGGCCGCCGCCCCGGCCCGACCCTCAGCGCTGCCTCGCTCGCGATCGACAGATGCATACAGCGCACTCAACTCCTCGGCGAGCACACGCACCGGCTCGGTTCCCGTCAAAACAACTATGTGTTGCGCGGGCTGGAACTCGGCCCACCAGTCCGCGTAGTCGCCCACCGTGAACTCGCCGCGAGCGACCATCTGGCGGAAATTACGGTCCACATCCAACAGCTTGCTGTAGGGCACGATCCGGCCATCAAGCCGCGTCTGAGTCCTGGCAGTCGACTCAAGATCGCGCTGATACTCCAGTTGCTCCTTCATCGCCCGCGTCTGCTGACGCATGCTGAAGTACCCAACCCCGATGGCGCCACTCGCCGCGATCGCCGCGGCCGCAATCGTCGTGGGATCCACGGCGCTTAGCTTACGCCCATGCCCAGGAGAACCCCGGCCTAGCGAAGGTGGCGAGCCTCAGATGGGCAAGCCTCTACTGGGTCGCGATCATCTCGGGCGCCGAGGCCTTGACTGACGATGCGCCCCGCTTTGAGCCGCCACCGAGTGTCTCCGTAGGGTTCTCGAAGTCCCTATAGGCCGTAAGGGGCATCCCGAGGAAGTACCCACCGCCGAGATCACGCCTTTATCTTGATCGATTTCGACAGGCGCCTCCCCGACCTCGACAGGTCCCCTCCCGACTTCGGTGAGAACACCAGCATCACCTTGGTAGCGAACTTGCCGTTCCGGCTCACGCGTAGCTTGACCGCTATGGTTTCCCGGCCGGAGCTCGACTTTGTGCTTTTCGAGAGACCTTTACCGCTCGCAGATAGTTGACCCGCCGCGGGAACATTGACCCGCAACGTCAACGTCTTCCCGTGTAGCTTCTTAGAAATCAAGCTAAGGGCATTAGAACAACTTTCGACTTCTATGCGGGTGCTCTGGTTTAGGACAGCTCCATTCTGGGCGGTGAATTCGGTCGGCATCACGAGCTTGCTCTTGCACAGGTTCCCGTTCGCCGCCAGCGCAGAGTTCGGCCCCTGCGGGAGGGTCAACTCGAACGTTTCGATCGGCACGTCCGGGACCTGCTTGAACGATGTGCTCGTGATACCCGCTTTGCTGATGAACGTCGTGCCTACCAAGTGGAAGTCGATCCCGTAGCCTTTCAACGCGATCACAAGGTCAGGGAACGCCAGCCCACCGTGAGAGACGAAGTACGCCGGCCCTTCCAACGGGACCGGCAGGATCGGGGTCACCGCTTTGGCGAAGCCGATCTTCGAAGCCGACGGACAATTGTCGGGATTGCTAGCGAATACCCCACCATCGCATGCCTTCTGCAAAGTGGTGAGGCGCGAGGGCAACTGCTTGGGCAGGTTGACCTTGACCTTGGCTATATTCGCCTGAGCGCCCTTCGGGTAGACGATCCGTGCTTTCAAACCGGCGCCGTTGGCCCTCGACGTTTTCCCGGGAGTGGTGACGGTGAACCTGGGGGAGAACCCGAGCCGGCCACAGTTGGTTACCTGGAAGCTGTCATTGAACAGGCTCTGGGTCCCCAATCCACCCGTGAGGGTGCCTGAGAGCGACAGCGAATCGCAGTCGGTGGGGTTGAAGATGAACCCCGGCCTGTCGATCTGCACATTCACCGTGCGCAGGTCAAGCGGGATCCCATCCAGAATCGTCGGCAGCGGATCGGTGCTCACCGTGAGCGCGGTCGTGACCGGGTCGAGCTTGATCGAACCACGCACCACGACCGTCCCCAGATCGAACGGTCCCGCCACAGCCGGCACCACGATCGACAGGCCGAACTCGCCGCCCTTGTAGCCACCGGTCAGGAAGACTTTCCCGCCATGCACGTAGAACGGGTTCGCCCCCGCCCCAGCGCTCACAGTCAGCCCACCAATTTCAGACGCCGCCGAACAGCTCCCCGCGGAAGCCTGCGGCTCCTGGCACAGCGGTATCCCGGTGAGCACGCCCAACAGCCCCGGGGGCATTTTGACGACCACTCCAGCCAACTGCTGTTCGCCGTCCGCCCGGGTGAAGCTCACCGTCAACGGGCTGAACGCGCCCGCCTGGTTGTTCGGGGTGCCCGCGACGAACGACGGCGAGAACGACTGAACCGTCGAGGTCGGACAAGGTTTGCCTCCCGGCCCGCTTGTGATCTGGAAGCTGTCTGAAACCGTCGCGGCCGCATTGCCCGACCACGGCGTGAGCACAGCCGTCGTTTCATATGTTCCGCAGGCGTGCGGATTCACCAGCGGCGAGCGTGGACCGGCCTTGAAGTTGAGCTTGAAGTGATCGAACGGCAACTGCGGGTTGTTGTCGAACCTGGTGACTATGCGCCCCGTGGTGGGGTCCATTTCGACCCGTCCGGGGAGCTTCAGGATCACGCCATGGCCTTCCACCACGACGTAGAGCTTCACCAGCCGCCCTTCCAGATCGTCGCTCACCGCGCACGGTCCGCATTCGGGCTTGCCCAAATAGATGGCGCCGTGGAGCGGGGTTTCGAGCAGAGGCGTGTCGATCTCGACGGTGCCGAGCTTCGAGGAGTCCGGGCACGCGGCCGGTTGACCTGTGTTCAAGCCGACCTGCTCCGGCGTGCAGGCTCCGAGCCCGTCTGCCGCGGACGGCGACACCGACTCCCCGGCGGGGAGGGTGACGACGGCGTCCTTCACGTCGGCGGTCGTTATGCCGCTCGGATTGGACAGGCCTTCCTGGGGCAGTGAGATCTCCACGTTCAGGCCGGTCGGGGTATCCGCTTGCGTATTGGTCGGCTCGACCGAGATGCTGGGGTTGAAGGGCACGATTTCACACCCTGTGGTCCCCTTCTGGAGCCCCCATTCTGCCGGTGCCAGCGGATAGCCCGGCGCGAGGTGGCTGAAGATGTTACGTTCGTCCCAGACACCCGGCGCAGGCCACGAATCGATCTGAAGGTTGGTCTCAAGCCCAACGCCCGGTGGGGTGCACGACGCAGGCATCGTCAAGAACGCCTTCGGCGCGCCGGGATAGCTGTGCGGTCCGGTGTTATTCGAGAACAGAGGATTGAGCACGCATTCGGCGTCTTCGGCGTTCGTTCCGGGCAGACCGAAGAAACCGTAGTCGCAGCGCTGAGAATCGTGGCGAGGGTCGGCGGGCACACCCCAGAACGTAAGCGTTATGCCGTCCAGGGGAAGCGTGATGGGGATGTTGCGCGAGGCGATCGTCACACCGAAGTCGCCGCCGTTGCGAACGTTGCCCGAGAGTATGATCGGCTGGCCGACGACCTGGAAACCGAACGCGGCCGGCATGTCCGGCGGCGGCACCATGTTGTAAAGCGGAAACACGAGACTGCCCGGGGTCTGACTACTCAACTCGGTTCTAAGCGCGATCGTCCCAACCTGAGAGCCGATCGCGCATTCGGGGGTCCTGAAGAGTTCTGTGGCGTGGGGGCGACCCACGAGCTGCACTTCGGTGCACTGCGGTATCCCGCTCGGGTTCCCGATGAGACCCGGAGGGATGTTGGTGACGACATCCTTCACGTCGGCATCAGGCTTTGGTTGACCAAAGTAGTCGGCGTCTTCGTGATGGTTGAAGTCGATCTCCGTGCTGATCTCGTATGGATGCCCACCTGCCTGGGTAAACGCGTCACCCGCGGGACCTGCGACGATCTGCTGGTCGAAGGCGGCTATCCCGAACTCGGCAAAGGCCGGCTTGGGCGCAAGCGCCATTGTGATTACGAGCGTCACGACCGCAGTAGCAATCGCGCCGCCCAGATTCCTGCGAGACTCGAACCTCGTCATTGCATCGGACCTCATTTCTGGCCTCCCCTCAGCGCCCGGGTCGCCGGGCTGCGTGCTTACGGGACGCCTTGGTCCCCCGACCCTGCTTGCCTGCCTTACGGCGTTTCTTCTTCTTGTGCTTCTTGGCTTTATGGGTGACCTTTGACTTCGCGCTCGGCTTGGCCGTCGGGGTGTTGCCGACACCGGCAAACGTCGCGGATGCAGGCAGCGAGAAGGTGGGGGCAGATACAGCCGGACCCTGACAATCATCGCCTTCACAGGGAGCGGCAGGCACCCCGTTCTGTCCGGGAAGACCGCCTTCCACCTTTGCGTCATAGAGGTCTGCACTAGAATCGAAATCGGCACGCACCAGCTGCTGATGGGTAGTGAAGAAGACGTCGTGGCCGTCTGCGCTGGCATCCACGAAGTACGAATCGCACGCGCATGTGCCACCCGAGATCAGATGGACTTCGCCCGCAAGCGTGTCGTACTCGTAGACGTCGCGCCTCCCGTTGGTGTCCTGGGGCACGAGCGCGTCGCCGGTGTCGAAAAACGCGTAGCGGCCATCGGCACTCAGGGCACGATTCAAGTACGGGGTATTCGGTCCACCCGGATAATGCTCTGCGGCCCTTTCGATACGAGGTTCAGAGACCGGACTCGCACCCGAAGAGGCACACGACACGCACACCAACTTGCCTGTGTTCAGCGTATATACATAGAGCTCATAGCAAGTTTCGAGTGACCCGACCCGAGAATTCCCTAGACATTCTTCCCCTCCCGGAGCTTCAACGTTTTCGTAGCCTGCGACCTGCGCCGTCTCAGGATCCTTGCTGAGGAACATCACGGTTTTGCCGTCAGCACTCAAACGGAACGTATCGCCCATGTGGAGTTCTCCCTCACCCCATGTGACGCCGCTGTCGCCGGCGCGGAGGACCCAATCACCGTGGTCCTCATTGTGGCTCGCTATGTACCTAACTGTCCCTTCGTGCCAGACGTAGAGTCGCCTACTGTCAAGAAGCGAAGATGGTGGCAGACCCGGAAGCAGTTCGGCTTCGCCGACGAAATAGACGTAGCTGCCGTCGTCGGTCAGCCCGACAACGTATTGGGCTATGTCTGCACCAACGGTTGACAGCGAGCCGGCGTCAACTGAAATGAGCGTGAGATGATGCCCGGCGGGAGCGCTCACCTCGTAGCGGTAGAGCTTTTGCACGGGAGGGTAGCCGGACGATTCGTCGGTCAAGTTCTCACTGGTGATGAAGAACACCTGTGAATCATCCGGCGTCGCCGCCTCGAACATTGCCGGCTGCGGGCCGTTCGGATCCGGGCCGCCCGACAGCTCACTCGAGTTGAGCTTTATCGTTTCAGCGTGGTTTACGCGCATATACAACTCGCCCATTATTGGGTTACTGCTGGGTGGAGCATCTCTATTTTGAAAATATCCGAAGGGCACCGTCTCGAAGATCGCTCGGGAGCCGTCTCTCGAGATCGAATTGAAGTTCCAGGTTTCTTGGACGGATATCGTGGGTGTCTTGCCACTGCCTGCCCCTCGACCGGGGATCGAACCTTCGGCCGGCGTTCCATTTGGCAATATCCCAACGAGACGCACCGCCCCTTCGTCCCATTCGTATGCCTTCGGGAATTCGGTACTGAGTCCCGAAGCTTCGGCGGTGAGATTGGCGTTCGTTTCAAAGAAGACGTGCTTGTAGTCGGCCGACACACCGGCCACGGCGATTTCCCTGTTCTGAATCACACCGGGCGGAATCGGCGGTTGAACCGTCGCTGAATCGGTCAGCAGCTCATAGCTGCCGGGAGGACCGGAGAGCGTGTCGTCGCGCAAATATAGATTTGCCGCCTTTTCGACATTTGGGTGGCCCGGGAGCACGGGCGAGCGTGCATAGAAGACGCCCTTGGAGAGGTCTTCGGAGAGCGCCACGTATGCCGAGCTCGTGAAGATGCCGAATCCGGGCGAGGTCTGCGGTGGGTCGATCGAGTGGCTCGACCACCCGTCCGTGCCACGCTGCGCGATGTACTCGGCGCCGCGGCCGGTGATCCCCTGTGAGTCACCGAAGGCGGTCAGCGAATCGTACTTGATCGCATTACCGCCGGCCGCACTCTGGGTGTAGGTGGGATCGGTCGCGATGTTTCCGCCGCTCTTGTCGGGCGGAGAGACCATCTCGTACGCCCGGCAATCGGGTAGGTAAGAGGAGAACTGCACGCCGCGGATCCGGGCGTTAGGACAAGAGTCAGCGCCGTTGACAGGGATGGCGTAGGTCCTGAAGACGCCGTCGGAGCTTTCCGTCGTCCCTTCAGCGCTGGAGGCAACCACGCGGTAGTGGTAGGTGGTGGCTGGCTGGAGCCCTTCCAGCGACTGGTTGACTGTGACGTCTTCGACGCCCGAGCCGATGTCCCCATCCGGAACAGGCACGCTTGTGCCGTAGGCGAGGCCCGTCCCGTATTCGAAGCGGTAGGTCGTGTCGAAGCCCATCGGGTTGAGCTGCGCGTTGAGCGTGACGGCACTGGAGTAAACGCCGGTCACATACTGATTCGTGAGCAACGGCGGGCTGGCGGCCAGCGCCGACGCGCTCCAAAGCACCAGTATGAAACTCGAAGGGCCAAGCGCCCCAACAACAGTCGACAGCAGCCTGCGAGCACTCATCAAACCATCCCCTCCTCAAGAGAACACACGTGACACCCGCCCACACACGGGCAGCACAAGACAACCCTGGGCCGACACCCAGCGACGGCCCTCGACTTCGATGAATTTCCCGAATGACCCGATGACGGGTCGAAGACCTTTGCGGTCGCGATGCAAGAACTTGTGGTCGCTGTGCGGCGAACTGGCGAGCAGTTGCTCATGCGGCGAGCTCCTTGTTGGGTGTGTGTGCGCGGATGCTTTGGGTGAGGCGCTTTCCTGTGGATGTGAGTGTCCAATCGTTGGGCTCGCCTTTGGCGTGCCTGGTGCCGCCGTTGGCGATCAGGCCGAGGCGCTCGAGTCGTGCGAGGAGCTTTGAGGCTTGGCCCTGGTCGTGGATACCCGCAAGGTCGGCGAGCCGCCGGTTGCTGGCGCCGGGGTGCTCGTGGGCGCCTTCGAGGATCCGCACGGTGCGGTAGGTGAGGCGCATCTCGACGCCATCCAGCGGATCGGTGCCGCGTATGTCAGCGCTGCCACGAGCCTCCATGGCAGGTGTTGGCGTCGGGCGTTTTTGCTCGCGGCGCGCCGCGCCGGGGCCTAGATACGGAAGCACGATCATCGCGGCAAGCTCGCCCGTGAGTCCCAGCAGTACGCCGTGCTCGCGCCGTGAGAGGCGGCTGTGCACGATCGCGAGCACCGCCCCGACGAGACCCTCGGCGGTCAACCTCGTACAACCTGCCGCACGCGACCCCTCGCGGCCTTCGTCGACCACCGCCACCAGGCGCTCAAGCGCGGCCTCGCGGCGCTCCAGCACCAAGCTGCCAGCGTGCAGTGTCTGGACGACGCATACCCGCGCGAGTGCGGGCTCGCGGTCGAAGAATCCAAGGATCGCCTCGAGGGCAACTCGGATCCGCTGCTGCCACGCCCGCCCGGCAAGACTCGCCGCCGTCAGCTCCTGTTCGATCAGCGCGAGCGCCTGTGCGCACACCGCCTCGAGACACGCTTCACGGTCCTCGAAGACGTCGTAAAACGTGCGACGGGAAATCCGCGCGCGGCCGGCGATGTGTGCGACCGTGGTTTGCGAGTAGCCGCGCTCGGCGAACTCCGCGATAGCCGCCGCCAGGATCCGCGACCGCTGGATCTCGATGACTTTCGCCCCCGCCTCACCACCGCCACCCACCGGCCGAGACGGCGCCTCCCCGCGCCGCGGTGTGCGGGCGCCACTGCGCCCGGCGGGGGTGCGCGTCACCCCAGATGCGCCAGCTCGTGCCCGGGCGGCCACCTAGACCGGCCCCCCACACACGGCGATCGCGCGGCGCCTCGGCGCCGCGCCAGACCGGCAGCCCTCGAGACTAGCTAGCCGCCAGCGAAGCGAAGAGAGAGAGAGAGAGAGAGAGATGCGTCAGGACGCTGACGCATCTAACAACGCCAGACTCGTCACACACAGCGACCCCCGAAACGTATCTCCCTGCAGAAACCACGCTTAACCAAGCTCCCTCATCGATTCGATCCAGTCCCTCTCCCCAGCAACCGCGCAAAGCTCGTTGGTCGACCACAGCGCACGACCCCAGCCAGACACGCTATTTGACCGCCTCACTGCTTCTAGACCTCAGAGCAACGCGGCGTACTCCAACCATCAAAGCAGAAACCCACCACTCTTGTCAAGCCCCCATCTCCCCGCAAACGGTCACCGGGCCTCGCCCCGACCTGGGCCGCACGATCATCCTGCCTTCAAATCCCCTATAAGCAAAGGGAATCCGCGAGGCCTCGTCCTGCGCCGACGGCGGGTACGAGTCGTGTCAGCGAGCCGGTGGCCACCGCTATCGCACGAGCGGGAGCAAGCACCGTCTCACAGTGTCAGGCCAAATCGCCCGGTCAGGCCCGACACTCGCCCGGTTCCTCGATGCTCTGACCAACGGCGTGGTCGCACTGACCGGCGCCGGAGAGCGCACGTTCTGTGTCGGCGGCAACCAGAAGCAGCGCGAGCAGAGCGGCGACTACGAGCCCTCGCAGACCCGGGCTGTTGAAATCGAGAACCTCCACCGCGTGATCCGCGAGACGCGAACCCAATGGCGGGTGGTGGTCGTCGGCGTCGCCGCGCTGCCGACACAGGGCAAACACGTGGCTGATCTCGCGATGCGCGGAGAAACGGTTGACGGCCGGGTCGAAGGACAGAGCTGGAAGTGGCAATCGCTCGCCCCCGATACAGCAGTCGCGCAGCTCGTGGCGGCCCGCATCGCATGTCAATAGCGACGGTCGCCCGCGAGGCCCTGCGCGAGCATCTCGAGACCACCACGACGCCGTCGTTCATCGGCATCGGCGCCAGCGGCCAGCGCAACATTGCCCACGACGCCGAGCAGATCCTCGCCCACGAGTGGGGCGATGCTCACAGTCTTTGACACCGGGCCGCTATACGCCGCACTCGACCGCGACGACGACAACCACAAGAGCTGCGCCGCGCTGCTGAGCAGCCACGCGGTGCGACCGGTGATCCCGGCGCTCGTAGTGGCGGAGGTCAGCTACCTGGCCGGCACCCGGCTCGGAGCGGACGTAGAGGCGACATTCGTGGCCGCACTGGCCGACCTCGACGTCGAGTCTCCCTCGCCGCAGGAGTGGAAGCGGATCTCCGAGCTGGTCCGCAAGTACGCGGACTTCCCACTCGGCGCGGTCGATGCCTCTGTGGTCGCGCTTGCCGAACGCCTGCAGATCGAACACGTCGCGACGCTCGACCACCGGCACTTCCACGCAGTCAAGCCCCGCCACTGCGAGGCGCTGCAGCTACTGCCCGAGCTCAGCCGTCAGCTCCCCGTTTAGGCGATGGAGGGCGTTGGCGTAGCCTTAACGTCTGCCATCATGGCGTAGATCCAGGCCACGCGTATCGTGGCGGGGCGCGGTGGTGGTTCGGGCGTTGGAAGGTGCTTGGCGGGCGTGATGAGCATTAGTGATAGTCGGCTTGGTTTGGGGACTTGAGTGCCGCGTTCTGCAACTGGGACGTTTGAAACGCGAGTCCTTGTCGACGGCACCAGGGCGTTTCATTTGCGGTTTCTCGCGGGGGGTAGGCGTGAGCTTGTGGTGCTGCATGAGCGTGCTGGTTGCGGGTGTGGGTGCGGTGGTGGCTGGCAGGAGAGCCAAGCGCGAGCCGAGCTAGGGAACCTCCAAGCTCGGGTGCGAGCGGGTGTGTGGGAGCGCGCGTCAGGCGTTGGGCCATCTGATGTGCTCCCGTTTCTCGATCCGCCGTCTTTCGCGGATTACTCGCGCTGGTGGCTCGCTGCCAAGATTGAGGGGACGATCGGCAGCAAGCCAATCGCTAGGAGCACCGCGCTTGACTACCGTCGGAGTATCGAGGGTCATCTGATGCCGTTCTTCGGTGGCTATCGGCTGGACGAGATCGGCGAAGAGCTGTGCCAGCGATTCAAGGCCCAGAAGCTACAAACGGCCGCTGAGCAGCGCACAGCGATCGACGCGGGGGCCGTGCTACGCGACGAGCGCGGCCGGCGGATCTTTCCCTTGGCGGCTGCGTCGATCCACAAACTGGTCGCGGTACTCGCAGCGATCCTGGATGACGCCGTCGAGGACAGGTACATGCTGCGCAACCCCGCACGAGCAAAGCGCATGCGCGTCCACGTGCCAAAGCCCAAGCGCAGCTTCCTCGAGATCGACGAGCTCGTGAGCCTCTTCGAAGCCGCCACCAAACAGGACCAGATCCTGCCCCCGCCAGCGCCGACCAATCTAGGACCGACGGCGGCAACGATCGCCGCACTGATCGCCATAGATATGGAGCCCAGCCAGATCGCCCGAGAGCTCGATCTTGCGCTATCCACCGTGACCTACCACCTCCGCAAGCTCGGGGTAGAACGAGCAGGTCGCTATGGAGGGCGCCAAGCGATCCTCGAAGCGCTCGGGCGCACCGGGGTACGCGTCGGCCAGCTATGCCATCTACGCATCGGGCAGGTCCGCATCTACAACCCTCACACGGCGCGCTTCTTCATCCAGGACGCCAAGACCGAGACAGGCATCCGCGAGGTGCAGCTAACGCCGGGGCTCACGCAGACCCTTGCAAACCATCTGGAGCGCCTGGCGCGCAGCGGCAGGCCGACAGGACCCGAGGACTACCTCATGCCGAACCGGGCCGGAGGTCGCAGCTCCCGCCAACGCATCGCGCGAATCGTTCGCGACGCCGCCCTACTCGCGACAGAGGAACGTGCCGCGCTGGGCCTCCCGCCCCTGCCGCACACCACCCCCCACACACTGCGTCGCACATACATCTCGATCGCGCTGCTCGCGAACGGCTTCGACATCAAGTGGGTCATGAACCAAGTCGGGCACGCAGACTCCCGAATGACGCTCGACGTCTACGCCCAACTCGAGCAGCGAGTCAACCGCCAGCCCGGCACCAAATTCGATCAACTCGTACCGACAAGGCCCGTCGACGAGGATTCGGGCGACGAAAAGGCGACGGGACGCACAAACCGCACATCAACTACGAATAAAAACGCGAGCATCACAACTAACCAAACGCCGATTAGCAGGGAAAAAGCGACATGGCCAGACCCAGATTCGAACTGGGGACACCACGATTTTCAGTCGTGTGCTCTACCAACTGAGCTATCTGGCCCTTCGATCGACGCGCGATCGGCCTCGATGCTAGCGCCTCGCGGGCTCTCCGTGGACCTCTCGCGGCCTACCTCTCAGCCCCCCTGCGACCCTCCGCGAAACTCCTCGACAAGCGCGGCGTACGTGAGCCGTAGCCCCTCACCGATCGAGACCTCCGCCCGCCACCCCAACTCGCGCGCCGCCAGCGACGCATCCAGACAGCTGTGCTGCAGCTCGCCGGGCCGCAGATCGGCGAGCTGAGGTTCGAGTTCGACACCGGCCGCGCGCTGCAACTCCTCCCAGACGGTACGCACATCGGTCTCGACGCCCGTCGCAACGTTGTAAGTCCCGCGGTGCCCACACGCGGCGAGCAGCGCGCGGACCACATCGCCGACGTAGACATAATCGCGCGTCGGCGCGCCGTGGCCGTAGAGCGTCGGGGCGTCGCCAACGTGCAGGCGGTGGCTGAAGATCGCGACCACGCCGGCCTCGCCATGGGGACTCTGTCGCGGCCCGTAGACGTTTCCGAGCCGGCACACCGCGTGGGGGATCTCACCGGAGAGCGACCAAGTGTTGACGTACGCCTCGGCCGCCCACTTCGAGGCGCCGTAGGGGGAGAGCGGCGCCGGGATGCGCTCCTCGGAGGTCGGCATCGGGGCGTCGTCGCCGTAAAGCGCGCCGCCCGTGGACGTGAACACGACCGGCGTCCCGAGCCGCGCGGCGGCGTCGAGAACGTTGAGCGTCCCCTCGACGTTGACCGCGCAGTCGCGCAGCGGATCCTCCACGGAGGCCACCACGCTGGCCTGTGCCGCCAGGTGGAAGATCGCTTCGGGCTTGGCCTGCTCGATCACGCGATGCAGCGCGTCGCGGTCGACGATGTCCACCCGCTGCAGCTCCGCGCCCGATGCCACGTTCGAGGGGCGCCCCGAGGAGAGATCGTCGACGACCGTCACCTCGCGACCCTCGGCGAGTAGGGCGTCGACGACGTGCGAGCCGATGAACCCTGCTCCGCCGGTGACAAGTGCGCGCTTGGCCACGCCGGAAATCTATCCGAGTGCGTGCTCGCGCTCGGCCAGCAGCTCCTCGACTGCCGGCACAGCGAGCTCGATGCGCTCCAGCACACGCACGCCGGGTGCCGCGCGCTGGATCTCCTCCGAGGCGGCGCCGGCGCTCGTACTGCCCACGAGCACCGGGACGTCGGGGCGGCGCTCGCGCAGGTCCTCCAAGAGCCGCTCGAGCGCCTGCTCGGCAAAGCTCGGGTCGGTACCGAGCATCAGCAGGTCGGGCGCCTGGTCCTCGATCGCCGCGATCAGGCGCTCCGGTGAGATGTCGGCCTCGATCGTCGTCTGGTAGCCGGCTGCGGCAAGCTGGTCGTGGACCATCTGCAGGCCCAGCGCGTGACGACCCGCCTGCGCGCCATCGTCGTGGGTGCCATTGCCCTCCAGCCCCGCCAGCAGGATGCGCTCCCGCGTGGGGTCCGCACCCCCGAGCATGTAGCGGTAAAGCGTCGCTAGGATGCGCCGCGTGATGCCGGTCGCGAGCTGCTCGCTCTCGGCGTCGATCTCCCCCGCCTGCCGCAGCTCGCCGATGCGGCGCAGCGCGGGGGCGATCACCTCGCCGTGCAGCGTCGCCGCTGGTATCCGGTCCTCGATCGCCTGCGCCACCGCCCCCTCGGCGGTCTCGGCGTCGCCGCGCTGCAGCGCGCGCGTGTATGTCTCGAGCACGTCCTGCAGGAGGTCCGCGGGGTTCGCCTTCAGCGCAGCGCGCGCATCCGGACCGGAGCTGGAGAGGACATCGAGAAACGTGTCGAGGAGGACGGGATCGAAATGCTGTGCGCGCTGCTCTCGCATCATCTCCACGGCGCGCTCCACCGGGAACGCGGGGCGGTACACACGATCGGTCGTCAGCGCGTCGAAGACGTCGGCGATCGCGACGATCCGGCCCTCGATCGGGATCTCCTCACCGGCGAGGCCGCGCGGGTAGCCGCTGCCGTCCCACTTCTCGTGGTGGCTCAGCGCGATCGTCGCCGCCATGTCGAGGATCGAGGAGGACGAGCCCCGCAGCAGCCGGTAGCCCTCCTCGGCGTGCGTCTCGACGATCGCGCGCTCCTCCGCGGTGAGCGAACCCGGCTTCAACAGGATCGCGTCGGGGATCGCGACCTTGCCGACATCGTGCAATGGCGCCGCATAGCTCATCAGCTCACAGCGATCGGGCTCCAACCCCACCTGTTCGGCGAGCAGCGTCGAGAAGCGCCCGATGCGCTCGATGTGCGCACCCGTGTCCTCGTCCCTGAACTCGACCGCCATCGAGAGGCGCCGCACGGTCTCGGCCTGGGCGATCTCGAGCTCCGTCAGCGCGCGGCGCAGCTCGCTCGAACGGTCGTCGATCTGCGCTTGCAGCACGCGGCGGTGCGCCTCGCCCGCGCGCCATCCCAGCGCGGCGGCAAGCGCGCCCAGCACGACGACACAGGCCACGGCGAGCGCCCCGCCGGCCAGCGCCGCAACAACCGCGGCGACGACCGTCGCGACGACAAGCGACGCCCATGTCGATTGCGCGGCCAGGGTGCCACGCGGATCTTCTGCGGTGGGTGGCTTCCCCACGGGTTCGAGCTTACTCCACCATTCGGGTTTTCCTACTTGATTGAGACTCTCACGACATGATCGGCGCGGGCCGCGGACGGCTTGAGCGATACGACGACACGTCTCCCATCCGGGCGTCCGGATATCTTCGTCGCATCATGCGCCCCCGAATCGCGCCCCTCGTGTGCTCGCTGATCGCGCTCGCGGCCCTCGCCGGATGCGGTGACTCCTCCAGCAGCGGCAACGGCGTCGCCTCGAAGTCACCCTCGGAGATCGTCTCGGAAGCGAAGACGGCTGCCGACGGCGCGAGCTCCGTCCACGTCAGCGGCTCGATCGTCAACGCGGGTTCGACGATCGCGCTCGACATGGACCTGCTCAAGGGCACCGGCGGCAGCGGCCGACTCTCGCAGAACGGGCTCAGCTTCGAACTGGTCGACGTCGGCGGCTCTGTCTACATCAAAGGCAGTCCCGAGTTCTACCGGCACTTCGCGGGCGGCGCGGCGGCCCAGCTCCTGCAGGGCAAGTGGCTGAAGGCGCCGGCGAACACCGGCAGCTTCGCGTCGCTCGGCTCGCTGACCGACCTGCGCAAGCTGCTGGACTCGACGCTCTCCAGCCACGGTTCGCTGTCCAAGGGCGCCCCGAGCACAATCGAAGGCCAGGAAGCGATCGGCGTCAAAGACGTCACGCGCGGCGGCACCCTTTACGTCGCGACGAATGGCAAGCCCTTCCCGCTCGAGATCACGAAGGGCGGCAGCGGCGGCGGCAAGGTCACGTTCACCAACTGGAACGCGCCGGTAACCGTGAAGGCGCCGGCGAAAGCTGTCGATCTCGGGCAGCTCGAGTCCGGCCACTGACAGCCACCGCCCGGCACGAACCCGCGGCGGTCACGTTCACAGCGCAAGCGCGACGTACTTCGTCTCGAGATACTCGCCAATCCCCTCAAAGCCGCCCTCGCGTCCAAAGCCCGAAGCCTTGATCCCGCCGAACGGCGCGGCGGCATTGGAAACCATGCCCTGGTTGAGGCCGATCATGCCGGTCTCCAGGCCCTCCACAACACGCACCGCGCGGTCGAGATCGCGGGTGTAGAGGTAGGCGACAAGACCGTACTCGGTGCGGTTGGCCGCCTTCAGCGCCTCTTCCTCGCTTGCGAATGTCGCGATCGGCGCGACGGGACCGAAGATCTCCTCTTCCAGTAGGCGCGCGTCGGCAGGAACGCGATCGAGCACGGTCGGGGCGTAGAAGTAGCCTGCGCCCGGCAGCAACTCGCCGCCGACCAGCACGCGCGCCCCGCGCTCGCGGGCGTCGCGGACGAGCTCGTCGACCTTGCCACGCTGGTCGGAGTCGATCAACGGGCCGATGTCCGTGTCGGGATCGGTGCCCCGCCCGACCCTCAACGCGGCGAAGCGCGCCGCCAGCCGCTCGGCGAACTCCTCGGCGATCGACTCGGCTACGTGAAAGCGGTTGGCCGCCGTGCAGGCCTCGCCGACGTTGCGCAGCTTCGCGACCATCGCGCCATCGACGGCGGCGTCGAGATCGGCGTCCTCGAAGACGAGAAACGGCGCGTTGCCACCCAGCTCCATCGAGACGCGCAGAACGCGCTCGGCGGACTGTTCGATCAGCGTCCGCCCGACCTCGGTCGACCCGGTAAACGAAAGCTTGCGCGTACGCGGATCGCGCAGCAGTGGCTCCACGAGCGAGCCCGAGCGAGATGCGGTGAGCGTGTTCAGCACTCCGCCCGGCAGTCCGGCCCGCTCCAGGATCTCGCTCAGCGCGAGTATCGACAGCGGCGTTTTCTGCGCCGGCTTGACGACCATCGTGCACCCCGCCGCGATCGCAGGTGCGAGCTTGCGCGTGCCCATCGCCATCGGGAAGTTCCACGGCGTGACGAACACGCACGGGCCGACGGGCTGGCGCATCGTCAGGATGCGTCCCTTGCCGGTCGTGTTGGTCATGTAGCGGCCGTGTATGCGGACGGCCTCCTCGGCGAACCAGCGGAAGAACTCCGCGGCATAGGCGATCTCCGCCTTTGACTCGGCAAGCGCCTTGCCCATCTCCAGCGTCATCAGCAGCGCGAGCTCATCGGCGCGCTCGGTCAACTGCTCGTAGGCGCCGCGCAGGATCTCTCCGCGCTCGCGCGGCGGACATGCCGCCCACTCGGCCTGCATATCGGCGGCGGCCGCGAGCGCGTCCAGGGCATCTTGCGGCTGGGCGTCGGCGACCTCGATCAGCGGCTCGCCGGTGGAGGGGTCCTCGACGGAGAGCGTGCCGCCGCCCGAGGCGGGCCGCCACTTGCCGCCTATGTAGAGGTCGGTGGGGACCTCGGCCAGCACCGCCCGCTCGTCGCTGTCGGAAATCATGGCGCGACTCACTCCTCGGAATAGTGTTTTTTGGGATTGTTGTTGCGTGCTTGGCTCATGCAGTCGCCGTGTCCGGCCGATCCAAGGTTTATGCGATTCCTCGCGCATCGATCGACGCCGACTGCGCGTGCCGGGAGGGATGCTCGCGCTCTACCCAGGCTGCAGCCACGCTACCACCGCCCGCGCGGCTGGCTGGCGGGGATCGCGGCGGCGCTGGCATGCGCCGCGCTTGGAACCTGGGGCTCCGCCGCACAAGCCGCGCCGACGCTCCTGATCAGCGGCGCGGGCTTCGGCCACGGCGTCGGTATGAGCCAGGAGGGCGCGCTCGGCTACGCCCAGCACGGGTACGACTACGCGGCGATCCTCGCGCATTACTACACAGGTACCGCGCTCGGCAGGGTTCCGAGCGACCAGGCCGTGCGGGTCCTGTTGCACGGCAAGGTCCGCCGGATGCCGCTGGAAGCATACGTGCGAGGCGTGGTGGGAGCGGAGATGCCCGGAGACTGGCCGTTGGCGGCACTGGAGGCGCAGGCGGTCGCGAGTCGCACGTACGCACTGACCGACCACGCCGGCGGTCGGCGCTTCGATGTTTACGCCGACACACGCTCGCAGCTGTACCTCGGCGCGCGCGCACAGACGGCGCAGACCAACGCCGCGGTGGCGGCGACCGCGGGGCAGATCGTGACCTACGCGGGCCATCCCGCTATCACATACTTCTTCGCCAGCTCGGGCGGCGCGACCGAGGACGTGCAGAACGGCTTTCCCGGTGCGGAACCCGAGCCGTGGCTGCGCGGCGTCGCCGACCCTTACGATCAGGGGCCCCAGCACCACTGGAGCACGAACATGAGCTTCGCCGCCGCGGCTTCGCGCCTGCGCGGCCTCGTGCATGGCTCGTTTCGCGGGATCGAGGTCTTGCGTCGCGGCTACTCGCCGCGGATCCTCTCGGCCTACGTGCTCGGCTCCGGCGGACCCACCCCAGTGAGTGGCCCGGAACTCGCGAATCGTCTCGGCCTCTATGACGACTGGGCCTACTTCAGTGTGCGCAACCCCAGCGGTGTGGCGCCCGAGCCGGACCTCAGCGGCCACGGCGTTGCAGCGCCGACGCCCGGAGCGCCACCGGCGGCGACAGGAGAACCGACCGCAGGCGCGCGGGCCGCGGTCGCGTCCGCGGCTCCAAGCGACGAGCCGGCAGGCGGAACCAGCGCCACCGCGGGGACTTCTCTGGGTCCCGCCGGCGGGACCTCGCCCGAATGATCTTCAGGGCAGAATCATGTACAGTTGAGAGATGGCCAGGACGGTTCCGTTCACCGAAGCACGGGCTCGCCTGAGCGACCTCGTCGACGAGGTCGAGCAGCGCCACGAGCACATCGTCATCACCCGCAATGGACGCCCGGCGGCAGTGGTGCTATCGGCGGGGGAGTACGAGGAGCTCGAGGAGACCCTCGAGATCCTGCAGGACGAAGACACGCTCGACGCGTTGCGGGACAGTGAGCGCGATGTGCAGGCAGGCCGGCTGTTCACGCTCGACGCGGTGCGACGCGAGCTGGGGCTTGCCTGAGCCGCGCCTGACGGCCCGTGCCAAGCAGGATCTCGGCACGCTCCCGCGGACGATCCAACAAGCAGTGATAGAGGCGCTCATGACAATCGGCTTGGATCCGAC
Source organism: Solirubrobacteraceae bacterium (assembly GCA_036493975.1). Classification (GTDB taxonomy): domain Bacteria; phylum Actinomycetota; class Thermoleophilia; order Solirubrobacterales; family Solirubrobacteraceae; genus Palsa-744. Next base: position 18,722 of record DASXOX010000095.1, read on the forward strand.
AACCGCCGGAAAGCCGCTCCTAGGACGCCTTCGCGGCCTGTGGTCGGCGCGCGTAGGCAACTACCGCATCCTTTACACCGTCGAGGAGGGCTCAAGCTCTGAGCGCGTGATCGTGCGCGCGATCCGTCACCGTGCAGTTGCCTATCGAACGCGACGCGATTAGCCGGATGTCCGCCCCGCTCCTGATCGCGGACGTCCCCTGGCTGCTCTACCGCGCGTTCTTCTCGCTGCCCGACTCGATCGTCGGCGGCGACGGTCGGCCCGTCAACGCACTGCTCGGCACCGTCAACGCGCTCCTCACCGCGATCGAAGCGTGCCAGCCACGCGCGGTGGTGGCGTGCTTCGGGGCCGAGCAGGCGGCCTACCGGGTAGAGCTCTACCCGCCCTACCACGCACACCGCGACCCGATGCCGGCGGAGCTCGCGCGCCAGTGGAAGCTTGCGCCCGGCCTGCTGGAGAGCCTCGACTGGACGGTGAGCGAGAGCGAGGAGCTGGAGGCAGATGACGTGATGCTGTCCTTCGCGCAGGTCGAGGTCGAGGCTGGGGGCAGCGCGCTGCTGATCACCGGCGACCGAGATCTCTTTCAGGTGGTCGGCCCGGATGTCGCGATCCTCGAGCTGCGCAAAGACGGCGCGCCCGCCGAGATCGGTCCCGAGCAGGTCCGCGAGCGCTACGGCATCGGCCCGAACCTGGTGGCGGACTTCATCGCGCTGCGCGGCGATCCCTCCGACGGCCTGCCCGGCGCACCTGGGATCGGGGCGAAGACCGCGCGCGACCTGCTCGTGCGCCACGGCTCGCTGGAGGGCGCGATCGAGGCCGTGCAAGCCTCGGTAACGGCGGAGCGCCCGCGGGTTTCGGCGGCGCTGCGCGATCACGCCGACCAGCTGCGCGCGTTCAAGCTGATCGCCGAGCTGGTGCGAATCGACGTCGAGCGGCCACCGGACCGCCCCACGGACTTCGCGGGCGGCGCGCGGGCGGCGGCGGAGCTTGGGATGCGCAGGCTCGCGGAGCGACTCCAGGCCCTGGCAAGCTAGCTCGCAACAATCCCCTCTGCGTCGGCCCAGCGCGCGAAGTTGACGAGATACGCGTCGAGCTCATCCACGAGAATCAGCACACCGGCATGCAGCGCACACAGATCGGCCGGCGGGTAGGCGTGGCCGAGGATGTCGCGCAGCTCCTTGGCCTCATGCAGGCGCTCACAGGATGCGCGCGAGATGACGCTGAGTGAGGCGAGGCGCCGCCAGGGCTGCCGCTGGCCTTGTCCACCACGCCGAGGCGCTGCCCCTCGGCGAGGCCGCGCGCCGCCAGCTCGTGCAGCCAGTTGAGTAGCACCTCGTACAGCCGCTCGATCACCGCGACCCTGTTGCGCTCGCGCGCATCGAGGGACCGCGCCGCGGCCAGGAACGCCTCCTCGGCGAAGTCCGATCCGAGCTCCTCCATCGCCACCACGAGCTGCTCGCGAGCGGCCGGGATTTCCTGGAGGATGACGCCGATCCGGCGCTGGCCTTTGGCGGCGCGTGGGTCGCTCACACCAACGCCAACCGCTCCCTGGCAGAAGCGACGGTAGCGCGTGCGCGGTCCATGATCAGCTCGTCTTCGTGGGCGCCCGCATCGAGGATCTCGTCGCGACGCCGCTGGAGCGCACTCCAGAGATCGTCGCGATCGATCAACACACGTCCCTCGCGCAGAACGTCGGCAAGCAGTGTGGGCCGCTCCTCCGCCTGCTCGAGCGTGACGACGTCAACCGGCACACCCAGGGCCCCGCGCAGACGCATGCGCAGACCCGCCTGCGTCCTCCACTCGGGACGGCGGTGGACGACGAGTAGGTCCACATCGGAGACCGGCGTGTCCTCGCCGGTGGCAGTCGAGCCGAACAGCACCGCCAAACGAATGTCGCGCTCGGTGCGCAGCGCCCCCATCAGTCCGCTGAGCAGCGGCCAGTGACCGCGCAGGTAGTCCTCCTCTGTGCGCGACAGTTCGAGCTGACCGGCGGCAACGCGGCGCCCGTGCAGCAGGCCCACGTTGACGTAGCGGCGTAGCGTGCGCTCGCTGCAGCCGACCCTCTTCGCGGACTCGCCCAAAAGCCATCCCATGTGTCCAAGACCCTACTGCATGAGTCCTGCAGAGATCTTGATGTGTCCATAGATCGCACCAATGTGTCCGCTGCCAGCCGCCTCGGCTCAGCTCCCAACGCTTCTCGGGCCCCCTACGGCGTGAACTTGACCGTGATCACGTCGCCGTCACGCATCACGTAGTCGCGGCCCTCCAAGCGCAGCGTCCCGCGCTCGCGCGCGCGCCCATAGCCACCGGCGTCCACAAGCTCCTGCCAGCCGATGACTTCGGCTCGTACGAAGCCCTTCTGGATGTCGGAGTGGATCTCCCCGCCGGCGTGCCACGCGGTGAGACCCTCGCGCAGGTGCCAGGACTGTGCCGGCTTGCCCTCGCCGGCGGTGAAGAACGCGAGCAGGTGCAGTAGCTCGAAGGCGCCCCGCACCACGCGCTGTAGGCCTGACTCGCTGACAGCGAGCTCGGCACGCATCGCGGTGGCTTCCTCCTCGTCGAGCTCGGCGAGCTCGGCCTCGATGCGCGCGGACACCGCGACCGCGCCGGCGCCCTGCGTCGCGGCGTGAGCGGCGATCGCGGCGGGTACCTCGTCGGAGCCCTCGTCGACGTTGGCGACGAACAACACGGGCTTGGCGGTCAGCGAGCCGAGCTCGCGAGCCGCGTTCGGCGCGTCCGCGGGAACGGGCACGCCGCGCACCGGCCGGCCTGCCTGCAGAGCCTCGATCGCGTCCTTCAGCCACCCCTCTTCGGCGACCGCGACACGATCGCCGCCACGCGCGGTGCGCACCACGCGCTCCAGGCGCCGTTCGGCCTGCTCGAGGTCGGCGAGCGCGAGCTCGGCCTCGATCGTCTCGATGTCGCGCTGCGGGTGCACGTCCCCCTCGGGATGCACGACACCGGCGTCGTTGTGGGAGCGCACGACGTGCACGATCGCGTCGGTCTCACGGATGTTCGCGAGGAAGCGGTTGCCGAGCCCCTCCCCTTTGTGAGCACCCGCGACGAGTCCGGCTATGTCGTGGAAGTCGATCGTGTCGTAGACGAGCTCGGAGGCCCCCACGGTCGCGGCGACCTCGTCGAGGCGGCGGTCCACGACGGGCACCACCGCCACGTTGGGCTCGATCGTCGTAAACGGGTAATTGGCCGCCTCGACCCCGGCCTTTGTGAGGGCGTTGAACAGCGATGACTTACCCGCATTGGGCAGCCCGACGATGCCGATGCGTGTGCTCACCGCGACATCTCCGCTCCCGCCACACAGCTTCCCGCGGCCGACGCGAGCCCCGTCCCCAACGCGGCCCCCCCAAGTACGTCGGAGGGGTAGTGGACCCCCAGGTACAGCCGCGAAAGCGCAAGCGCCGAAGCCAGGGCATACAGCGGCGCCGGCGCCGCCCCCAGCCGCCGGTAGGACCCCGCGGCGACAAACGCCGTCGTCGCGTGCGCGCTTGGAAAGCTCAGCTGCGTCGGGGTCCCGGTCAAAGGCGGCAGGTCGGGCAGCTGCGGGCGGGAACGACGCACGACCAGCTTGAGCGCGGTATTTGCCACATACGCACCCGCCACAAGCGCCGTCGCTCGCCACCACGCACGCCGCTTGGCGTCGGAGCCTCCCAGTACGGACCCAGCCAGGCCGAGCGCGATCCAGATCGCCCCGTGCTCGCCGAGGCGCGAGAAGCGCGCCACCGCGCGCTCGGTCCTCGGATCGTGTCCCTTGGTGCGCGCGAAGCGCAGGATCTGCTCGTCCAACGTCATCTCCGGGGAGGACGCCGCATGCCTTAGCTCAGCGGCCTTCCTAGCCGAAACCGACGCGCGCGTCGTCTTCCTCGGAGCGCACGTAGACGACCTGCGCGAGGTCGAGGCGCACCGGACCGTCCTCGGTTTGCAGCTCGTGCCAGCCGCTGCCGCCGAGCGCCTTGTACAGCTCGTCGAGCTGCTCGTCGCTGACGCGCAGCGCGAGCACCTGGCCGCCTTGGAAGCCAACGCTGACACGGCGCGAGGAGGACATCAGTGCCCGTCCCCGACCGGCTGGACAATCTCGGTCAGCACGCGGCCAGTGCCCTTGGGGTCCAGGAACGCGACCCGGCTGCCTCCTATACCGACGCGCGCCTGCTTGTCGAGCAGCGGCAGGCCGGCCTCAGCGAGCGCCGCCAGGGTCGCGTCGATGTCAGCGACCTGGTAGGCCAGGTGGTGCATACCCGGGCCGCGCTTGGCCAGGAACTTCCCGACGGGGGTGTCGTCGCCGAGCGGCGCGAGCAGCTCGATGTGGTTCTCACCGACGTTCAACAGCACGGCCTCGACGCCCTGCTCCTCCACGACCTCGCGATGGGCGACGTCAAGCTGCATCGTGTCGCGCCAGAGCTCCAAAGCGGGCTCGATCTCGGCGACGGCGATGCCGACGTGGTCAATGCGATCAAACACCCCGGGGAGTCTATATGCGTCCTGGGTCGCTGCCCGCCGGTCGGGCCAACGCGCCGGGCGCGGCCGCGGCAGCCGGGGCCTCCAAGGGTGTCGCGGCGGCGACGCGCAGCCCCACCCCGGGAGCGCGCTCCAGGCGCGGGGTGCCGGCCATCACGCGGTCGATCGCGTCGCGGTCGAGCACCTCGTGCTCCAGCAGCTCGTTGGCTAGCCCGTCGAGCTGTGGGCGGTGGCCGACGATCAGCTTCAGCGCCGCGCGGCGCGCCTCTTCGATCAGATCCTGGCGCTCCTCGTCGCGGATCCGCAGCGTCGTCTCGGACAGGCGCACGCCGCCTTCGGGGGAGCGTCCGACGTGGGCGTTGCCCATCGCGTAGTCGTGGATCATCGAGTGCGAGATGTCGGCGACGCGCCTGAGGTCGTCGGAGGCGCCCGTCGTGATCGCGCCGAACACGATCTCCTCGGCGACGCGACCGCCGAGGAGCACGGTCATGTAGTCGAGCAGCTCCTCGCGGGTCTTCAGGTAGCGGTCCTCAGCGGGCAGGTTCAGCGTGTAGCCGAGCGCACGCCCGCGCGGGACGATCGAGATGCGGTGCACGCGATCCACCGACGGCAGCAGCTCGCCGCAGAGCGCGTGCCCGGCCTCGTGGAAGGCGACGACGCGCTTCTCGTGCTCGTTGAGGACACGGTGCGACTGCGCCCCGGCGACGACGCGCTCCAGGGCGCCGTCGAAGTCCACGGTGTCGATGCTGTCGGCGTGGCGGCGCGCAGCAAAGATCGCGGCCTCGTTGCAGATATTGGCGAGGTCCGCGCCCGTGAGGCCGCTGGTCTGCTGCGCGATTAGGGAAAGGTCGATGTCGCCGAGGGGCTTCTCGCGGGTGTGCACATCGAGGATCCCTTCGCGGCCCTTGACGTCGGGCGGGGCCACGAACACCTGGCGGTCGAAGCGGCCGGGGCGCAGCAGCGCGGGGTCGAGCTTGTCGAGCAGGTTTGATGCCGCGATCACGACGAGCCGCCCACGCGAGGCGAAGCCGTCCATCTCGACCAGCAGCTGGTTGAGCGTCTGGTCCTTCTCCCCGGAGATGTCCATTCCGCGGCGGCCGCCGACGGCGTCGAGCTCGTCGATGAAGATGATCGCGGGCTCGTGATCCCGGGCGATCGCGAACAGCTTGCGGATGCGCGCCGCGCCGAGGCCGGCGAACATCTCGACAAACGAGGCCGCGGACTGCGCGAAAAACTGCGCGCCGGACTCGTGGGCGACGGCCTTCGCGAGCAGCGTCTTGCCGGTGCCCGGGGGCCCGTGAAGGAGGATGCCCTTGGGCACCTGCGCGCCGAGCTTGCGGAACGGCCCGGGGTCGCGCAGGAACTCGACGATCTCCTGCAGCTCGGCCTTGGCCTCGTCGACGCCGGCGATCTCGTCCCAGCCGACGGATTGATCTGAGGAAGGCTTGATCTGCTGCGGCTTGACCCGCGGCATGACCTTCAACATGCGCCACATCATGTAGATCAGCGCGCCGAAGAAAACGATCATCAACACGCTGGACCACTGATAGGCCCAGTTCTGGATTTCCGCAACGAACGAGGAGATCGACGCCTCGATCATCGGTACACCACAATGAATCTCGCCATCCTTGGCTCCATCCTCCTTACATTATGCGCCTTTGCCGCAGCGTCAACTACCCAAGGACAGAACGCGCCAGATCCTTGAAGAATTCCGTGGCGAACGCGAGGTCGCGCACATCGATGCGCTCGTCGGCGGAGTGGACCAGCGGCGACGTCTCGAGCAGCGACTGGTGGCGGTGGGGGAAAAAGCCGTAGGCCACGCACTCGGGGAACGCCGCGCGGAAGTGGCGCGAGTCGGTGAACCCCGGCAGCACGACCGGCACGACCTCCGCGCCGGGGTCGTGCTCGGAGACCCAGCCCGCGATCGCGTCCATCAAAGGCGACTGCGTCGGGGAGCGGTTGCCGACGACGCGCTCGGTGAACTCGACCCCGAACGGGGGCAGGTCGCTGTCGGTTTCCTTTACCGACCCCGCCGCGCGTACGCGCGCGCGCGCGGCGGGGTCGATATTGGACTCATCGCCCACCACCCCGTCGGCGGCGCCGTCGCCGAGCACCTCGGCGATCGCGCGGAGCACCTCCTGTTCACCGAGCCCCGGCGGAACGCGGCAGTCGACTTTCAGCTCAGCGCGGCTGGGAATCACGTTGATCTTCTCCGAAGCGCGAATGCGGGTAGGCGTGAACGTGACGCCGAACATCGGCTCGAACATCGTCGCCAGGCGCTCGTCGGCGGCGCGCATGTTCGCGACGGCCGCGTCGAGGTCAGCAGGGTCCTCGCCGATCCCGCGCAGGAACGCCTCGGGCTCGGCGGTGAGCGCGTAGGAGGGCTGGCGTGCCGCGAGGCCCGAGAGCAGCGGCCCCATCTTCAGCAGGGCGTTTTCGCCGATCCTCGGCATCGAGGCGTGCCCGGCGACTCCATCGGTGGAAAGCGTGAAGCGAAACACGCCCTTCTCGGCGCAGCAGACGCCGTAGATACGCCGGCCGCCGTATTCGAAGTGGGCGCCGCCGCCCTCGTTGACGAGCAGCTCGCAGCGCACCTTCTCGGGGTGGTTGCGCGTGATCCATTCCGCCCCGAGCTCCCCGCCGGTCTCCTCGTCGACGACGGCCACAATCAGCAGGTCCCCGCGCATGGGGCGCCAGCCAGAGTGCGCAAGCTGGGCGGCTGCGGCGACCTCGGCGGCGACCTGCGACTTCATGTCGAGCGCCCCGCGACCCCAGATGCAGCCCTCGGCAAGCTCGCCTGACCACGGGCCGTACCGCCACTCCTGGGGATCCGCGAGCACGGTGTCGACATGGCCGAGGTAGCACAGCGTCGGATGGCGCTCGCCGTCCGACGGCGGCGAGGAGCAGCGCAGGCGGGCGACCAGGTTTGGCCGTCCGGGCTCGGCGCCAAGCAGCTCGCACTCGAAGCCAGCCGCGGCGAGGACGTCACGTAGGTGCTCTTGCGCGGGCCGCTCGTTCCCGGGCGGGTTGACGGTGTCGAAGGCGATCAGCCGCTGCAACAGCGTCTGCGCGTCGGCCGGGCCGGCGGTGCTCACTCGGGGATCGTACGCCGATCGTCGGGAATCCTGGGAATCGCGGCGAGCAGCTCGCGCGTGTAGTCATCGCGGGGGTCGCCGTAGAGCTCGGCGGTCGGACCGGTCTCCACGATCTTGCCGGAGCGCATCACCGCGACGCGCTCGCACATGTAGCGCACAACGGAGAGGTCGTGGGAGATGAACAGCAACGCAAGGCCGAGATCGCGCTGCAGCTCACGCAGCAGGTTGAGGATCTGCGCCTGGATCGAGACGTCGAGCGCCGAGACGGGCTCGTCAGCGATCAACAGGCGCGGGCCGAGCGCAAGCGCGCGCGCGATCCCGATCCGTTGGCGCTGCCCGCCTGAGAACTCATGCGGATAGCGGCCATAGTGCTCGGGGCTCAGGCCAACGGTCTCCATCAGCTCGCGCACGCGGCGGCGGCGCGCGGCGCGGTCGGGCTCGACACCATGGACCCGCAGTGGCTCGGCGAGGATCGCCCCGACCGTCCTTCGGGGGTTCAGCGACGAGTAGGGGTCCTGGAAGACCATCTGCAACTTGCCGCGCCGCGCTCGCAGCGCGCGCCGGCCGAGGTGTGCGATGTCATCTCCGTCGAAGCGGATCTCACCCGCGGTGGGCTCGAGCAGACGCATGATCAAGCGCGCCGTCGTGCTCTTGCCACAGCCGGTCTCGCCGACGAGCCCGAGTGTCTCGCCGGCGGCCAGCTGGAAATCAATGCCGTCGACCGCGCGCACCCAGCCTGAGCGGCGAGCGCCGAGCGCCCTGTGGGCGAGCGGGAATTGCTTGACCAGCCCGCGCACTTGTAGCAGCGGCTCAGACATGTGTCCCACTCACGGGCGCCGCGCCCACGAAACCGGCCGCGGCGCGTGCCTGCTCGGGCGACTCGCCCGCACGCAGGCTCTCCCACAGCCGCGCGCGCAGCTCGGGGTCAAGCAGGCAGGCCGCGGCGTGGCCGGCCTCATCGGGGAGCGACTCCAGCGCCGGATCGATCTGAGCGTGCTCCGGGCGCGCGTAAGGGCAGCGCGGATGAAAGTGGCAGCCCGACGGTCGCCGCACGAGGCTCGGGGGGCGTCCCGCGATCGGCACGAGCTCGCTCAAATCGCCCTCCAGTCGCGGGGTGCAGCGCAGCAATCCCCACGTGTAGGGGTGGCGCGGAGAGGAAAAGATCTGCTGCGCCGAGCCACGCTCAACGATCCGGCCGGCATACATCACGGCTACGTCATCGGCGACCTCGGCGACGACCCCGAGATCGTGCGTGACAAGCACGATCGCCATGCCCAGCTCGCGCTGCAGCCGGCGCAGCAATGCCAGCACTTGCGCCTGCACGGTCACGTCGAGCGCAGTCGTGGGCTCATCCGCGATCAACAGCTTGGGTTCGTTGGCGAGCGCGATCGCGATCATTGCGCGCTGGCGCATGCCGCCAGAGAGCTCGTGCGGGTAGGAGTCAAGCCGCCGCCCGGGCTCAGGGATGCCGACGAGGTCCAGCAGCTCCTTCGCGCGAGCGCGCGCGGCGGGCTTCGCGACGTCACGGTGCGCACGGATCGCCTCCACGATCTGCCAACCCACACGGTGCAGCGGGTGCAGCGCCGACAGCGGGTCCTGGAAGACCATCGCCAGCTCGTTCCCGCGCAGTGCCCGCATGCGCTCCTTCCCGAGCGCCAGCAGCTCGGCGCCGTCGAGCTCGACGCGGCCGGCGACACGCGCTTGCCTGTCGAGCAGCCCCATCAATGCCAGCGCCGAGACGGTCTTGCCGGAGCCCGACTCGCCGACGATCGCCAGGGTGCGACCGCGCGCCAGCTCATAGGAGATCCCGTCGACGGCATGCACGATCCCTTCCTCGCTGGGGATCTCGACCCGCAGATCTTCGACGCGCAGCAGGGGCGCGCCCGGACCGTCAGCCGATCGACCATCCTGCGTGGGGTCCGCGGGTGTCACCGCAACCGCACCCGCGGATCGAGGTAGGCGTAGGAGATGTCGACGAGGATGTTCGCGACGACGATGAACAGCGCCGCGAGCAGGATCGTGCCCTGGACGATCGGGAAGTCGGCGTGGGTGATCGCGTCGTAGTTCAGGCGCCCGACGCCAGGGATGTCAAAGACGACTTCGATCAGCAGGGCCCCACCGAGCAGCGTGCCGACGTCGAGACCGAGCACGGTGATGAGCGGCGTGATCGCCCCGCGCACGCCATGGCGCATGACCACCCGCCGCTCCGAGAGGCCCTTGGCGCGTGCGGTGCGGATGTAGTCCTCGCCGAGCACCTCGATCAAGCTGCCCCGCAGCAGACGCGCGTAGATCGCGGCGAAGGAAGCGGCGAGGACAAGCCACGGAAGGACCAGCGAGGACAGCCATTTGCCGGGGTCGGCGCTCAGGGCGACGTAGCTGCCAGCGCCAGGAAAGACCGGGATCTTGCCGATGTCCGCGGCAAACAGGAACAGCGCGAGCAGCCCGAGCCAATATTCGGGAGCCGAGATGAACAGCAGCGCGGTCCCCATCGCCGAGCGGTCCAGCAGCGTGCGGCGGCGCACCGCCGAGACGATCCCCACGCTGACTCCGACGAGCAGCCAGATCAGGATCGCGCCGGCGGCAAGCGAGACCGTGGCGGGCAGGCGGTCGGCGATCAGGCTCTCCACGGAGGCGTGGCTGAAGTAGCTGTAGCCGAGGTCGAAGTGCAGCACGATCCCCTTCACGTAGTCGTAGAACTGCGTATAGATCGGCTTGTCGAGCCCCAGCTCGTGGCGGATGTGTGCAACGGCCTGCGGACTGGCGCCGCGCCCCGCGCGCAGCCGTGCGGGGTCGCCCGAAGGCAGCAGGTCGAACAGCACGAAGGTGAGCGCCGAGACGACGAACAGCAGCACGCCGCCCCACAGGACGCGGCGCAGGATGTAACGGGTCACGGCGCCCTGCCCCCCGCCCGCCTCACTTCAGCGAAGTGAAGTCGTAATCCCACGCGCCGCTGTTCCAGAGCTGGTTGACGCCCACGACCCCGTGACCCTCGATCGCGGCGATGTTCGCGAAGATCTCCGGTGCAGCAACCGCCTGCTGTACGAGCATTTCGTCGATCTTGGCCCAGGCTTGCGCGTGGGCGGGTTCGCCGACGACCAGTTCGGCTTTTTCCATCGCGGCGTTGATCTGAGGATCGTTGACCTGGCTCCAGTTGGAGTTGCCTTCCGGTTCAATCGCGTGACCGTTGAAGGGCACGTAGAGCACCGTCTGCGGGTCGGCGAAGTCGCGGACCCAGCCGGCGTTGGGACAGACATCGATCTCCTGCGCGGGAACCGTGCAGTACTTTTCGTACATCGCCGACTTGTCAACGAGGCTCAGGTGGGTCTTGAATCCGAGCTGCTCCAGGGCGTGGTTGGTGATCTGAGCCATGCCTTCTTCGGGTTCGCCGGTAGCGCCGACGACTTGCACGGTCTCGCCCCCGGTGTACTTCCCGCTGGGATACCCGGCGAGCTTCACATATTTGGTGGCGATCGCCATGTCCCCTTCGGGGTGTTCGTTGTAGTCGACCCGCGGGCCGGCGGCGCCGCCGGCCTGTTCGTAGCCGGACACGCCGGGGTAGAGAAAGTGGGTCATGGGCTGCCCGGTGAGCGACCCGCCGCGCACCTTGACGAGGGCGTCGCGGTTGAGCGCAGCCCACACGGCCTTGCGCAGGTTGACGTTCTTAAAAGGCCCGTGCGCATTGTTAAGCGAGGCGTAGTAAGTACCTGAGCCCGGGGTGAACGTGATCTGCGTGGGGTAATGCTCGTAGGCTTCCTTGACGATCGACTGCGCGGGGTTGTCGTTCTGGACGACGTCCTGTCCCTTGAGGACCTGCTGCCCGATCACGGCCGGTTCTCCGCCGATATTGATCTCGATGCGATCCAGATAGGCGGGCCGGAAGTCGGTGTGCGGGTTCCACGACGGGTTGCGCACAAGCGTCGCCGACTTACCCGGCTCGTAGCCGATCCCGAGAAACTTCCCCTTGCTATTTGCCTTCAACATGTAGGGCCCGGTGGCCACGAGGTATTCAGTCCCATACGTCGTGGGGCTGTGCGCGTCGAGCGGGCGCACGAACTCGGGGGGCACGGCCGAGGAGAGCGGCAAGCTGAGCGCGCCGTACAGCAGCGACGCCGTCGGCTTAGTCAAGTGAAATGCGATCGTGTACTTGCTCGGCGTTTGGATCCCCGCGATCGGACCGCCGTTGGCGCTCTTTGCGCCGACGACGTCACCGAAGTACGACTGGAAGTAAGGGCACGCGACGTTGGGGTTCGCGCCGCGCTCGATCGCGTAGGCCACGTCCGCGGAAGTGACTTCACGGTTGACGGGCGGGCCGAAGTAGATATGCGGCCTGATGTTGACACTCAGCGTCTTGCCACCGTCTGAGATCGTCGGCGCGGCCGCGGCTACGTCGGGGGAGAGCTTGTTCGCGGAGTTTGGGGGATAGGAGTAGAGGGGTCGCGAGATCGCGTACAGAACGGTGTAGTCCTGACCTGCATAGGACTCGCCGGTGTCGAAGTGTTCGAAGTCCTCGTGGTCGTAGACCGTGAGGACCCCGCCGCGATGCTTGTTGTAGAGCTGCTGTCCGGCCGGCGACTCGCCGGCCTTCAACGCGACGGTTACCGTCTGGCTCCCCGAGCCGCAGGCAGCCAGACCGAGCGCAAGTGACAGCGCGGCGATGGCCCCGGCGGCTCGCACCGAGCCGTGGATGGATGTGGACTTCATAGTTGCTTCTCTCCTCCCTATCGGAGCGCTTGTCGCGGATTGAGTGCGTCCTGCAGCCCGTCCCCGAGCAGGTTGAACGCGAGCACGGTGAGCAACAGGGCCAGACCAGGGAAGGCCATGTACCACCAGGCTGTGTTGAAGATTGGCGTCGCCTGAGCCAACATCTGGCCCCAGCTGGCGGTTGGCGGGCGGACGCCGACGCCAAGGAACGACAGCGCCGCCTCGAGCAGAATGTTTTGGGGAATCAGCAGGCTCGCGTAGACGATCAGCGGCGCGAGCAGGTTGGGGAGGATCTCCACACGCAGGATGCGAGCGTTGGAGGCCCCCAGCGAGCGCGCGGCCTGCACGAACTCCTGCTCGCGCAGCGACAGCACGCGGCCGCGGACGATGCGCGCTATGTAGGTCCAGTTGACGAGCGCGACGATCGCGATGATCGTCGGCAACCCCGGCTGGATGGCTCCTTTGACGCAGCCGTGCACACCGCAGGCCGCGCCGAGGCCAAGGCCGAGCAGCAAGACCGGAAAGCAAAGAACGACGTCGATCGTGCGCGAGAGCAGCGTGTCGAGCCAGCCGCCGTAAAAGCCCGCGAGCAGCCCCACGACGGTGCCGATGAGCGTCGCGATCGCGGTCCCGAGGATCCCGACCTCCAGCGAGACGCGGGTGCCATAAACGACGCGCGCGAAGACGTCGCGGCCGAGCTGGTCGACGCCGAAGGGATGCGCGGCGCTGGGGCCCAGCGGACTCCCAAACGCATCGGTCGCGTTGGCGTTCTGCACGGTGGGACCGGGCACCCCGGCGAGGTCGACGATCAGCGGCGCGGCGATCGCGGCGACCACCAGGACCGCGATGAACACCAGCGAAGCAAGCGCAAGGCGGTCGCTACGCAAGCGTCGCCACAGCAGCGCGCGGGGCGAGCGCGCAATGAGCGCGGCCCCCTCAGCCTCGCCGGGCGTCGGCGAGGGAGGTCCTGCGAGCAGGGGCTCGCGTACGAGGATGTCGGCGGCGCCGGTCGTCATCAGCGGGGGGTGGCCCTAATGTGTGCCACCAGAGCTTTGAAGTTCGACACCTTGTAGTCGGCAACCTCCCGACCAAACCTTTAGATGGACACCCTGTTCGAGCCCGACGTGCCGCGTGGTGAGCCCTCGCCGGAAGGCCCCGCCGCGCGTGGGCGCGCGCGTACACACACGCGCGCGGCGGGGTCCGGCGGCGAAACACCCCTCGACGGACGCCCGCTGGCGGCGCGCCTGCGTCCGCGCACGCTGGCGGAGTTCGTCGGCCAGAGCCACCTGCTGGGGGACACATCGGCGCTGCGCGCGGCGATCGAGCGGGGTGAGCCGCACTCGATGATCCTCTACGGCCCTCCGGGCGCGGGCAAGACGACGCTGGCGCGGATGGTCGCCGAGCACGCGCGCATGGCCTTCGAAGAGCTCAGCGCGGTGCAGGCCGGCCGCGCCGAGGTCCGCGCTGTACTCGAGCGCGCCGCGCATCGTCTCTCCACAAGCGGCGAGCGCACCGTGTTCTTCCTCGACGAGATCCACCGCTTCAACAAGGCCCAGCAGGACGCGCTGTTGCCGGCGGTCGAGGAGGGCCTCGTGACGCTGATCGGCGCGACGACCGAGAACCCAGCATTCGAGGTCAACGGCGCTCTGCTCTCGCGAATGCGGGTTTACGCGCTCAGCGCGCTCAGCGCCGAGGAGGTCGGCGAGGTGCTGCGCCATGCGCTGTCCTCACCGGAGCTAGAGGCGCACGTCGAGGTGGAGCCGGACGCCCTGGACTTCCTGGCGGCGCGCACCGAAGGCGATGCGCGGGCGGCGCTCAACGCACTGGAGCTTGCGCTCTCGACAGCTGCCGAGATGGACGAGACCCGCGTGGGCATCGAGCGCGCGGAGGACGCGCTGCAGCGCCGCGCGGTGCTTTACGACCGCGGCGGGGATCGCCACTACGACTACATCTCGGCGTGGATCAAGGCGACGCGCGGCTCGGATCCCGATGCCTCGCTGTACTACCTCGCGGTGATGCTCGAGGGCGGCGAGGACCCACGCTTCATCGTGCGGCGCATGGTGATCCTGGCCTCTGAGGACATCGGCAACGCCGACCCGGCCGCGCTTGGCGTGGCGGTCGCGGCGGCGCAAGCCGTCGAGCACGTCGGTCTGCCCGAGGCGCGTTACGCGCTTGCGCAGACCGCGATCTACTTGTCGCTGGCGCCAAAGTCCGACGCGGCGGGCCGTGCGCTCGGAGCCGCGAGCAGGCACGTACGCGAGCAAGGCGCCGCGCCCGTCCCGGGGTGGCTGCGCTCGGGACCGCGGCCGGGGCAGGACGTCGGCGGGTACGACAACCCCCATGGCCATCCAGGGCACGTTGGGCCGCAGGAGCTCCTACCCGAGGAGGTCGCGGGTGCGCGCTTCTACACACCCGACGACGCCGAGGGGGAGCTGGCACGGCGCCTGGAGGAGATCCGACGCGCACGCCTACGGACCGGCGAGACCGACCTGGGATCACGTGGAGACGGCGGAGATCGAGCGACGTGACGACGAGACTATAAACGGGCTTTCACCGCACTGACCAGCATTTGCCCGGCCGATAAAATTGCCGTCCTGCCGCAATTTCCAGGCGACAGGACGGCCGCCGCCCTCAATCCCCCTAGCTCAAACGCCAGGTGACGGAGCTTCTCCTCCCATGCTTCATACTTACTACCAACTGGCTATAAGAAGCCCCAGGCTAGACCGATTTCGAGAATTAATAAGGAAGAATCTCTTAGCAATGCGGCGCTACTGCCGACTTTCAATTCGCCACTTGCCGCAGAGGTATTTGCTTCCATCAACTGCACTTCTTTTTCAGTCTGGCCCGTCGGCGCTAAGACTTTGGCCGTTCCGGTCACAGTTTGGGTCCCTAGCAGCGCGCATTCACTTCCTTCAAATTTGATCGTCGCAAATGTAGTTTTGGTTTTTGGCTTTACCGTAACATTGACCGCCGGTGCTACACCTAACGCCGCCGTCGCTTCGACAGGAACAGTCCCAAGAGTTTCGGTTACCGTGCATTTTTCGCTAGCTGAACATCCAGTGAAGACCAGACTCTGTGCGCTAGCTTTATCCCCGGCTTCGATCTGAGAAGAAACTTCCTCGAGATTCCCTACGCAAGTTATGGTTACACCTGCAGCGGCGAATTCGGCCTTGTGATGGATTATGACTTTTTTCACCATTTTTGCCGTCCCAGTGAGGTTTGTGCCACCAACCCTCCACTGTGCCGAGGCACTCGACGCCAACGCAAACGCGCTCAGCGCAAGCACACCGGTGCAGACTGACATAATCAGCTTCTTGGACATGCCGTGATCTCCTTTCGCGTCTTTATCGCCTCCGGCTCGCAGAGGCGTGGGCGCTCGACACCCTGTCGCACCCATGACGCGCGTGCGTACAGGCGTCGATATGTAAACTGTCGTCGTCTGACTGTCTTTGCGACCCCTTCCTCGCTCGTTGCGCCTCCGCCACGGCGCCTTAGAGGCCGCAGCGCAGGTTCCTCACAAGGAATACCACGATGTCACTAGCAAGCGCCGACTCTTCGCGGAAAGGCAGCCGTCGGAAGCCAGCCGACTTGCGACAACCGCAGCGCGAGCCATAATCGAACGCTGTGACCGTCACGCCCCCTGAGACCGCCGCGCGGGCCGACACGCCAGCGGAGCTGCACGCGCGCAACCCCGCCACGGGCGCACCGCTGGGCAGCGTGGCCGCGACGGCCCCCACCGACGTCGAGCGTGTCGTGGAGGCAGCGCGCAAGGTCCAACCGCTGTGGGCGCTGCTGCGCGTGCAGGACCGCGCGCGCTACATGCGCCGCGTCGCGCAGGCGGTGATCGACGAGTTCGACGAGCTGCTCGACGTGCTCGTCCACGAGCAGGGGCGCCCACGAGCGGAGATCGCGAGCATGGAGCTGCTGCCGGCAATCGACGCATTGGTCTGGATCGCAGAGGAGGGCGCCCGGGTGCTGGGCTCGCGGCGCGTGGGCGTGCACCGCTCGATGTCGCTCACCAAGCGCGCGCGAGTAGCATACGAGCCCTATGGCGTGATCGGCGTGATCGGCGCCGGCAGCGCGCCGTTCGCGCAGCCGCTGGGACAGATCGCGGGAGCGCTGCTGGCGGGCAACGCGGTGACGTTCAAGCCGGCTCGCCGCGCGGCGCTAGCGGGAGAGCGGATCGTGCGCGTGCTGGCCCGCGCCGGGCTGCCCGAGGGTCTTGTGCGGATCGCCCACGGCGGCACTCAGGTCGGGGTCGCGCTGGCGCGCGCGCCGGTCGACAAGCTGCTATTCACCGGCTCCCCCGGAATCGGGCGCGCGGTGGCGCGTGCGTGCGTCTCCCAGGACAAGGAGGTCACGGTCGAGTTGGGCGGCAAGGACGCGATGCTCGTGCTCTCCGACGCTCACGTCGCGCGCGCGGCGAGCGGGGCGCTGTGGGCGGGCTATGCCGCGGCCGGCCAGGCGCGGGGCTCGATCGAGCGGATCTACGTCGAGCCGGAGATCTACGAGCGCTTCCTCGCGCGTCTCGTCGCGGGGGCGCGGGCGCTGCGGGTCGGCGACCCACAGCGCGCGGGCGTGCAGGTCGGGCCGCTGGCATCACGGCGGCGCTCGGAGCACGTCAGAGAGCTCGTCGAGGAGGCCGTCGCACAGGGCGCGCGGCTACTTTGCGGCGGCCCGCTGGAGCAGGCGCCGGAGGGGTGCGCTCCCGACGCCCCCTTCTACGCCCCGGCGGTGTTGAGCGAGGTGACGCACGAGATGCGCGTGATGCGCGAGCCGCTGAACGCGCCCGTGGTGGCAGTGATGAAGGTACGTGACACCGACCACGCGCTGGAGCTGGCCAACGACTGCGATTACAGCTTGGGGGCATCGGTGTGGACCGCCGATCGCCCGCGAGGACAGCGCATCGCGCGCGAGCTGCGCGCGGGCGTGGTGTCACTCAACGACCACCTTCCGTCGCCGACTGTCTCGCGCGGGCCATGGGGCGCCGCCGCGGGAGGCGGCTTGGGGCGCACGCTCGGCCAGACGGGGCTGCGCGGCTGCGCGCAGGAGAAGCTGATCACGTCCGACCCACCGGGCGTGCGCGGACTGTGGTGGGCACCCTACGACGAGCTGATGGAGAGCGCCGCGCACGCGGTCGCGCGGCTGCGCTCCTCGCGCGACTCCGATCGCGAGCGTGCTTGGCGCCAAGGGGTCGGCTCGCTTGCCCGCGCGAGCGCCCGCACGCGCGCACCGCGCCGCTCGCGCAGGCGATCGCGAACTACCCCCTAACCTATTGGGCATGCCCGCCCAGGCCTACGCTGGCAAGGAGTGCGTGTGCCAACTGCGCAGAGGAATCTGCGACCAGTCGTGCGTTCAGGGGATGCTCGACACCCCCTTCTACATCGCGTGCCTGAAACTGAAGGGCCGGCGCTGTGTGGTTGTGGGCGGGGGCGAGATCGGGCTGGAGAAGATCGAGGGGATGCTCGCTTGCGACGGCGAGGTCACGCTGATCGCGCCGCGCGCCCACGCCGCGCTTGCGGCGCTCGCACAGGAGGGCTCGATCCGCTGGGAGCAGCGCGAGTACGCGGGGCCCAAAGATCTCGAGGGAGTGTTCATGGCGATCGCCGCGACCGACGACACCGAGGTCAACATCCGCGTCTGGGAGGACGCGGAGCGCCGCGCGATGCTCGTCAACGTCGTCGACGTGCCCCCGCTGTGCAACTTCATCCTGCCCGCGATCGTGCGCACCGGCGCATTGGCGATCGCGATCTCCACGGCGGGCGCCTCGCCGGCGCTCGCCAAGCGCATGAAGCGCGAGATCGGCGAGCTGTTCGGCGAGCCCTACGCGACGCTCGCGATCCTGCTCAACGACGTCCGCGGGTGGGCGAAGGCGACGCTTCCCACCT
>DASXOX010000096.1:0-15225 GCA_036493975.1 Solirubrobacteraceae bacterium
GAAGTGCTCGCCGGCGCCGCGCCACGGCGCAAAACCGATGAACAGGTGCGGATGCTCGGCGGCCGTCTCGTACTTGAAACCGTAGCCGTCGTGCAGGTCACGGAACTGATCGGAATACAGCGCCTGCATCACCCCCTCCCACGGCTTGAGCTCCTCGTCGAACACGCCAAACACGGGGGTCGCCGGGTGCAGCTTCAGATTCCTGCCGATGTTCGGGTTCCCGAGTCCCGAGCGCTTGAGCAGCGCCGGCGTATGAATCGCGCCGCACGCCGCGATCACCGCGCGCGCTTTCACGGTCAACGCGTGCCCCTCCACCGTCCGGGCCTCGATCCCGCGCGCCGCGCCGCCCTCGACGATCACACGGTCGACCTTCGTGCGCACCACCAGACGCGCGCCCGCCGCGTTCGCGTCCGCCAGCCACGTCTTGACGACCGACTGCTTGGCGCCCACCCGGCAGCCAAGGCCGCAGTACCCGCACTCCTTGCCCTGCGCGCACCGGCGCACGTTGCGCGGCATCGCGTCGATGTGCCAGCCCAGCTTCACGCACGCCTCCTGCAACTTGTGCTCGCGCGTCGATGGTTCGTTGTGCTCCTGGTTTACCCCCAACCGTTGATCGACGGCATCGAGGCTGTCGGCGTACTCGCTCGTCGCGAACGCCGGCACGCCATGTCCCGCCCACTCCTCGCGCACGTCATCCGGGGTGCGAAACGACGTCGAGTAGTTCACGACCGTCCCGCCGCCCAAACACGAGCCCGCCAGCAGCGCGACGCTCTGATCGTGCGTCGCCGCCGGCGCCGCCATGTAGTAGCGCGTGATCGCCCCCAGCTCGCTGCCGTCGAAGTCCTCGTCGTCGTAGTAGTCGCCGGTCTCGATCACGATCACATCGAGACCAGCCGCCGAAAGCACGCCCGCCGCAGCGCCCCCACCCGCTCCGGAGCCGACGATCACGACGTCGCACTCCAAGCGCGTCGGGCGATCGACCGGTGTCGTCGTGAGCGCTCGCGGTGGCGCCCCCTCCAGCAGGCCCAGCGGACCGTCGTAGCCGATCGCGTCCCACGCCGGGTTGCGCGCACCGCCGGGCGCCGAGAGCATGTAGTAGAAGAGCAGCACGCCTTTGCGCAGCGCTTGGAACACGGCCCGCCGCTGGACCAGCCGTGAGTCGCCCCACGCCAGCAGCACCTGCTCGCGCTCCGCACGCCCCAGCGCGCCGAAGCGCTTGAACCCCACGCCGCCCAGCGCTCCGAGCGCCGGCGTGTCCCACAGTGAGAGCAGCGTCAACAACTGCCTGCGCTCGGACTCGCGCGGGTTGCGCGCGACCGCCGCGAGCATCGCCTCCGGGACGCCCAACTCACTCGCGCTCAGCAGACCGTCGCCCGCGGGACAGAACGCGTCGCAGATCTCCTCCAGGGCGCGCCGCTGACGCGGAGTCACATTCACCGGCTGGAATTCTAGCGATTGGGCGCGGCGAGATGCGATGCGTCGGCGCAGCCGCCTGCCCCGGGAACGTCCGGGGCAGGCGGTCCACCGCCAAGCGAGGGCTACTGCTCGCTTTTGAGCACCGCTGCCGCGGCCGCGAGCGTGACGTTGGTGTCGACGATCGCTGTGTTGCTGCCGGCCGGCGAAGGCAAGCCGATGCCGTGGTTGAGCGGACCGTCGAGTTGGCCGAACAGCCCGCATCCATGTACCTTGGGAGCGGCGAATTCGTTGTTGACGAGCGCACTCCCGGCGAGCGTCAGGATCGAGCCTTCCTGTTCGAATTCCAGCTGCCCAACGGTCCCCTTGATCGGTTGATTGGGCGGCGGGGGATTGGTGGTCCCGACGGTGAGTGACAGCGTCACCGGTTCAGCCGCGGATCCGATGTAGCACTGGCTGCCGAGCAGCGGGTTGCGGAACCTGAGCCGCGCCGGCAACACCAGCAAGGGTCCTTCTTCAAACAGCAGGTTGAGAATGCTCACCTGCACCGTGCCCACCAGTTCGAGCGTCGCAGTGACTCCGTTGAGCGCCCTCGACCATCGCGCGAGCGGGCCTCGCAGTGGCACGTTGGAGCTGTGGAAGCCGAGCATGTGGAGCAGGCCGCCGGGTACTTCGAGCGGTGTCGGCGACAGCGTGTTGCCGTCCACCGCGGGCACCAGCGTTTCTGTTTCCGTTTCCGGCTCGCGCGCCAGGCCGCCCTGCAACGTGAACGTATGGTCGATCGGCACCGTGATCTTGCCGAACGTCAGCTGGCCGCCACTCACCGCGCCAACCAAGCAGTCGTACACGTTGGGCGTCGTCAGGGGGCACTCACGAAACTGTGCAAAGGGCCCCGTCGGACTCGGACTAGTCGTGGTGGGGTGGCTCGGGGAGCCAGTGGGTAGCTGTTGCGCAATGGCCGATGTGGTCAGCCACGTCGCGATCAGCACGACAATCACGACTGATGGAAGGGTGGATTTGAATGACGGTCTCATGCTCATGCGGGCCTCCTCCGCTTAGGATGTCGTGACTATACGGAGGATTTTGGAAATCTAGAAGTACGACTGGATGGAAGCGCTCCATTTAGCGGTCGATCTTGGCGCCAAGCTGAACATCCTCGACCACGCGACCGGCTAGATGTAATACATGCTCGCGCCCGCCTCGCGCGACTCGCGCTCGATGACGTCGGCGATACTCGTATCCTCGAGGACCTTGCGCGCAGCCGCTGCGGCATCCGCGAAGACTCCGCTGGAGTCGCGCCCGAGCGGCCCGTCGAGCAGCTCGACGATCTCCAGCACACTGACCGTCGCGGGCTCGCGGGCAAAGCGGTAGCCGCCCTTGACGCCGCGCTGGGAGCTGAGGACACCCGCGCGGCGCAGCGTCGCGAAAAGCTGCTCGAGAAACTGAACTGGTACCTCGCGCCGGCGCGCGAGCTCGCCGATCGGAACCGGCTCAACGCCGCCACTGCGTCCCAGCTCCGCCAGGGCCGCCAGGGCGTAGGGAGACTTGCTCGTGATCGAGATCATCGCGCGCTCACCCTCGCGATGCTACGGAAAAGGGCCCGCCGCGCGCGTGCGCGTATGCGCGCGCCCGCGCGGCGGGGTCCCCGCGAGCGACCTACAGCCAGCCCCGCTCCGTGGCGATCAGCACGGCCTGAGCGCGGTCGACTGCGCCGAGCTTGCCGTAGATGTTGTGCAGGTGCGTGCGCACGGTGCTCGTCGAGAGCGTCAGCTCGTGCGCGATCTGCTTGTAGACCTTGCCCTCGGCGAGGCGCTGCAAGACACCGAGCTCGCGCCCGGAGAGCGGACACGGGTCGACGTGACGCTGGCGCTGGCTCGTGGGGTTCGGCAGTTCGTACATCACCCGCCGCAACTCTTCGGGACCGAGGCCGATCGTGCGCGCGCACTGGAGCATCTCCGAGGGCGACACCGCGGCGCCCTGCGCGTAGTGCGCGAGCATGTCGGCGAGGCGCACGAACGCCGCCTCCCCCACCGCGTCTGAGCTGTGGTGGCGTTCGATCACCGTCGCGATCGACACCGGCAGACCCCAGCGGCGTGCCAGGACGCCGCCGACGAGCGCGTGATCGACGCCGAGCTCGCGGCGCTCCTGATGAATGCGCTCCTCGGGGGTCTGCGCGCCCTGGTGGACCTGCGCGGGGTAGCCCGGGTAGGCGTGCAGCAGCACGAGCTTGCCGATGTCGTGCAGCAGGCTCGTCACGGTCAGGCGATCGCGATGCTCGTACCCGACCTCCGCGGCAAGCTGATCGGCCGCGTTCTGGGTCGCCAGCGCGTGCAGCCGGAAGCGCTCCGGCGCCGCATCCCAGACAGTGGCTCGTTCAAAGAAATCAAACGTCCGCACACGCCCGGCGAGCGCCTGCATGGCCTGCGGGGAGAGCATCTCGACGGCGCCCACGACGGTGTCCACGCGCCCACGCGCCCCCTGCGCCTGGTTTGCGAGTCGCAGGATCGCCGTCACGAGCGCGACGTCAGACTCCACCGCGGTGACGACGTCGGCTGTCGCGACGTGGTCCTTTGACATCACCGACAGCAGCCGCTTGCGCGACTCGGCCAGCGCGGGATAGGCCTCGAGCGCTTCGAAGGCCTGCGTCAGGCGCCGCCCGTGGCCCTCGTTCTGGTGCCGCGTGCCCCCCGGCTGCTGGGCCCTCGCTGCGGCTCGCGCCGTCGTGCCCGCCTCAGCTGGCCGTTCAATGGCCCTGGGGCGTCGCTTGGTCACAGTGCTCTGCATCGCTCTCGGCCACCAACCTTGTGGAGTCGCAGATCGCCCAATCCTTTGAGCGCCTTGGTCGAGGCTCCTATCGGCAGCTATGGACGAACGGTTGAGGCGATTGGCCGCATTTTCGGCTAGGACGCGAGCGCCGCGTCGATTCGGCTGAGCGTCTCCTCGCGGCCGAGCAGCGCGACGCTCTCGAAGATGCCTGGGGAAATCGTGCCACCGGTGAGCGCGACGCGCAGCGGCTGATAGATCTCGCGCGGCTTGGCCGCGAGGCTCTCCTGCACCTCCCCCAGCGCTCGCTCGATGCCGTCTTCATCGAAGCTTGGGGTCTGTGCGAGCGCCGCCCGTGCCCGCGCCAGCGCGTGCCTGCCGCGCTCATCCAGCCAGCGCCCGCGCGCCTTGGGGTCGAGCTCGCGGGGACGCTCGAAGACGAAGGCCACCAGCGGCCAGAATTCCGCGAGCACCTGCATCTTCTCCTGGGAGATCGCCGCCGCGCGGCGCAGCGTGTCGGGGTCGAGCTCGCGTGCCCCGGCCGGACCATCGCCGGCGAGGTACTCGCCGATGCGCAGCGCGAGCTCCTGCGCCGGGAGCTCGCGGATGTAGAGCCCGTTCATCCAGCGCAGCTTCGCCTCGTCGAACTGCGCGGGGTTGCGGCTTACGCGCTCCAGCGCGAAGCGCCGCGCGAGCTCTTCGGTGCTCATAACGGTGGTGTCGTCGCCGGAGCCCCAGCCGAGCAGGGCGAGGTAGTTGCGCACCGCCGCCGGCAGGTAGCCGGCCTCGCGCAGCTCGCCTACGGAGGCCGCGCCGTGGCGCTTTGAGAGCTTCTTGCCGTCGGGGCCGTGCAGCAGCGGGAGGTGCGCATAAAGCGGCTGCGGCGTATCCAACGCCTCCAATACCAGGAGCTGCTTGGGTGTGTTCGACAGATGATCCTCGCCGCGCACGACATGCGTGATGCCGGCGTCGAGGTCGTCGATCGCGACCGCGAAGTTGTAGAGCACCGAACCATCGGAGCGTGCGATCACGGGGTCGTCGAGGTGGACATGCTCGAAGCGCGTGTCGCCGCGGATCGCATCGTGCACGACCGTGGCGCCCTCGTCGGGCACGCGCAGGCGCACGGCGCCCGCTGCCTCCGGCTCTCCGCGGAAGCCGCGCTCGGCGCCGTGGCGCTCCTTGTAGGCCTTGACGTCCTCGCCGGTGGCCTGCGTGCGGTAGGCGTGGCCGCTCTCCAAGAGTTGCGCGAGCGCCTCCTGGTGGCGCGCAGCGCGCTCGGTCTGCATGATCGGCCCCTCGTCCCAATCGAGCTCCAACCACTGCAGCGAGTCGATGATCTGCTGCACGTTCTCCGGCGTGGAGCGCTCGCGGTCGGTGTCCTCGATGCGCAATACCAGCGTCCCGCCGGAGCCGCGCGCAAGCAACCAGTTGAACAGTGCCGTGCGCGCCCCCCCGATGTGAAGGGCGCCTGTCGGCGATGGTGCGAAGCGAACGCGCATAGGATCCGCGGGGATGCTAATCGGAGCGCACGTCTCGCCGGCCGGCGGTCTCCCCAAAGCGGTCGAGCGGGGTGTCGAGCGCGGCTGCCGCGCGATCCAGATCTTCAACCAGTCGCCGCGCATGTGGCGTCCGACGGTCTATGCCGAGGACGCCGTCGAGGCGTTCCGCGAGGCCCTTGCGGGGAGCCCGATCGATGCGGTCGTGATCCACGCCGTCTACCTGCTCAACTGCGCCAGCGACGACTCTGACATTCGCGCCAAATCGTTGACCTCGCTGACGCACTCGCTGCGCACCGGCGCGCGCATCGGGGCGGCCGCGGTCATCCTGCACCCCGGCTCGGCCAAGACAGGGCACGTCGGCGAGGCGATCGCGCGCGCCGGCGCCACGATCGGCGAGGCGCTGGCCGAAAGCGAGGGCTGCGAGCTGCACCTCGAGAACACCGCCGGAGCCGGCGGAACGCTTGGGCGCTCCTTCCAGGAGCTCTCCGCGCTGCTCGCGGCCGCCGGCTCGGGATCCTCAGGCGATGAGCGTCTCGGCGTGTGTCTGGACTCCTGCCACCTGCTGGCATCTGGCTACGACATCCGGACCGCCGCCGGAATGGACTCGGTGTTGCGCGAAGCCAAGCGCGAGCTCGGCCGCGGGAGGATTCGCTCGCTGCACCTCAACGACTCCCAGACTCCGCTGGGCTCCAATCGCGACCGCCACGCCAATATCGGCGAGGGCGAGCTCGGCGAGCAGGGCGCGAGCGCGTTTCTCTCCGCTCCGGGCCTGCAGAAATTGCCCTGCATCCTCGAGACCCCCGGGGAGCACCGTGAAGGCCCCCCGCGCGCGGAAGTCGAGTTGGCGATGGCGTTACGCGAGCGCGGGCTGAAGGCGCGCAAGGGTCGCTGACGGAGCGGGCCGCTGTCAGGCGACGGCGAGGCAGGCGGGAGCCAGGACCTGCTCCAGCTCAGCACGTAGCGTCGAGGTCGGTTGCACGCGATAAGCGTCGCCGAGACGTAGGTGGCGCAAACCGGCGGTGGTGTCCATCTCGAGCACGACCTCGGCGGGGCCGGGGAAGTTGCCAAGGACGTGCTTGAGCTCCTCGATCACGCTTGCCGGCAGGCGCGTCGCGTCGACGCGTAGGCGCACCGGCTTGGCTTGCGCTTCGGCCGCCCGCTCGGCGGCCTGCCGCTCGGCGCGCTGGAGCTCCTCATCGGTCGGCTCGAACGCCTCGGCGGACTGCACGACCAGACAGGTCTTGCCGGCTTCCTTGTGGTCCACACGACCACGCACGACGACGACGCGGTCGACCGCCAGCACCGCCTCGTGCTCGGCGAGGGCCTTTCCAAAGATGAGCATCTCGACCGATCCCTCGAGGTCATCGAGCGTGGCGAACATCATGTGATCGCCGTTGCGCGTTTTGATCCGCTTGGCCTCGGTGACGATCCCGCCAACGGTCACCCAATCCTTGTCGCGCCGCTCCGCGAGCGCCGCCAGCGGGCAGTCGGTGCGCACGCGCAGCGCCTCGCGCACCGGCTTGAGGGGGTGCGCGGAGATGAATAGTCCGATCGCCTCCTTCTCAACCGCCAGCAACTCGGCCTGCTCGAACTCCTCGGATGCAATCGGCGGGTGGTCGAGCTTCCAGGCTCCTCCCAGCAGGCTCGCACCCGGCCGGTTGGGGTCGGCAGCACCTCCTACAGACGCGGGCGCTCCGCCAACGTCACCGCCACCCCCGTCGAGGTCAAAGATCGAGCCCTGGCCGATCTGCGCGTCCTGCTGGGTCTTCTGCCCGGCGGCCTGGGCCTGCTCGAGCACCGCGAGCATCCCCTTGCGGGAGTCGCCGGTGGAACCGAGCGCGCCGCACTTGATGAGCGCCTCGATCGCCTTCTTGTTGACCGTGCGGTTGTCGACGCGCTCGCAGAAATCCCATAGCGATGTGAATGGACGCCCACCCGGGGTGGGTTGGGTGGGACCTCCATCCCCGCGGGCGCGCTTGATCGCCTCGACTGCCTGATAGCCGACGCCCTTGACGGCGTCGAGGCCAAAGCGGATGTTGCCTTCGACGACGGTGAACTCGTGGTCGGAGAGATTGACATCGGGCGGCAGGATCTCGATCCCCATCTCCTCGCAGCGCGCGACGAAGAACGGCACCTTGTCCTTGGTGGACATCACCGAGGAGATCAGCGCCGCCATGTACTCGGCGGGGTAGTTGGCCTTCAGCCACGCCGTGCGGTAGGCGATCAGGCCGTAGCACGCGGCGTGGGACTTGTTGAACGAGTAGTCGGCGGACTTTTCGTTGGTCTGCCACAGGAACTCGATCACCTCGGACTTGGTGCCCGAGGCACGGCAGCCCTCGACGAACTCGGGCTTCAGCGCGGCCATCGCCTGGCGGTTCTTCTTGCCGATCGCCTTGCGCAGATCGTCGGCCTTGGCGCCCGAGAAGCCGGCGAGCTCCTTGGAGATCTGCATCGCCTGCTCCTGGTAGAGAATCACGCCGTTGGAGGACTGCAGGATCAGGCGCAGACGCTCGTCGGGGTAGGAGATCGTCTCGGGTCTGTGCTTGCCCTTTGCGTACACCGGGATCTGGTCCATCGCGCCCGGCCGGTAGAGCGCGTTGAGCGCGACGAGGTCGTTGAACTCGTCGGGGCGCACCTTCTTGAGCGCCTCGCGCATCCCCTCGGACTCGAACTGGAACACGCCGATCGAGTCGCCGCGGGCGAGCATCTCGTATGTGCGTGAGTCGTCGAGCGGCAAGTTGGTCATATCGGGGCGCTGACCGGCAGAGCGCTCGATGATGTCCAGCGCGTCCTCGATCACGTCGAGGTTGCGCAGCCCGAGAAAATCCATCTTCAGCAGGCCGATCTCCTCGATCGGCTTCATCGAGAACTGCGTCACGGTGCGGTAGTTGCGTTCGCCGTCGACGCTTGTGCCGGCATCGGCGAGCTGCAGCGGCACGATGTCGGTCAGCGGGCGATCGGCGATCACGACGGCGGCGGCGTGGATCGAGGAGTTGCGCACGATCCCCTCAAGCCCCTTGGCGACATCGAGAATGCGCTTGGCGACGGGCTCCTCGTCGTAGACCTTGCGCAGCGGTTCTCCGGCCTTCAGGCAGTCCTCGAAGGACGGCGCGCGTCCCATGATCGGATCCGGTATCAGCTTCGCGAGGCGGTCGCCGGTCCCGTAGTCGTAGCCCAGCACGCGCGCTGCGTCGCGGGTGGCGGCGCGCGGGAACATCTTGCCGAACGTCACGATCTGCGCGACCGACTCGCGCCCGTACTTCTCGGTCACGTAGCGCATCACGCGCTCGCGTCCGCGCACGGAGAAGTCGATGTCGATATCCGGCATCGAGACGCGCTCGGGGTTCAGGAAGCGCTCGAACAGGAGCTCGTAGCGCAGCGGGTCGACGTCGGTGATCTGCAGGCAGTACGCCACGATCGAGCCCGCCGCCGAACCGCGGCCGGGACCGACCGCGATGCCGTTCTCCTTGGCGTACTTGACGAAGTCCCAGACGATCAGGAAGTACGCGTTGAAGCCCATGCGGTCGATCACGCCGAGCTCCATCTCGATGCGCTCCATCGCCTCCGCGGGCGGCGGGTCGCCGTAGCGCGCGCGCAACCCCTCTTCGACACGCGCGCGCAGGTACTCGCGCTCGTCCACACCCTCCGGTGTTGGGAAGCTCGGGATCAGCTGCTTGCCGAGCTCGATCTCGACAGAGCAGCGCTCGGCGATCTCCAGCGTGGACGCCAGCGCTTGGGGCCACTCCGCAAACGCCGCGGCCATCTCGGCGCTGTCGCGCAGGTAGAACTCGTTCGTGTCGAACGTCATCTTCGGCGCTTCGAGCGTGCTCTTGGTTTGCACGCACAGCAGCGCTGTGTGGTGGTCGTAGTCCTCGCGGCGCAGATAGTGGACGTCACCGGTGCCGACGAGGTTCCCGCCGAGTTCGCGGGCGATGCGCACGATGCCCTCGTTGCACTTGTCCTGCAGGGCGATGCCGTTCTTCTGGACCTCGAAGTAGACGTTCTCGGAGCCGTAGATCTGGCGCAGCTCCTCGGCGTGCGCACGGGCGTCCTGCGGGCGGTCTTCGCCCAGGCGCTGGCAGAAGCGCGAGGCCAGGCAGCCGGTCAGCGCGATCACACCCTGGGAGTGCGTCGCGAGGCGCTCGATGTCGACCGTCGGCTTGCCGCGCTGCAGGCCTTCGAGGAAACCCGCCGAGGAGAGCTTGACGAGGTTGCGGTAGCCGACGTCGTCGGCGGCGAGCAGCGTGAGATGGTTGCGCTCGACCTTGCCCGCACCCGTGGCGTTGCGGTCGTGACCGCCGGGTGGGATGCGCTCGCCGGCGAGATACACCTCGCAACCGACGATCGGGTTGATGCCGTGCTTGGCGCAGGCCTTGTAGAGCTCGACCGCGCCGTTCATGACCCCGTGATCGGTCAGTCCCAGGGCGGGCTGCCCGAACTGTGCGGCGCGCTCCGCGAGCGCCTCGATCTTGCACGCACCGTCGAGTAGCGAGTACTCGGAGTGGACGTGCAGATGGGCGCAGGCCGGGGTACTCACCGTGTTCGATCTTAGGCGCCGCGGCGGCGGCCTAACGACCCCGAGCCCGGTGCTTGCGAGCTGCTTTCAAACGTCCGATCAGCGACATGCTGTGCTTGTGGGGACGCGACACCTGCACAGCGCGCGTCTCGGACTTCGGCATTGACATGTCCTCGTGATCCGGCGCGGGCTCCTCGACCCTCGCGCGCAGACGCTCGACGGCGGCCGCGAGCGCCTTGGCCATCTCCTCCCGACGCTCCTGCTGGGAGACGTCCGGGAGTGGCTCGCGCGCGCCTCGCGACGTTCCTTCGAGCTCGCGAATTCTGCGTTTGGCCGCGGCGCGCTCACGTTCGAGATCTTCAATGCGCGCCTGTGCGTCGCTGCGTTCGCCGGCGACCTGATCCCTCAGCGAGGTGGTGGCGCGTTCGAGCACGAGCATGCCCTCGCGCATGCGAGCGCAGCTCTCACCAACTGCGTCGAGGCGCTCGGCGAGCGCTGCACGCTGATCTTCGGCGCTCGCGCGGTCGCGCTCGGCGCGCGCGCAGCGCCGCTGGGCCTGGGCGCGTCCTTCCTCGGCTCGCACGCGCAGCTCCTCGGCGCGCTCACCGGTGGCTTGCATCGCGGCGCGGGCGTCCTGGACGCGTCGTTGCAGGCGCTCGAGCTCGGCGCGGTGGCGGCGACGTAGGCGCGTCATGTTCTCCTCGGCCTCGACGCGCTGCTGCTGCTCGGCGTATTCGCGCTGCTTGGCGCGCCGCAGCTCGTGCTCGCGGTCGGCGAGCTGCTCGACGGCGCGCTCGCTCTCGCGCTCGGCATCGGCGTGGCGGCGGCGCAGCTCGGCGACCTGGCGCTCGAGCGCTTGAACGGTGGCCTCGGCTATCTCTGCGCGCCTGCGCTGCGCGGCTTCCTCGGGACCGCCTCCGCCCGTACCGGCGCGACGGGCGCGGCGCTCAGCGAGTACGTCGCGTCCGACCTCCTGCGAGCGCCGCTCGCGGCGCGGCACCTCGTCGTCTCCCTCCGCGATCACCCATCCAGCGTATGGGCGTCGCCGGACGCCCTCGCCGCCCCGGAGCGCTACTCGTTGCGCAGCCGCCACGCCATGCGCGACTGCAACGACCACAGCTCGATGAACCCGGGCGAAGCGGTCTGCGAGAACAGCCCGCCGGACTGCGCGAAGGACGCGAGCGCGGCGTCATAGACGGCATTGGGGGATTCGCGTGTGACGACACGCGCGTGGCCCTTGTAGAGCTTCAGTCCGATCGTGCCGGTAACGCGCTCGTTGACGGAGTCCATGTAGGCGTCGAGGTCGCCGCGCAGCGGCTCCCACCAGAGGCCGGCGTAGACGAGATACGCCCACTGGCGGTCGAGCTGGCCCTTGAACTGGTTCTGGTGGATCGTGCCGATGAGCCGCTCGAGCTCGCGGTGGGCGGGCAGCAGCAGCGCGGCGGCGGGCGTCTCGTAGATGTCGCGGACCTTCAACCCGACGATGCGATCCTCGATGTGATCGACGATGCCCACGCCGTGGCGCGCGGCGATCTCGGCGGCCGCTTCCAGCAGCTCAACCAGCCCCATGCGCTCGCCGCCCAGCGCGACCGGCACGCCGCGGTCGAAGCTGACCGTGACGGTCTCGGGCTCGTCGGGGGCCTCCTCGGGGCGCGTGACGAGCTGGAACACGTCGTCCTCGGGCGCATGACCGAGGTCCTCGATCCAGCGGCCCTCGGAGGAGCGGCCCCAGAGGTTGTCGTCGATCGAATAGGGGGCGGTCTCGGTGCCGCCCTTGACTGGAATGCCGTGCTCGCGGGCGTAGGCGATCTCCTCCTCGCGCCCCATCTGCCATGAGCGCACGGGCGCGATCACCTTCAGCTCGGGACCGAGCGTGGCGACGGTGGCCTCGATGCGGACCTGGTCGTTGCCCTTGCCGGTGCAGCCGTGCGCGATCGTGTCGCAGCCGGTGAGGCGCGCATACTCGACGGCGTGCTTGGCGATCAGCGGCCGCCCGAGCGCGGTGAACAGCGGGTAGTCGCCGTAGAGCGCGTTGGCCTTGATCGCGGGGACGATGTAGTCGCGGGCGAACTCCTCGCGAGCGTCGAGCACGTGGCACTCCACAGCGCCGAGCCGCCGCGCCTTGTCCTCGATCACGGCGTAGTCCTCGCCGGGCTGCCCCAGGTTGACGGTCAGGCAGACGACCTCGGCGTCGTAGCGGTCCTGGATCCACTTGAGCATCACGCTCGTGTCGAGGCCGCCGGAGTAGAGCAGCAGGACACGGTTGACCTGCTCGGGGTCGGCCTCGTAGGAGGCGGTGCGCGGCGGGTGGCTGTTGGGACCGTCCAGGCTCATGTGCAGGCGCAAGCCTAGAGGCAACGTCGCGGCGATGGGCGCCTCACGCTACCGCGGCGGCCCCAAGCGCGGCGCGCAGCCGCATCACCGCATCCTCGATGTCGCTCTCCTGTATGACAAGCGGCGGCAGCAGTCGCAGCGTGGTCGGTCCGGTGGCGTTCGCGACGAGCCGTTGCTCGAGCAGCAACTCGCGCACGAGCTCGGGCGCCGGGATGTCGAGCTCGCACGCGAGCATCAACCCGCGCCCACGCACGGCGAGCACATGCGGTAGCCGTTCGAGCTCCCCGGCAAGTGTCGCGCCGAGCTCGTGGACGCGTCTAAAGAGCTGCGGGTCATCGGTGAGCTCCAGAGCGGCGAGCGCGGCCGCGCAGACGACGAGGCCGCCGGCGAACGTCGAGCCGTGGTCTCCCGGCGCGAAAACGTCGGCGAGACGGGGCCCTGTGACGAGCGCGCCGATCGGCAGACCGTTCGCGAGCGCCTTCGCGGAGGTGAGCGCGTCAGGCACGACGCCTGTCTGCTCATAGGCCCAGAGCGTCCCGGTGCGCCCCATGCCGCACTGGATCTCGTCGAATACGAGGGCGGCGCCGTGCTCGTCGCAGGTTTCGCGCGCAGCGCGGAGGAGCTCGTCGGAGAGCACATGCACACCGGTCTCACCCTGGATCGGCTCCAGCAGCACCGCGGCGGTATTGCCGTCAACGGCGTCCCGCAGCGCCTGGGGTGTCGGAGCGACGGCACGAAAGCCGGGGACGAGCGGCGCGAAGGGCGCCTGCTTCGACTCCTGCGGGGTCGCGGAGAGCGCGCCGTAGGTGCGCCCGTGGAAGGCGCCGTGGACGACGACGATGTCGCCGCCGGGGCGTGCCTTGCGGACGAGCTTCAGCGCGGCCTCGTTGGCCTCCGCGCCGGAGTTGCACAGGAATACGCGCCCTCCGAGGCTCGATTGGGCGAGTTTACGAGCGAGGCGCATGGCGGGCTCGGTGTAGTAGAGGTTGCCGACGTGCATCAGTCGCGCGGCCTGCTCGCGAACGGCCTCGACGACGCGCGGATGGCAGTGACCGAGATTCGTGACGGAGATCCCGCACAGAAAGTCGAGGTACTCGTTGCCATCGGTATCCCACAGGCGCGCGCCTTCGCCGCGGACGAACTCGACGGGGAAGCGCGCATAGGTGCGCGCAACGCTCGCGGCCTCGATCTCCTGCAGCTCAGTCAGCGTCATTAGACACTCGGTCGCGAACTTGTCGGCGGCGGGCTCACGCGCTCATACCGATCTTCGTGCCGATCCCGGCGTCGGTGAAGAGCTCGAGCAGCAGCGAGTGCGGCAAGCGCCCGTCGATGATGTGCGCCGAGCCGACTCCCCCCTGGATCGCCTCGAGGCACGCCTGCAGCTTGGGGCGCATGCCGCCATCGAGCGCCGCCAGCGCGTCGCGGACGCGCTCGGGGGTGGCCTGGCCGATCAGGCTGTCGGGGTCCGCGGGATCGGCGAGCCAGCCGGGAACGTCGGTGAGGAAGATCACCTTGTGCGCGCCCAGCGCGCGCGCGACGGCGCCGGCGGCCTCGTCGGCGTTGACGTTGTAGGAGTGGCCCTCGCGGTCTGCGCCGACCGATGCGATCACGGGGATGTAGTCGGTGGCGATGTGGCGCAGGACGTCGACACCGACGCGCTCGATCCGCCCGACGAAGCCGATGTCCTCCCCGCCGGGCGCGGTGCGACGGGAGACACGAAACAGCGAGCCGTCGTCGCCGCAGAGCCCGACGGCGGGCTGACCGTGGCGAGCGATGCGTCCGACAATCTCCTTGTTGACCTTGCCGACGAGCACCATCTTGGCGACCTCGACGGTCGCCTCATCGGATACGCGCAGGCCGCCGACGAACTGAACGGGCAGGCCGAGGCGCTCCATGTAGGAGGTGATGTCGGGGCCGCCACCGTGGACGACGATCGGGTCCATGCCGACGTACTTGAGCAGCACGACGTCGCGCGCGAACTCCTCGCGCAGCGCGGGGTCCTCCATCGCGGCGCCGCCGTACTTGATGACGATTGTGCGGCCGTGGAACTCGCGGATGTAGGGGAGAGCCTCCAGGAGTGTGGCTACGTCGCGCATCGGCTTGGCCTCCGGAGCTCGTTTGTCGGCGTGGGCTCGCTCACGTCATGTACTCGGCGTTGATCCGCACGTACTCGTGAGAGAGATCGGAGAAGAACACCTCGGTCTCGGCACCCTCGCCCGGAAGGGTGACCTCGTATTCGATCTCGCGACCCTGGATCGCCTGCTGCAGCGCGGCCTCGTCGTAGTCGATGGCAGCGCCGGCGGAGCACACCGGGATTCCCTCGATCGAAAGGTCGACAGGCAGCGGCGCGGTTCCCGGCAACGCGGCCCCGACGGCCTGGATCAACCGTCCCCAATTCGGGTCGGCGCCGTGGAGGGCGGTTTTCACGAGCGGTGAATTAGCGACAGCGCGCGCGACCGTCTCGACGGCCTCCTGTTGGGCACCTGCACCGTCAAGGCCATTTCGAACGACGACGCGAGCGGTCCGCAGAGCGCCCTCGCCGTCGGCGACCATCATGATCGCGAGCTGGCGCAGCAGCGCGTCGAGAGCCTCGCCGAAGCGCAGCTCGTCCTCGCTCTCGGGTACGACCTGCACGCCGCTGGCGCCAGAGGCCATCAGGATCGCGGTGTCGTTGGTGGAGAGCTGCCCGTCGACCGAGAC
>DASXOX010000097.1:0-3843 GCA_036493975.1 Solirubrobacteraceae bacterium
TGGGTCCTCGACAACGGCAGACGGGATCGCGGCGACGACGTCGAAGCCCTTCAACGTTCGCCCCGCGCGCTCGCGCCCGGCGCTCACCTCGGGGATCACGACGTCGCGGATGTAGGAAGGGCAGCACAGCCACAACATCACCCCATCCGCGGTCTCGCCCGCCAGGCGCAGCATCGCTGGGGACAGAGCCGCGACATAGATCGGCAGCTGTGGGCGCGGATCCAGGCCGACGAGATGAAAACCGGTGGGCCACTTCTCGCTCGGCGGCGGATCCTCGCCGCGCAGGATCGCGCGCACGATCGACGCGTACTCGCGCATCTCGCGCACCGGGCGGTCGATCGTCTGGCCATGCCAGCCTTCGACGACCGGTCGGTGCGAGACGCCGAGCCCCAGCGTCAGGCGTCCGCCTGAGAGCTCGTCGATCGTCGCAGCCGTCTGCGCCATCGTCGCCGGCGTGCGCGTGTAGATCGGCACGACTCCCGTTCCGACACGGATCTCGCGTGTCGCGAGCGCATACGCCGTGACCACCGTCAGCGACTCGCGGCCGGCGATGTGCGTCGTGTAAACCGTCTCGTAGCCCAGCGACTCCGCCAGGCGCACGCGCTCGATCGCACCGTCGATCGTGCGGCCGGGCGAGATGAAGCAGCCGGTGCTCACGCGCGCAGCATATGCGCTCAGCGCTTGACCAGCACGTAAACCAGCGCAAGCGCGAAGCCCATCTGCCCGAACGCGAGCGCCGTGCCGAGGTTCGCCGCGCCGAGCGCGCCCGCCAGGGCGCTGGCCGCGGCGAACGCGCCGAGCATCGTCAGGAGGTCACGCGCCACGCTCATCGCCGGACATTCTCCTCTCAAGCGCCGCCACGAGCGCCGCCTCGTCCAGCGTCGCGTCCCGGTCAGAGAGCCAACGCTCCGCGGAGCGCCGGCCTCCAAGGGCGCGGACGCCGGCCTCGCCGTGCTCGACCGCGAACGCCGTCAGCGCCCCCGCGCGTCGTGCGCGCAGCCGGCGCGCGGCCAAGGCGTGTCCACCCTCCTCGCCGAGTTCCTGCCAGTGCTCGGCGAGCGTGTCGGCGAGCTCCTCGATCCCTTCCGCCGGCGCCAGCGAGGAGACGGCAAGCACCTGCGTCTTGCGCCGCCCCAGCGAGCGCAGCGCCGCACTCAGATCGCGCCGCGCGCTGAGCGCGACCTGTCCGAGGTCGGCCTTGGTCACGACCAGCACATCCGGGATCTCCATGATCCCCGACTTCAGAAACTGCAGCGTGTCTCCACTGCCGGGCTGCACGACGACGACGACGGTGTCCGCGACCTCCGCGATCTCGGTCTCGGCTTGTCCGACGCCGACGGTCTCGATCACGACCACGTCGAAGGCCGCCGCCAGCGCCTGCGCCGCCGCGCGCGTGCCCCAAGCGATCCCGCCGAGGCGCTCGCCGGCGGCGGTCGAGCGGATGAACACGCCGTGGTCGCCGGGGTCGAACTCCACGCGCGCGCGATCTCCCAGCAGCGACCCGCCCGAGCGCCGCGAGCTCGGATCCACGGCGAGCATCGCGACCGTCGCATCGCGCGCCCGCCAGACTCGCAGCAGCGCGGAGAGCAGCGTCGACTTCCCCGCGCCCGGAGGGCCGGTGATCCCGACGATGTGTCCTGCCGCCTCGCCGCGCAGGCGCGCGGGGGAGACCTCGCCGAGCAGCGCCGCCGCCTGCTCGCGGTCTGCGGGCGTCGTGCTCTCCAGCAGGTTCAGTGTCGCCGGTGCCGCGCCAAGGTCATGCTCGCGCAGACGTCGGCCGAGCTCCACGCCGGTTCGCGACACGGTCTACGCCGAGGCGGGGACGGCGCTCTGCTCGCCCACCAGCGCCACGACGTCGCGCATGATGCGCGTGATGTCGAAGTCCTTCGGCGTGTACACCGCGGCCACACCGGCCCGCTTCAGCGGCTCGACGTCCTGCTCGGGAATGATGCCGCCGACGACCACTGGAGCATCGACGCCGGCCTCGCGCAACGCGTCGATCACCGCCGGGATCAGCTCGCGATGGGATCCGGAGAGGATCGAGAGGCCGATCACGTGCACGCCCTCCTGCAGCGCAGAGGCCGCGATCTGCGCGGGGGTCAGACGGATGCCCTCGTAGACCACGTCCATGCCGACGTCGCGCGCGCGCACCGCGATCTGCTCGGCCCCGTTTGAGTGGCCGTCGAGTCCGGGCTTGCCGACGAGGATCTTCGGTCGCCGCCCGATGCGCTCGCCGAGCGCGGCGACCTGCTCGCGCAACTCCGCGAGCTCCTGCGCCGCGGGGGTGCCGTCGTGCTCGTCTGTCGCGTCGCCCGCGGCCTCGCCGACGCCGGTCGGGGCGCGGTAGCTGCCGAAGACCTCGCGCAGCGTGCGCGCCCACTCGCCCGTCGTCGCGCCCGCGCGCGCGGCGGCGATCGTCGGCTCCATCAGGTTCTCCCCGCCCTCGCGCGCGACCCGCGCGAGCTCGCCCAGCGCCGCGTCGACCGCGCTCTGGTCGCGCCCCGAGCGCCAGCGCGCGAGCTCCTCGATCTGCGCCGCCTCGACCGCGGCGTCCACGACGAGGATCCCGCCCTCCGCGTCGTCCGTCAGTGGCGAGGGCTCGGTCTCTGTGAACCGGTTCTGGCCCACGACGATCTGCTCGCCCGCCTCGATTCGGCGGATCCGCTCACGATGGGAGTCCACTAGCGCCGCCTTCATGTAGGGGACCGCCTGCACCGCGCCGCCGTGCTCGGCGACGACCGCCATCTCCGCGCGCGCTCCCTCCAGCAGATCCGCGACGAGTCCCTCCATGACCTTGGAGCCCTCGAAGATGTCGGGGTACTCGAGCAGGTCGGTTTCGTAGGCCAGGACCTGCTGGATGCGCAGCGACCACTGCTGGTCCCACGGCCGCGGCAGGCCGAGCGCCTCGTTCCACGCCGGCAGCTGAATCGCGCGGGCCCGCGCGTCGCGTCCGATCGTGACCGCCAGCGCCTCCAGCACGATGCGCTGCACGTTGTTCTCCGGCTGCGCCTCGGTGAGGCCCAGCGAGTTGACCTGCACCCCGTAGCGGAAGCGCAGGTGGCGGGGATCCTCGACGCCGTAGCGCTCGCGCCCGAGCTCCTCCCAGATGATCCCCATCGCGCGCAGCTTCGCGTGCTCCTCGACGAAGCGCACGCCGGCGTTGACGAAGAACGAGATGCGCCCGAAGACCTGGCCCATCAACTCCTGTGCGCGATCGTCGAGGCGCTCGCGGGCGGCGTCGAGCACCGCGATCGCATTGGACATCGAGTAGGCGATCTCCTGCACCGGCGTCGCGCCCGCCTCCTGCAGGTGGTAGGAGCAGATGTTGATCGGGTTCCACTTCGGGACGCGCTCGACGGTGTAGGCGATCATGTCTGCGATCAGCCGCATCGAGGGCGCCGGGGGAAACGCGTAGGTGCCGCGCGCCAGGAACTCCTTGATGATGTCGTTCTGTGTCGTGCCCTGCAGGCGCTCCTGCGCGACGCCCTGCTCCTCGGCCGCGACGATGTAGAGCGCCAGCAGCCACGCGGCGGTCGCGTTGATCGTCATCGACGTGTTCATCTCATCCAGCGGGATGCTGTCCATCAGCGTCGCCATGTCGCCGCGGTGGGAGACCGGCACGCCGACCTTCCCGACCTCACCCCGCGCGAGCTCGTCGTCCGGGTCGTAGCCCGTCTGCGTCGGCAGGTCGAACGCGACCGACAGACCCGTCTGGCCCTTCTCCAGGTTGCGCCGGTAGAGCTCGTTGGACGCCTTCGCGGTCGAGTGCCCCGCGTAGGTGCGCATCATCCACGGGCGATCGCGCTCGGACAGGCGGTGGTCGGACATCTCACCGCTAAGTCT
>DASXOX010000098.1:0-53682 GCA_036493975.1 Solirubrobacteraceae bacterium
CGTCGGCTGCGAAGGCCGTCGCGCCGTCGCCGACGTCGCCGCCGACGCCGACCCGACCAGCGGCGTCGCCGTCTACGACTCCGTGCCCTACCCGTATGAAGAAAACGGCAAAAGGAAAACCGCCGTGCTCAAATGGGTGCCGATCGGGGGCACCAGCCTGGCTTCGCCCATCGTCGCGGCACTGTTCGCGCTTGCCGGCGGGGCCCACGGCGTCACCGATCCCGCTCGCACGCTCTACTCGCACCTAGGCAGCCCCCTCCTGCACGACGTCGGCGCCGGCGGCAACGGCGAGTGCGACGCCAGCTACACGACGTGCTCGGGCTCGATGAAACCGCTGTCTCCATTCGACTGCGGTGAAGGCGCCCTGATCTGCAACGCCGCCGCCGGCTACGACGGCCCCACCGGCGTCGGGACGCCCGCGAGCATCGGCGCGTTCACGATCAGCGGCGAAAGCCCCGGCTCCGGCAACCCGGAAAGCAAAAGCAGCGGGGGCGGCGGCGAAGAAACCGGCGGCGGAACAGGCAAAACCAGCGGCGAAGGCGAAGCGGTGGGCTCCTCGGGCGAACCGAGCGGTCCCGCGCCGGGCGGCGACTCCACCGAACCCACGACCAGCGAAGAAGATTCCGAAGCGACACAATCGTCGAGCCCGACCACCGGCTTCGCTTCGCCGGCGCCCGCAACGATCCATCTCTCCGGTCTCGCGCTCACCGCGCGCGCGACTGCCGCCGCCCGCCACGGCCACACCGAGCTAGCGCGGATCGCGTTCGCGTTCACCGTCAGCGCGAGCGCATCCGTGCGTGTCGCGCTGGCTCGAGCGGTCCGCGTGCACGGGCATCTGCGCTGGGTCTCCGTAGCCGGTACGTTCACACTTGCACGGACCAGTGCGGGCCGCAACCACAACCATCTGCGGGGCCGCGCGACGCTTGCCGCAGGCGTCTACCGCTTGACGCTCACCCCCGTACATGGCGCCGCGCTGTCACGCACGTTCCTCGTCGGTTAAAGCGCCTGCCTCTGGGAGGAGGGACCTAAGAGCATGCCGACACCGACCGCGTCCTCGCGCGTCGTGCTTGCCCTGTCAGCGCTCGCGCGCCACGGCTTTCCCGACCGGGGCCCCCACTGCCGACTCCTGCGCTCCGCGACGCACTCCGTGCTCCACCTGCTCGCCCCTGGGCGTCAACGTCCAGGCGTTGGGCGCCCCGCGATAGCCGCCCTGAGAGACGTTGACGATCAAACCCAGGCCCTCCAAGCGACTGAGCAGCTTGGAGATCTGGCCTTGATCGACGACCCCGGCCCGGTTGGCGATCTCGCGGTTGTTGGCCCCCGGATATTCGCCTATCGCGCTCAGCACACACGCGGTGCGATGGGTGAGCCGCATCCCGATGCCCTCCACAGCCGATCTACCACCCGCTGAGGGCTCCTGAGGCGGCCGTGGCGCCGCGCGTTTGAGCTCGCGCTTGGCCACCGCGTTGCCCAGATAGGGCAACAGGATCAAGCTCATCAACTGCCCCTGGAGCTCGATCAGTGGCTCCGGGTTGCGCGCCAGCAGGCGCGCCTGGACGATTGCCAGCACCGCTCCCACGACCCCCTCTGCCGTCAGCTCGGGGGGTGCGACGCGCATCAGACCCTCGCTGCGGCCGCGATCGACGAATTCACAGAGCACCATGCTGACCGCCGCGCGCCGCCGCAACACGCGCGGGCCACCTCCCAACGAGTACACGACCCACAGCCGCGCCAACGCCGGCTCTTCGTCGAGCAGCTCCAGAAGCGCACCAAGCGCCGCCCGCACACCATCGACCCACGTAGATTGACGGCTATAGGCAGCCGCCATCACCGTCCTGCCGCGTCGTACCCCATGCTCGAACGCTGCTAGAAAGCAGTCTTCGAGATCAGCGAACTGCTCATTGAACGCCGCTCGCGTAACCCCTGCACGTGCGACCACGTCTTTGATCGTCACCGAATGCGTGTCGCGCTCGGAAACGACCTCAGCCATCGCTTTCAGGATGCGCGTACGCACCGACTCCTCCACCGAACCCCCTTGGTCGACCTTGCTCACGCTAACCCTATGCGCGTAGCTTGATCTTTGCAATGGTGTATATCTTCTCTGTGTCTAGCCTGGCTGGAGACTACAGGTAAGTCGATGTTTCTTCTACGCCATTTCTGGGTAGAACCCATGCCCTCGTGTAGTTCTACCCAGGCGAAGGCGCCTGGAAACCGGACGACCGAGAAACAGAGAGCGCACAACGTCGTTTTGCCTGCCTAGCGAGACTAACGGTCGGTGGCGAGCTTGACGGCGCCCTCAGGTGTCAAGTCGCGGGTTGTGCGCGATCTCCCAGGGATGGCCGTCGGGATCGATGAAGACGGCGCTATAGCCACCCCAGAATGTCTCGTCGGGCTCACGCCCGATGCTTGCGCCGGCGCGGCGCGCCTCCTCGACGACCGCATCGACCTCCTGACGCGAGCCGAGGTTGAGCGCCAGCGTCACGCCGCCCCAACCTCCCGCATCCTCCACGCAGCTGTCCCGCGCAAGCCTCGCGCGATCCCAAAGTGAGACCACCATGTCGCCGGCCTGGAAGAAGACAACGTCATCGTCCGCTCGCGCCCCCGTCTCCCAGCCGAGGGCCTCGTAGAAGCGGCGCGCACGCGCTAGGTCGCGCACGCCGAGCGTGATCACCGTTACCCGCTGGCGCATCGTCCAAGTGTGACGCCTCAAGCGGACCTTGCCCCGGGCAGCCCGAGGCTCGACAGCACGATCGCGTCCACCACTACCGAGCGAGCGCCGCCGCGGCCTCCTCTAGGCGGTCATCGCCCCAGAACAGCTCATCACCGACCGCCACGGTAGGCACGCCGAATACCCCTCGAGCCTGCGCCGCCTCGGTCGCGCTGCGCAGAGCGAGCTTGGTGTCGGGGTCCTCGGCGCCGGTAGCCACGTCGGCCACATCCAGACCGGCGTCCGCCGCGGCGCTCAAGACGTGCTCTGGTCTCCCCAGGTCGCGACCACGCACGAAGGAGTCGCGAAACGCACCCAGCGTCAGCTCACGTCCGCGACCAATCTGGAAGGCGTACGTCGCCACCCGCATCGCGAAGAGATAGTTACTCGGCCAGGGATCGGGCCAGCGCAGCGACGGCAGCCCATACAAGCTCGCCCGCCGCTGCACCTCCGCCATCCCCGCCTCGCGGCCCGCCGGCTCTCCAAGCGCCCACGAGGAGCGCCCCGTCGCCTTGAAGATCGCACCCAGCGAAACCGGCTGCCAGGCGACGTCCTCGCCAAGGACCTCGTCGAGACGCTCGGCCGCGAGATACGCGAACGGCGATCCCAGATCGAAGTAGAAGGTCACGCGTTTCATCGCGTCCTCCTCCCCCCGCAGCGATAACGCCTATTTGCCGCTAGGGGTCGTAGAGGCGCCTTCGAAGCCGGTGTTTTCGATGACCGGCACCTTCGGAGCCTGCAAGCCGGAATACTTCGCCAGGAACCGCGCGACTTCACGGGCTTCTCCTCCGACGAGGATGTTCTCGGGCATGATCGCGCCCGAGAAGCCACCATTGCGGATCGCATACAGAACCTGCGCCTCATTCTCCTTGCGGAAGTTGAAGTTCGGCCCGTTCGTCCGCAGTCGGTCCTTGATCGAGTTCGCCGAGCCCTCAGCCCCGACCGCGGCGAGCGTATGGCAGCCCGAGCAGTGGTCGAGGAACAGCTTCGCGCCGTTGTAGTACGAGCTGTCCTGCGCGACCTGGATGCCCTGGGTCCCGCACGACGCGAACCCGGCGGCAACAACGCACGCGGTCACGGGAACGAGGATCTTCAGGTGGAGCGAACGGGCCCTCATGCGTGGCGGAATATATAGGCTCGCTTTCGTGAGGCTCCTCCTCCCGGCAGCGATCGCGTCGCTCCTGCTGGTTGGCTGTGGGGGGAGCGTCGCCGTGCGCACCGGCGATCACGAGCTCGACCTCACGCTCGCCGAGTACCGCATCGCCCCCCAAGCCATCAGCGTGCCGGCGGGGCGCCTGCGGATCGTCGCCCACAATCGGGGCATCCTCACGCACAACGTCGAGCTCGAGCGCGGCACACTGGACTCGGGCGAAGAACGCATCGTGCTCAGCACCATCCACACGCTGCTTCCGGGTGCCAGCGCAGCAGTCCTCACCGGGCCGCTCGCGCCTGGCCGATACCTGCTGGTCAGCTCGGTCGGCAACCAGACGACGCTCGGCATGGCCGCCACGTTGATCGTGCGTTGAAAGGCGACAGGGTCCGCACATGACCGAGGTCTGCTAAACCGGCCCGCATGGCCACTCCCGACCAGCGCCGGCACTACCGCCAGACGATCGGGCGCTTCGCGACGGGTGTCGCGATAGTCACCGCGCAAAGCGCCGAGGGTCCCGTCGGGATGACCGCCAACGCCCTGTGCTCGCTCTCGCTCGACCCCTTGCTGCTGCTCGTCTGCATCGACAACTCCGCGCGCACGCTCGGCCCGATCGAGGCCACCGGGCGCTTCGCCGTCAACGTCCTGCGCGCCGAGCAGCGCGCGCTCGCCGATGCTTTCGCCTCAAAAGAGCCCAAGCAGCAGCATTTCGCCGAGATCGCGTGGCGGCTGCATCAAGACGTCCCCGTGCTCGAAGAATCGCTTGCCTGGCTCGTCTGCGATCTGCGCGAGCTGCACCCCGGGGGCGATCACACGATCGGCATTGGGGCCGTCACCGATATGGACCAGGACCTGCGCGGGCGACCACTCGTCTGGTACGAGGGGCGCTACGGGACCTTGAACGACGAGGGGCCCGCTGGAGCCCAGCCACCGGCCTGAGCCTTAGAGGCCGTGCGCCGTCGCCGCCGCGCGCAACGCCAGGAACGCCACGACAAGCGCTGAGAGCGCCATCACTCCGAGCTCGCGATGGACAATCGCGGCCACCACCTCGTGCTGCTCGTCCTCCGGTAGACGCCCAACCGCCGCCGCGCCCTCCAGTCCGCGCTGGTCGAGGATCGTCTGGGCCGACGCCAGCCGCAGCTGCTCGGCGACAAACGCGACCGCGAGCGGCAGCAGCGCGTAGAGATAGAAGAGCTCCTCGTCCGGGCTCGCGCCGGTCGCCGCGAGCACGCCAACCGCGAGCGCGTACAGGACCGCTGCTCCCTGCGCGACGCGCAGCAGGATCCAAAAGATCCTGACCGAGCCGTGCCGCACCACCGCGCCGCGGTACCAGCACCAGCCGCCCAGCGAAGCCGCGAACGCGTTCAGGACGGCGAGCGCTACAGCCGCCTCGCTCACGCCGGACGTACCCCGGGCGCGGAGCCGCCGCGCACGCGCGCGCGATCAAGGCCGCGAGGAGCAGGGGATTTCGAGCGGATCGTCACTATGTAACACTCTGCTACAAGCGTGTGGCGGCGGTGATATAACAGCGACGGGTGCTGCGCTCCTACCTACCCGCGATTGTCTTCCTGATCCTCGGCGGCGCCGTCGGCGCCGCGTTCACCGTACTCAATTCCGTGCTCGGCCCGCGGCGCGGAGTGCCGCACAAGCAGGACCCCTACGAGT
Organism: Solirubrobacteraceae bacterium; assembly: GCA_036493975.1. Taxonomy (GTDB): domain Bacteria; phylum Actinomycetota; class Thermoleophilia; order Solirubrobacterales; family Solirubrobacteraceae; genus Palsa-744. The sequence goes on from DASXOX010000098.1 coordinate 5,523, forward strand.
GCGGCCTGCCGTCTGAGGTAAAGCGCGGAATGCGCTTCGGGATCAGCTTCTACTTGATCGCGATGCTCTTCATCCTGTTCGACATCGAGGTCGTCTTTCTCTACCCCATCGCGGCCGAGCTGCGCGCCTACGGCAGCTATGCGCTGATCGAGACCATCGTGTTCGTCGCGCTGCTGTTCGTCGCATTTGTATATGTCTGGCGCAGGGGGGCGTTGGAGTGGAGATAAGCCGCCAACCGGTCCCGGGCGCCGTCGACCCCGACGCGCTGCGCATCAAGCAGCTCAACGCCCGCCAGCTGCTGCGTGGCGGCCAGGTCGAGGGCCTCACGCCCGCCGCCCACCTAGAGGGGGCCGACCTCGAACGCCACGTCGAAGAGAGCGTGCTCACCACCACGCTCGACCGCGCCGTCGCGTGGGCGCGCTCGAACTCGTTCTTCCCCGCCACGTTCGGGCTCGCGTGCTGCGCGATCGAGATGATGTCGATCGTCGCCGCCCGCGTCGACGTCGCGCGCTTCGGCTTCGAGGCCTTTCGCGCCTCGCCGCGCCAGGCCGACCTGCTGATCCTCTCCGGTCGCGTCTCGATCAAGATGGCCCCGATCGTGCGCCGCATCTACGACCAGATGCTCGAGCCCAAGTGGGCGATCTCGATGGGCGCCTGCTGCTCCTCGATGGGCGTCTTCAACAACTACGCCCTGGTCCCCGCCGACAAGTTCATGCCCATCGACGTCCACGTCCCCGGCTGCCCACCCCGCCCCGAGGCGCTGATGCACGGGATCCTGAAGCTCCGCAAGATGGTCCAGGACGACCCCGACATGGGCTGGCGCGAGCGCTACGACGCGATCGGCACCGAGGAGATCGTCGACGACGAGCAGGCAGCGCCACGTGCCTGACGCCACCGGGCTGGAGCTGCTTGCCCAGGAGCTGCGCGAGGCCGAGGGTGAGGAGATCGTGCGCGCCACCGTGTTCTTCCGCAGCCGCGCCACGCTCGAGGTCGACCCGCGGCAGATCCTCGCCGTGCTCGCGCATCTGCGCGAGCGTGGCTACACGTTCATGTCGAGCCTGCACGGCGTCGACTACTACCCCGAGGAGCCCCGCCTTGGCGTGCTCTACGAGCTGCTCGACATGAGTCGCGTCGACCGCGTCACCGTCAAGCTGCGCCTGCCCAGCGACGACGCCGCGGTCGACTCCGCCACGCCCCATTGGCCCACCGCCGACCACCAGGAGCGCGGGGTCTACGACATGTTCGGCGTCGTCTTCCGCGGCCACCCCGACCTGCGCCGCATCTTGATGCCCGAGGACTACGAGGGCCACCCCCAGCGCCGCGACTTCCCCATCGGCGGCGAGCCGATCGCGTTCACCTACAACGACACCCCGTCGTTGAGGCCGCCCCGATGACGCCCGCGCTCTCCGACTACCGCCGCCGCGAGCAGAGCATCACGCTCGCCCCCGTCGAGGAGCAGTTGCACGACGACGCAGGCGCCGCCGCCGACGGTCCCGCACAGGAGCTGCTGACGCTCAACATGGGGCCCCACCACCCCGCCACCCACGGGGTGCTGAGGCTGCTCGTCACCCTGCAGGGCGAGGTCGTGCGCGACATCAAACCGATCATCGGCTACGTCCACACCGGGATCGAAAAGACCGCCGAGGACAAGTCCTACTGGAAGGTCATCCCCGTCGTCGAGCGCATGGACTACCTCTCCTACTACTTCAACGCGATGGCCTTCTGCGGCGCCGTCGAGACCCTGCTGGAGGTCGACGTCCCCCCGCGCGCTCAGTATCTGCGCGTGATCCACATGGAGCTCAACCGGATCATGTCCCACCTCGTGTGGCTCGGCACCAGCGCGCTGGACCTCGGCGCGATCTCGATGTTCTGGTACTGCTTCCGCGAGCGCGAGGCGATCCTCGACCTGTTCGAGTTCTCCTCCGGTCAGCGCATGCACACGCGCTACTTCCAGGTCGGCGGCGTCTTCGAGGACATCCCGCGCGGGTTCGTCGAGAAGCTGCGCAAGTTCACCGCGATCATGCCCACCCGCGCCGACCAGTACGGCGACCTGCTCAACAAGAACGAGATCGTCCTGCAGCGCCTGCGCGGGACCTGCCCGCTCGACGCCGACACTCTGCTCTCACTCGGCGTCACCGGGCCGTTGTTGCGCGCCGCCGGCAACCCCTGGGATCTGCGCAAGGCCGCCCCCTACTGCTCCTACGGCGACTTCGACTTCAAGATCCCCGTCGGCACCGTCGGCGACAACTACGACCGCTTTGCCGTGCGCCTCGCCGAGATCTACGAGTCCGTCAAGATCATCGACCAGGCCATCGACGGGCTGCCCGAGGGGCCCTGCATCACCACCGACCGCAAGGTCGCGCTGCCTCCGCGCCACGAGCTCGCCACCTCGATGGAGGCCCTGATCCACCACTTCAAGCTCGTCACCGAGGGCTTCCGCGTGCCGCCCGGCGAGGTCTACTACCCGATCGAGTCCCCCCGCGGCGAGCTCGGCTGCTTCGTGCGCTCAGACGGTTCCTCCAAGCCCGCCCGCGTACACATGCGCGACCCCTCGTTCGTAAACCTCCAGTCGCTCTCCCAGATGGCCGAGGGCTCATACATCGCCGACCTGATCGCCACGCTTGCGATGCTCGACCCGATCCTCGGGGGCATCGACCGATGAGCGCCTTCGAGGAGGCCGAGCGCGAGCTCGTCGAGCGCACCGCCTTCGCGCGCGCCGGCGCGGCCCGGCAAGTGCCCCGCTACGACCACGGCTCGCGCGTACCCGGCTGGGATCAAGCCGCCGACCTCGACAAGGATCCCGCTGAGATCCCCGACCCCGACACGACGCCGGTGCCCGACGACCTGCGCGCCGAGATCGAAGCGCACATGGCCAACTACCCCGACCGGCGCTCCGCCACGCTACCCGCGCTCGCCGCCGCACAGCGCGTCCACGGCTGGTGCTCGCCCGAGGCGATCGACCAGGTCGCCTGCGTCATGCGTGTCACACCCGCCTACCTCGCCTCGGTCGCGACCTTCTACGACATGCTCGAGACCACGCCCGTCGGGCGCCACTCGGTGTATGTCTGCACCAACATCTCCTGCTCCCTGTGCGGGGCCGACGAGCTCTACGCCGCGATCCGCGCCGCCGCCGGCGAAGACACTGAGTTCAACGTCCGCGCGTTCGAGTGCCTCGGCGCCTGCGACATCGCGCCGATGGCCTCCGTCGACGGCGTCTACGTCGGCCCGCTGTCCGTCGAGGACGTGCCGCAGCTGCTAGACGACGTCCGCGCCGGGCGCCCCGTGCTGCCAGACAAGCAGCTCGCCCGCCGGCTTGTCGCCGATCCCCGTGCCAACTCGCGGGAGTTCCCGCTTCACCCCATCGAGGCGGGAGCCGCCGCCGGGTCCGTCGAAGGCGAGCTGGAGCGCCGCTCATGACCGAGCCGCTGCTGTTCGCCGACATCGACGAGCCCGGCCTCAACACGCTGGACGTCTACGCCCGCCGCGGAGGCTACGAGTCGCTGCGCAAGGCGCTCACCAGCACACCCGAAGCGGTCCTGCACGAGCTCGAAGCCTCCGGCCTGCGCGGGCGCGGCGGAGCGGGCTTCGCAATGGGCAAGAAGGTCTCGTTCCTGCCCAAGGGCTCGATGGACAAGTACCTCGTCTGCAACGCCGACGAGTCCGAGCCCGGCACCTTCAAGGACCGCGAGCTCATGCAGAAGTGCCCGCACATGCTGATCGAGGGCATCGTAATCGCCTCCTACGCCGCCGGCGCGAGCCGCTCGTTCATCTACATCCGCGGTGAGTACCAGCTGCAGGCCGACATGCTCGACGCCGCGCTCGTCGAGGCCCGCAACGCGGGCTACGTCGGCGAGAACATCCTCGGCTCCGGCCACTCGCTCTCGCTCGTCGTCCACCGCGGCGCCGGCGCCTATATCTGCGGTGAGGAGACCGGGCTGCTCGACTCCCTGGAAGGCAAGCGCGGCAACCCGCGCCTGAAGCCCCCCTTCCCAGCCAACCAGGGCCTCTACCAGGGACCGACGCTGATCAACAACGTCGAGACCCTCTCCACCGTTCCCACGATCATCCGCATCGGCGGAGAGAAGTACGCCAAGCTCGGCGTCGAAACCTCGACCGGCACCAAGCTCGTCTCGGTCTCCGGCCACGTCCAGCGGCCCGGCAACTACGAGATCGAGCTCGGCATCCCCTCCCGCGAGATCATCTACGGGCTCGCCGGCGGACCGCCCGAGGGACGTCAGGTCAAGTGCTGGTTCCCCGGCGGCTCCTCCTCGCCCGTGCTCACCGCCGAGGAGCTGGACGTGCCCTACGACTTCAACTCGCTCGCGCAGGCCGGCACGATGCTCGGCTCCGGCGCGATCATCGTCGTCGACGACTCCACCCCGATCCTCGACGTCGCGCTGAAGGTCGCGAAGTTCTACGCCCACGAGTCCTGCGGGAAGTGCACCCCTTGCCGCGAGGGCACCAACTGGACCGTCAAGGTGCTCCAGCGCATCGAGGACGGCCAGGCCACCCCGATGGACCTCGACATCATGGCCTCCGTCCAGGAGCACATCATCGGCAACTGCCTGTGCGTGCTCGGCGACGCGATGGCGATGCCGATCGGCTCGATGATCGCGAAGTTCCGCGACGAGTTCGAGGTGCACATCGAAAGCCGCCAGCTGAGCCCAGTCGGCGCCTCCCGTGCCCTGGAGGTCGCAGGTGCCTAGGCCCCAGCCGCGCACGATCACGTTCACGATCGACGGTCTCGAGGTCCAAGCGCCCGAGAACTCGATGCTCGTCGACGCCGCCAAGCACGGCGACATCGAGATCCCCGTCTTCTGCTACGAGCCAAAGCTCGGCAACCCCGTCGGCGCCTGCCGCATGTGCCTCGTGGAAGTCGAGGGCATCCCCAAGCTCCAGACCGGCTGCTCCACGCCCGTCAAGGACGGGATGGTCGTGCACACCCAGTCCGAGCGCGTCAAGACCGCCCAGAACGCCGTCGTCGAGTTCCTGCTCATCAACCATCCCCTCGACTGCCCCGTCTGCGACAAGGGCGGCGAGTGCCCGCTGCAGGACATCACGTTCGGCTGGGGCAAGGGCACCTCGCGCTTCATCGAGCCCAAGCGCCACTTCGTCAAGCCGCTGGAGCTCTCCCCGCTGATCGCGATCGACCGCGAGCGCTGCATCCTCTGCTACCGCTGCGTGCGCTTCTCCCAGGAGGTCTCCGAGGACTACCAGCTCGTGCTGCAAGAGCGCGGCGCCCACTCCTACGTCACCACGTTCGACGGCCACCCCTACGTCGCGCCCTTCAGCGGCAACATCGTCGAGCTCTGCCCCGTCGGCGCGCTCACCTCGCGCGCCTACCGCTTCCGCGCGCGGCCCTGGGACATCGAGGACGCCGGCTCGATCTGCACGCTGTGCCCCGCTCAGTGCAACGTCTCCTTCACCGTCCGCGACGAGCGCGTCGTGCGCGTCCTCGCACGCCAGCACCCCGACGTCGACGACGGCTGGCTCTGCGACAAGGGCCGTTTCGCATACCAGGCGATCCACGTCGAGGAGCGCATCACCGAGCCGCTCGTGCGCGACGGCGGCGAGCTGCGGCCCGCCTCGTGGGAGCGCGCCCTGCAGGAGGCCGCCGCGGGCCTGCGCCGCGCCGGCCCGCGCACCGCTGCGCTCGCGGGCGGCGCCAGCACGAACGAGGAGGGCCTGCTGCTCGCCCGCTTCATGCGCGAGGGTCTTCACAGCGAGCACCTCGACACGCTCGCCGGGCTCGACCCCGCCGAGCTGCACCGGCTCTCCGAGCCCGAGCTGCAGGCCACCGTGCCCGACCTCGAGTTCGCGCACACCGTGCTCGTGATCGGCACCGAGCCCGTGCGCGACATCCCGATCCTCGACCTGCGCATCCGCAAGGGCGTCCGCCGCCGCGCAGTCAAGCTCGCCGTCGCCACCCCGCACGCCTCCTCGCTCGACGCCGGCGCCCGACTCGCGCTGCGTTACGCGCCCGGCGCTGACGCCGCCTTCCTGCAGGCCCTCGCCGAGGCCCTCTACGGCGGAGAGGTCGAGCAGGCCGCGCGTGCCGCCGAGGCCGACGCCGAGCAGCTGCGGGCGCTCGCCGAGCTACTGCGCACCGGCGGCGAGGAGATCGTGATCCTCTACGGCCAGCGCGTGCTCGCCGGAGGCGGCGCCGAGACGTTGCTGAAGCTCGCCCGCGGCCTCAACCTCCACGGCCACGACGGCGCCGGCTTGCTCGCGGTCCCCGCCGGCGGCCCAAATGGCCGGGGACTGCTGGAGGCCGGTTTTGCACCTGGTTACGGGCCGGGCCTGCAAGCGTTGCCGTCAGGTGAGACCGCGGCGCTCGGCGCTGAGGGAATCCGCGCCGCGCTCGACGCCGGCGAGCTGGGTGCGCTGTACCTCCTGCACACCGACCCGCTGCGCTCCGAGCTGCCCCACGAGCAATGGAGCGCAGCGCTGGAGAGCGCCTCCACAGTAATCGCGCACGCCAGCTACCTCACCGACGGTCTGCGTGCACACGCCAACGTCGTCTTCCCCGCCGAGTCCTACGCCGAGAAGGAAGGCACGATCGTCCACCCCGACGGACGCCTGCAGCGACTGCGTCCCGCGATCGGGCGTCAGGGCGCCACACGTGCCGAGTGGTCGGTGATCGCCGAGCTCGCCCAGCTTTGCGGGCTCGACCTCGGAGTCCCCAGCGGCTCGGCCGCCTCCCAGCAGCTGTTTGACGCCGTCCCCTTCTACGCCGGCCTCACACTCGAGGAGATCGGTGGCCGCGGCGTGCGCTGGCAAGAGCGCGACGCCGCCGCCGCGTTCCCGGCGCCATCCTCCGGACGCGCCTCCGCACAGGCCACGCGACCCATCCCAGGCGCCAACGGCGCCCACCCCCCAACTCCTACACCGATCTCGCTCTGGGACGCACCCGAGGTCGAGTTCTCGCCGTCGCTGAAGTTCCTTCACCGCGAGCGAGTGTCGGCCTGATGTTCGCCGTCATCGGCTACTACGAAGCGTGGTGGATCCAGGTCGTCAAGGCGATCGTGATCTTCATCGTCGCCCTGCAGCTCGTGCCGGTCGTGCTGATCGCCGAGCGCAAGCTGATGGGGCGCATGCAGGGCCGCTACGGGCCCAACCGCGTCGGCCCCTACGGCGCGCTGCAGCCGCTCGCCGACATCCTCAAGCTGCTCACCAAGGAGCAGTCGCGCCCCACCACCTCAGTCGGGTTCCTGTTCGCCGTCGCCCCGATGATCTCCATTTTGACGGCCGTCGCCGCGTTCGCGATCATCCCCTTCGGCGACGTCCAGCACATCTTCGGCACACCCGTCGGGCTGTACGGGATCGACGTCTCGATCGGGCCGCTGTACCTGTTCGCCTTCGGGGCCATCGCGTTCTACGGGATCATGCTCGGCGGCTGGTCCTCGGGCTCCAAGTACTCCTTTCTCGGCGCCATGCGCGGCGCCGCCCAGCTGATCTCCTACGAGGTCTCCCAGGGGCTCGCGCTCGTCGGCGTGATCTTCACCGCCGGGACGCTCTCGCTGACCGGCATCGTCCACGCCCAGAACGGCATGTGGTACATCGTGCCCCAGTTCGTCGGCTTCCTGATCTTCCTCGTCGCCAGCTTCGCCGAGACCAACCGCGCGCCATTCGATTTGACCGAGGCCGACGCCGAGCTCGTCGGCGGCTACAACACCGAGTTCGGCGGCGGGCGCTTCGCCTCCTACTACTTCGCCGAGTACCTCAACGTTCTCGTCGTCTCCGGGATCGTCACCACCGTGTTCCTCGGCGGCTGGCTGCTGCCGTTCGGGATCCACCCCCCCGGCTGGGTCGACCCGTTCGTCGTTCTCTTCAAGATGTCGCTCATCACGTTTCTTTTCATCTGGGTCCGCGCCACGCTGCCGCGCCTGCGCTACGACCAGCTGATGAGCTTCGGCTGGAAGATCCTGCTGCCGCTCGCGACGCTCAACACACTTGTCACCGCGATCGTCGTCGTGGCAACCCACTGATGTCAGGGAGGCGCAAATGAGCTGGGATCCCGGCGAGGACGTCATCGAGGTCGTGCGCAGCCCCAAGCCGGGCGCCGCAGGCGGGACCTATCGCGCCTTCGGCGAGACGCTGCGCGGCCTGAAGACCACATTCTCGCGCTGGCTGGAGGGCACCAACACGATCCAGTACCCCGAGGAGAAGGTCCCCGTATACCCCCGCTTCCGCGGGCGCCACAAGCTGCACCGCTTCGAGAGCTCGGACCCCGCCCACCCCGGGCTCGAGAAGTGCGTCGGCTGCTCGCTGTGCGCCGCCGCCTGCCCCGCCGACTGCATCCGCGTCGTCGCCGCCGAGAACACGCCCGAGAACCGCGTCTCCGCCGGAGAGCGCTACGCCGCCGTCTACGAGATCAATCTCTCCCGCTGCATCTTCTGTGGCTACTGCGAGATCGCCTGCCCGTTCGACGCCATCACTATGGGCCACGACTACGAGCTCTCCGACTACAGCCGCTCCGACCTGATCTTCACCAAGGAGATGCTGCTCGCCGAGCCGATCGAGCGCACCCCGCTCAGGAACGAGGGCGAGTGAGCGCTCTCCTGTTCTTCATCGCCGCCGCCGGTGCGATCGCCGGCGCCGTCGGGGTCGTCGTGCTGCGCGACCCCTTCTACAGCGTGCTCGCGCTCGTCGGCCACCTGCTCTCGCTCGCCCTGCTGTTCCTGCTGCTGCGCGCCGAATTCGTCGCCGCCGTACAGGTCGTCGTGTACGCCGGCGCCGTCATGGTCCTCTACGTCTTCGTCGTCGCCTACATCGGCGACAGCGGCGGCTCGCTCGGCGAGCGCCTGCGTCGCGCCGGCGCCGGCCAGCTCGGCGGCGCGCGCCTGCGGCTCGGTTCCGCGCTGCTCGGCGGCGCCGTACTCGTCGAGCTGCTGATCGCGCTGCTCGGCTCCGGCCTGAAGGCGATCGAAGGCTACGGCGCCTCCTACGCACCAGGTCCACGCACGTACGGGACCCCCGCCTACATCGGCAACCTGCTGCTCACACGCTTTTTGCTCGTGTTCGAGATCGCCTCATTCCTGTTGCTGATCGCCGCCGTCGGCGCCGTCGTCCTCGCCCGCCGTCGCGGTGGGCTCGGCGAGGACCGCGACCCGCTCGCGCCGCTGCACCTCGTGCGCCCGCGCGGCACCGGCACGACCGCCGAGGCCGTCCACGGCCTGGAGTTCGCGCTCACCCACGACCGCAGCGCAGAGAAGGAGGGCGGCTGGTGAGCATCGCCTGGTATCTCGCCGTCTCCGCGATCGTCTTCGCCCTCGGCGCCGCCGGTGTGATGACGCGGCGCAACCCGCTCGTCATCCTGCTCTGCCTGGAGCTCATGCTCAACGGCGCCAACCTCGCGCTGATCGCCTTCGCGCGCATGTGGGGCAACGGCGATGGGCAGATCCTCGTGCTCGTCGTCATGACCGTCGCCGCCTGCGAGGTCTGCATCGGCCTCGGCATGATCGTCGCCATCTACCGCCGCAACCTCGCGCTCGACGTCGACGAGCTCAGGGAGCTCCAGGGATGAGCGCCACCACGTTCGGCTGGCTCGTGCTCGCGTTCCCGCTGCTCGGCACGCTCGTCATCGGCTTCGGTTTCCGCGTCCTGCGCGGCCGCACCGCCGGCTGGATCGGGACCGGCGCTATTGCGCTCGCGTTCCTCTGCGCGCTCGGCGCGCTGATCTCGATGCAAGGCCACGCGCCCGCCGATCGTGAGCTCACCTCCTCGCTGTGGAACTACGCCGTCACCGTCGGGATCGACGCCCGCGCCTCGATCCTCGTCGACCCCCTGTCGGTCTACATGACCCTCGTCGTCAGCGGCATCTCCACGCTGATCCACCTCTACTCGATCTCCTACCTCGATGAAGACCGCGGCTTCGCCCGCTACTTCGCCTACCTCAACTTCTTCGTCTTCTCGATGCTGCTGCTCGTGCTCGCCGGCAACTTCCTGCTGCTGATCGTCGGCTGGGCCTTCGTCGGCGCCGCCTCCTACCTGCTGATCTCCTTCTGGTATCGCCGCACCACCGCCACGAGGGCCGGCATCAAGGCGTTCGTCATCAACGTCCTCGGCGACGCCGGGCTCGTGCTCGGCACCTACTTCATCTTCAAGCACACCGGGACCCTCGAATTCGTGAAGGTCTTCAACGTCGCCCCCCACGTCTTCCACAGCGGCGAAGCCGACATCGTCGCCGGCTGTCTGCTGCTGCTCGTCGGGGCTTTCGCCAAGTCGGCGCAGATCCCGCTGCACACGTGGCTGCCCGACGCGATGGAGGGCCCCACGCCCGTCTCGGCGCTGATCCACGCCGCGACGATGGTGACCGCGGGCGTCTACCTGATCGCGCGCATGCATGTGCTTTTTGAACTTGCGCCTGCGGCGCAGGATGTGGGTGCGGTGATCGGAGCCGCAACGCTGTTGATCGCCGGCACGATCGCGCTCGTCCAGACCGACATCAAGCGCGTCATCGCTTACTCCACGATGTCCCAGATCGGCTACATGATCATGGGCGTCTCCGTCGGCGCCTACGCCGCCGGCCTGTTCCACCTCATGACCCACGCCTTCTTCAAGGCCCTGCTGTTCATGGCCGCCGGCTCGATCATCGGCGCCATGGCCGGCGAGCAGTCGCTGGAGAAGATGGGCGGCTTCCGCCGCGCCCTCCCCTTCACGTTCGCCTGCTTCGTCATCGGTGGCCTCGCGCTGTCCGGCATCCCCCCCTTCTCCGGCTTCTTCTCCAAGGACGAGATCCTGCTCGTCACCGGCGAGCTCGGCGGCTGGCACTGGGCGCTGTACGTCGTCGGCTACATCGGCGCCTTCCTCACCGCGCTCTACACCTTCCGGATGATCTTCCGCGCCTTCTACGGCGAGCCCGTCACGGAGGCGCGCGAGCTGGAAAGCGGCCACCTCCACCACGCCGAGCACCCCACCAACCCCGCCACCGGCGAGCTCGAGGACACCGACGTCGGCTTCCCCGGCCCCCACCACGCGATCGCCGAGCGCGCGCTGCCGATGAAGGTCGCGATGAGCGTCCTCGCCGTCGGTTCGATCGGCGCCGGCCTCGTCCAGATCCCCGAAGTCGACGACGTCGTCGTCAACTTCCTGCGCCCCACGTTCGCCGGCTCGCCGCTGTATGAACCGCATACCCGCGACGGGCTGCTCGTCTTCGGACTGATCCTCGGCACCCTGCTCGGGCTCGCCGGGATCGCGCTCGCGCACCGCATCTGGGTCCGCCAGCCGATCATCGCCGTTGCCCTGAAGTTCCGGTTCGCCGCGATCTACGAGCTGCTCTGGCACAAGTGGTACTTCGACGAGGCCATCGACCTGCTCGTCGTGCGTCCCGCCGGCGCGTTCGGGCGCTGGGCGGCCAGTACCTTCGAGCGCGTCTTCGTCGACGGCACCCTGATCGGCGGCTCCACTGGGGTCGTCCGTGCCGGCTCCGCCGCCGTCCGCGCCGTGCAGAGCGGTTTCCTGCGCTACTACGCCGCGCTGCTCGTGCTCGGCGTCGGAGCGGTCGGCCTCTACTTCCTGCTCCAATCCTGATGCCCGCCCTCTCGATCCTGATTTGGCTTCCGCTCGCCTCCGGGGTGCTCGGAGCGTTGTCGAGTTTTCTTGCCCCGCCGCGCGCGCGTACGCGCGTGCCCGCGCGCGCGGCGGGGTCTTCTGCGGACATGCTCCCCAGCGCATCTGCCGACCTGCTCCCCGGCGCGCTCGCGCTGCTCGGCTCGCTCGCCGCGCTCGGCCTCGCGATCGGCTACATCGCCGACTATCGCGTCGGCGGCGCCGCACTGCAGCACGTCACCGACGTCGCCTGGATCCCCACGCTCGGCATCCACTACCAGCTCGCCGTCACCGGTCTCAACGTCCTGCTCGTCGGGCTCACCACGCTCCTGTTCGCTGCCGCGCTGCTCGCGTCAAACCTGCGCGCGCGATCGGAGCCGCTGGAGCGCCCGCGCCTCTTCTACTTCCACTTCATGCTCGCCGAGTCCGCCGTCCTCGGAGCGTTCCTCGCACAGGACCTCGCGCTGTTCGTCGCGTTCTTCGACCTGATGCTGATCCCGTTCTACTTCCTCATCGGCGGGTGGGGAGTCGGTCCCGACCGCGTGCGCGCGACGATCAAGCTCGTCATCTACACCCTCGTCGGCTCGCTGTTGATGCTCGCCGCGGCGATCGCCACCGGGGTGCTCGCCTCCCAGGAACACGGCACCGCGCTGACGTTCTCGCTCGCCGCCCTGCACCACCTGCCGCTGAGCACCAACTCGCAGGAGTGGATCTTCCTATTCTTCGCCGCCGCCTTCCTCGTGAAGATGCCCGCGTTCCCGCTGCACGGCTGGATGCCCGACGGCTACCGCGCGATGCCGATCGAGGTCCTGATGGTCTTCTCCGGAGTCCTCTCGAAGGTCGGCGCCTACGGTTTCCTCGCGATCGTCCTGCCGCTGTTCCCACACGCCGCCGTGCACTTCCAGGTGCTGATGCTGTTGATCGCGCTCGCCTCGATCATCTACGGGTCCGCGATGGCCTTCACACAGACCGACACGCGCCTGATCGCCGGGTTCTCCTCGATCGCGCAACTCGGCTTCATCACGCTCGGGATCTTCGCGCTCAACCCCCAAGGCGCCCAAGGCGCGCTGCTGCAGATGGTCAACCACGGCCTCGTCGTCGCCCCGCTGTTCTTCATCATCGCCCTGCTCGCCCAGCGCGCCGGCGGATCGGAGGACATCCGCGAGATGGGCGGCATCGCATTCCGCGCGCCCGTCCTCGCCACGATCTTTCTGATCGTCGCGCTCGCCACGCTGGCGATGCCGGGCTCCTCGAACTTCGTCGGCGAGTTCTTGATCCTGCTCGGCGTCTTCAAGGCAAAGCTCGTGGTCGCGATCATCGCGTTCAGCGGCGTCGTGATGGCCAGCGTCTATGCGCTGCGCATGCTCATCCGCGCCATGCACAACCGCGTCGGCGCCGGGGTCGACTCGCGTGAGCTCACCCGTCGCGACGCCCTCGTACTCGTGCCGCTGGTCGCCGTGATCCTGTTCTTCGCCGTCTATCCCCAGCTCGCGCTGCACCGCAGCGAAGGCTCAGTGAAGGCCGCCGTGGCCTCCGCGCAGGCTGCGGCCAAGACGGCGACCGTCGCCTCGCTCGCGACAAGCGGCCAGGCGACCCCTGAAGCCGGCGCGACAACGCCCGAACCGATCGAAACCGGCCGATGACCGCACTGCTCGCCACCGCCCATCTGAAAGGTCCGCACGTTGACTTCGCCGGCCTCTCTCCGCTGATCGCGCTGCTGGGGGGAGCGATCGTCGTGCTGCTCGTCGGCCTGCTCGGCCCGCGGCGGGTGCGCGAGCACGTCGTGCCCGCGCTAGCCCTCGTCGCGCTCGGCGTCGCGGCGGGCCTGACGATCTGGCAGTGGAACGCACAGAAGTCGATCGTCTCCGGAGCGCTGCGGATCGACGACCTCGCGCTGGTCCTGAACCTGATCCTCGTCGCCGGCGGCGCCGGCGCGGTGCTGCTGGCATGGCGCTCGCTCGCCGCCCACGAAGCCGCGCACGGCGAGTTCCACGCGCTGCTGCTCACTTCGATCGCCGGGATGTCGCTGCTGGGGGCCGCGCAGAACACCGTCGTGTTGTTCACCGGCCTGGAGCTGCTCTCGATCCCACTGTATGTCCTGTGCGCCACCGAAATGCGCCGCGAGCACTCGCTGGAGTCCGGCCTGAAGTACCTGATCATCGGCTCCGTCGGCTCGGCCACACTGCTGTACGGGCTCGCGTTGATCTACGGAGCCACCGGCGCAACCGACTTCACCGCGATCGCCGCCGCGATCTCAAGCCACGGCCTGAGCTCGAACGTACTGCTGCTGAGCGGGACCGCGCTGTGCGTCGCGGGCCTCTGCTTCAAGGCCTCCGTCGCACCGTTTCACCAGTGGACACCCGACGTCTACGAGGGCGCCCCCACGCCCGTCACGGCGTTCATGGCGGTCGCGACGAAGGTCGCCGCGCTCGGCGTGTTCCTGCGCTTCTTCGACGTCGCCCTGCTGGAAGCTCAGGGCAGCTGGGGACCCGCCGTAGCCGCGCTCGCGGCGATCACGATCATCGTCGGCAACGTCGGGGCCCTGGGCCAGTCCTCGCTGAAGCGGATGCTCGCCTACTCAGCCGTCGCGCAGGCCGGCTACATGCTCGCCGGCGTCATCGTCGCCAGCCAGCTCGGCGTGCGCGCGACCGTGTTCTATCTCGCTGTGTACCTGTTCATGAACATGGCCGCGTTCGCCGTGATCGTCGCGCGCGAGCGCGAAACCGGGCTCGGCGATGACCTCAGCGCATTCGCCGGTCTCGGCAGCGAGCGCCCACACCTGGCGTGGCCGATGACGCTCGCGATGCTCGGCCTCGCCGGCATCCCCGCGACCGCGGGCTTCATGGGCAAGTTCTATTTGATCGACGCCGCCGTCTCCGGCGGCTACACCTGGCTGGGCGTCGTGATCGTCGTGGGCTCGATGATCTCGCTCGGCTACTACCTGCCGGTGATCGCCGCCATGTGGATGCGCGAGGCGCCCACCGGCGCGCCGTCGTCTTCGGCCGGCGCTGCGTCGTCCCCGGCGAGCGCGCTGCCGGCGATCGCGGGGGGCTCGCCAGAGCTCGACGGCCACCAACCGGAGGTGGTTGCGGTCGCCGTGCTGGCCGGCGCCGCGACGCTGTTCTTCGGCATCGTCCCGCAGCCGCTGTTCGATCTCGTGCGCCACGCCGGCAGCGGTCTCGGGCTGTTCTGAGTCGCATCCAAATCCGACGCGCAGAGCCCGATCGCGACCCTCGCCCTGGCGTCCTTGGAGACGGCCGCGGCCCTCTGCGCCTGTTGACAAACCTCGGCGTTGGTGTTACCTTCGGTGAAGGATAGTGTGATGTAGAACTAGCACTCTCAAAGGACAGCATTCAGGACGCCGGCTCGCCGTGCTGTAGGGGCTTTTTCCGATATCTGACCCACTTCCGCAGAGCGCCATCTGCCATGAGCAACTCGACTTCCAAGCGCCGGCCGATCATCTACCGATTTCGTATCACTATTGGTGAGATGAAATTATCCCGATTACGGCTGCTCCTTGGAGCGATGTCGACGAGCCTCGCCGTGCTCGCAGCTTCGATGACATTCGGCGGCCTCGCGCAAGCCGACACATTCGCGAGCATCGCCCCGTCGCTGGTCCCCAACCGGCTCCACGCACGCGCGGCGCTGACATTCACGATCCACTTTGGCGGCGGCGAACTGGGAGTGCCGGCGCCGGTCCGCCGGGCCGTCCTGCACCTACCCGCCGACCTCACCCTCAACATTCCCCAGTTGCGCATTTGCAACCCGACGCGCCTGCAGGTCTTCGGCCCGGATGGGTGTCCAGCGCGATCGCTGATCGGCCACGGCTATGCACTTGTCGAGGGCGAGCTCGGAACGGAAACAGTCACCGAGCACGTCTCCATGCTCGCTTTCCTGGGACCACCGCGCAACCTCCAGCCGACGTTCGTGATCTTTGTCCAGGGCTACAGGCCGATCTCCGCGCAGATGGTGCTTCCGGCCACCTCGCTCGCGGATAGCCCGCCCTACGGCGAAGATCTCGTGATGGAAGTTCCCCCGATCTCAACCGTCCCGACCGAGCCCGATGCCTCGGTGATCACGTTCTCACTCACGATCGGCAGGCCACACTCAGGACGATTCGCGCCGACGGTCGTGCCGCCCGCGCACTGCCCCCCGGGCGGCCTCCCGTTCGCAGCCGAATTCACCTACGCCGACGGTTCCACAGGCCGAGCCCTGACAACGTCGCCGTGTCCGAAATGAACAAACAAGGAAGGCAGGTTCCGCGCATGTCTCACCTCCATGCCAACAGATCAAAGCTCCTTGCGGTCCTAGCCGTCGCGGTGGCTTCGCTCGTCCTGGCGCCAAACGCTTCTACCCGCTCGCTCCCGCGCCCCGCGACTCCAACAGCGTCGCAGGCCCGGACAATCTCACTTCACGAGACCGGCCGGCTGCACCTGATTAGCAAACACGGCTTCACGCTTTACGAGCAAGGGCCCGCGTCGGGGACGGTCACGGGGACGATCTACGTGCGTCTGCGGATCGTCTCCACCAGCCGCGTCACGGCGGAAGTCAGCATCGCTCCCCGTGGAGGCGCCATCTCCGGCGTCGCGAGCGCGAGCTACCACAAGGGGACCTCGACCGCGACCTTCTCCGGCACGTTGTCAATCACTCATGGAACCGGCAGCTACGCGCACGCCCACGGCTCGAACCTGAGCTTCAGCGGCACGATCCAGCGCTCCAACGACGCCATCACCACACACGTCGGCGGCACGGTGTCGGAGTGACCACGCCGGTCCTCATCGACGCGAGCTCGAGGAGCTCTCATGTTGCAGCTCAGTGAACTCGCAAAGCACTACCCCTCCCTCGGAGGCGAGCCGGTGCGAGCCGTGGACGGCGTGTCATTGGAGGTCGCGCCCGGCGAGATGGTCGCGTTGTACGGCCCCAGCGGATCGGGGAAGACAACGCTGCTGCTGATGATCGCCACGCTGCTCGAGCCCACCTCGGGCAGCGTGTCGATCGGTGGACGCGATGTCTCTTCGCTCAGCGAGCGCGAGGCGTCGCACTTCAGGCTCTCCGAGCTCGGCTTCATCCGCCAGAACTTCGACCTGCTGCCTGGCGTAAGCGCGATCGACAACTCGATCCTGAAGCTGCTCAAGCGGATGCGCTGGCGCGATGCCCAGCGCGAGGTGACCCCGCTACTGGAACGCCTTGGGCTGGGCGATCGCCTCCGCCACCGCGCCGAGACGCTCTCGATGGGCGAGCGCCAGCGTGTGATGATCGCCAGGGCGCTCTCGACCAAACCCCGCCTGCTGCTCGCCGACGAGCCGACCGGCAGTCTCGATACCGCGCGTGGCCGCGAAGTGCTCGAACTGCTGCGGGAGCTCTGCCGCGAGCGCGACGTCGCCGTCGTGCTCGTGAGCCACGACCCGATGGCCGCCCAATACGCCGATCGGGTGCTTTCGCTACGCGACGGCAAGCTCGCCGACTATCAGGCGGACGAGCTCGCGGTAAACGGGGCTCGATAGCAGTGAAACCGTCAAACGCCCTGCGCTTCTACCGTGCCCGTTTGCGCGCGCGTGTCGTGCAGGAGTGTCTCGCGGTCGTCGGGATCGCCGCCGGGGTCGCACTGCTGTTCGCCTCACAGGTTTCCAGTTCGAGCCTGCAGAGCTCAGTGGCGCAGCTCTCGCATGGAATCGACGGGCGCGCCACGTTGCAGTTGCTGGCGCGCGATCCGCACGGATTCCCCCAGACCCTACTCCGACAAGTCCGCGCGATCCGCGGCGTGCGTCTCGCTGCGCCATTGTTGGAAGTCGGCGCGAGGGCCATCGGGCCGCGTGGCAGCGAGTCGATCGAGCTTGTCGGGGCCGATGAAAGCCTCTCGAAGCTGGGTGGGTCGCTCGTGCGCCACACGGACTTGGCACCGTTTGGCGGCGTCGGCGCGGTCGTGCTGACAGCACCGCTCGCCAGGACCGTCGGGGTCACGAAGTTCGGCGAAGAAGTCACAATTCAGGCCGCCGGACGTGCCACATCGGCCCCCCTCTACAGCCAGCTGCACACGAGTCGGATTGGAGCTTTGAGCGCGACCCCGATCGCGATCGCGCCGCTCGACTACGCGCAGACAATGGCCAACTTGCCGGGTCGCGTGAGCCGCATCCTCGTGCAGCCCGCCACGGGCGCGCAGGCACGCGTACGGGCGGCCCTCCTCGCGCTTGCCGCCGGGCACCTCGACGTCGAGTCCAGCGACTATCAGGAGAAGCTGTTCGCGAAGACCGCCGCCGTGAGCAACCAATCGACCGAGCTGTTCTCCGTGATCAGCGCGCTCGTGGGGTTCCTGTTCGCGTTCAACGCCATGCTGCTCACCGTGCCCCAGCGGCGGCGCATGATCGCCGACCTGCGTCGCGACGGCTACACGCCGGGCACCGTGATCGCGGTGCTGCTGCTCGACGCCGTCGTGCTCGGCGTGATCGCTTGCGCACTGGGGCTGGCGCTTGGAGAGGAGCTCTCGATCCATCTCCTGCACTCCAACCCCGCATTCCTCTCGCTGGCCTTCGCGGTTGGCTCGCAGCGCGTCGTCGGTTGGCAGAGCATCGCGCTCGCCGTCAGCGGGGGCATGCTCGCCGCGATCGTCGCGGTCCTGAGTCCCCTACGCGACATCGTCTCCCGCAATCCCCTCGCCGCGCTGGACACAAAACAGACGGGGTCCGGAGCAACCCGTGGCGGAGGCCGGCGAGCTCTTGCCGGCGCCCTCTGCGTAGTGGCCGCCACCATCCTGTTGCGCGCTGAGCCACAGGCGTCGATGCCTGCGATGGTGCTGCTCGTCGCCGCGCTGCTGCTCGAGCTGCCGATTGCCCTGGGCGTGACGTTGCGCATCGCCACACGACTCGCGGCGCAGATCACGAGCGCTGTGCCGCATGTCGCCGCGATGGAGCTCAGGGCGGCCCGCGCGCGAGCCGTAGCGATCGCGGCGACCGGCGCGGTCGCGATCTTCGGCAGTGTCGCGATCCAGGGCTCCCACAAAGACCTGCTCGCCGGCCTGGACGGCGCGGCCCAGGAAATGAACGAGTCCAGTCAGCTGTGGGTCGCGCCGGCCGGCGCCTACAACCTGCTGATGACCAGTCCGTTCGTACCCGTCGAGCGCGCCCGGATCGCCAGCCTGCCCGGCGTGCGCGCGGTGCAGATCTACCGCAACGGCCTGCTCGACTACGGCACGCGGCGCGTGATCGTGATCGCGCGGCCGCGCGAAGCAGATCCACTGCTGCCGGCGGGGCAGATCATCGACGGTCAAGCTCGCCAGGCGACGCAGCGCGTGCGCTCCGGGGGCTGGGTAGTGCTCTCCCAAGCGCTCGCCGCGGAACACCACCTCCACGTCGGCCAGGCATTCACGCTGCCAAGCCCCGACCCGACGCGCTTCCGGATAGCCGCGCTGTCCACGAACGCCGGCTGGGCGCCCGGCGCGATCATCATGAACGCCACCGACTACGCACACGCCTGGGGCAGCCAGGACGCGAGCGCCTTCGGGATCCTGCTCAAGCCCGGGGTTCCACCGGCCCGAGCCGCCGCCGAGATCGAGCTCGCGCTGACGCACGGCGGGGCGGCCGCAGGCGCGACCGGGCTGCCAAGCGAAGCCGGAGCGCAGAGCGAGCCAACTACCGGGCTCGCGGTGCAGACCTCCCAGCAGCACATCGCCGCTCAGCGCACACTGAGCCGCGAAGCGCTCACCCGTCTCACACAGATCGCGACGCTGATTCCAATCGTCGCTGTACTTGCGATGGCGGCCGCGATGGGCGCCATGGTCTGGCAGCGGCGTCCGCGCCTGGCCAAGCTCAAGCTCGAGGGCATCGCACGCGCCGAACTGTGGCGCACGATCCTGCTGGAGAGCCTTCTGCTGGTAGGCGTCGGCGCGTTCGCCGGCGCGCTATTCGGCGTCTACGGACAGCACCTCGCCGACCGCGCGCTGGCGAGCGTCGTGAACTTCCCCGTCGTGTACTCGGTGACGGCGCTCGCGGGACTCGAGAGCCTCGTGCTGGTCGTCGCCACTGCAGTCGCCATCCTCGCGATCCCTGGCTACGTCGCCGCCTGCGTGCCGGCAGCGTTGGCGCTCCAAGATTGAGCGGGGACCGGCACTCGGGAGCATCGTTGAACACACAACACCCCCACCGACTCGCGTGATCACAGGTCGTCGCCCATACAAGCAGGAGGCGCGTGCGGCATCGACGCAGCGCACCCGCGAGGCGCTGCTCGACGCCGCCGACCAGGAGCTCTACGCCGACCGCTGGCGCCAGGCGTCACTCGACTCGCTGGCGCGCAAAGCCGGCGTCACCAAGCAGACGCTGCTGCGGCACTTCGGCTCCAAGGACGGTCTGCTCCTGCAGGCACTCGGGCGCGGCGCGATCGACGTCTTCAACCAACGCTTCGATCCGCCGAGCGCCGACATCGGCGGAGCCGTCGAGAACCTGCTCGACCACTACCACGCGTGGGGCGAGCGCTCGCTGCGCATCGGCGCCTGGCAGCGCGGTCCAACCACACTCGCCAAGCTCTCCCAGCTCGCCCGACAGGCCCACTACAACTGGGTCGAGCACGCATTCGGACAGTGGCTGGAGCCGCTGGAGGAGCAGACGCGCAGGCGGCGACGCGCGGCGTTGATCGCGCTCTGCGACGTGAACACCTGGTGGCTGCTCTCACACGACCTCGAACTCTCGCGCGCCGAGATGCAGGCGACGCTGACCGACGGAATCGAGCGTCTGCTGGAGAGCTCACTCGATTGATCGCAGGCCGGACCTCAGGGCGAGTAGTCCGCCAACCAGGCGAACAGACTCGTCGTCGCGGCCATCGTGCGGAACATCCCCGGCAGCGTCTGCGAGTCTTTGATCGGCCCGCCCCACCAGCTCCCGAGCCATAGCCCGCGTCCAGCGGCGACGTGCTGCGCGGCGGCCACCGCGTTGGTCTGCGCCAGTTCCAGCCAGTGATTGTCGCCGACAGCCTTGCCGTAGGCCATCATCCACTCGAAGAAGATCGAGTCGTACAGCGGCGCGAAGTTGTACTGGAACCCATAGATCTCGGTCATCGAGCGCGCCTGCTCGACCGAATGGGCGCAGTAGCTCTGAGCGCCGGTGGCCTGGCAGAGCAGATATTGCGCATAGATCAGCGGCCCCTCGACGTAGTCGATCACCGTGCTGTGCGAGCCGCCGCTCAGGTAGAGGCCGTGGAAGCCAATGTCGTCGCTGTTGCCCCAGTCGACGAACTTCCGCGCGGCGCTCAGCTGAGAGCGCTGGTGGTCGATGCCGTACAGCAGCATCCCCAGCAGGCTGTCCGCCGCCAGCGCCTCGCCGGCGTGGTAGGGGTGTTCGGTGTTCCACCACATCCCGCCTCCCGCCGCATCCCAGCCGTAGGTCGCGACGAAGTGAAACGCGCGCTGCGCGTCACGCAGGTAGCGCCGCTCTCCGGTCGCACGGTAGGCCTGCACAAATGCGACCCCCAGCCAGCCGTTGTCGTCGAACCACGCCTTCGCCCCGCGGTAGCGATCGCCGGGATAGGGCGCATACCCATCAAGGAACGGGTTCCAGTAGCGCTCGGACGCCCGTCCGAAGCGATCGACCTGAGCCCGATGCGCGCGTGAGGGGGCCGCCAGCTCGACAGCCGCGACCGACTCGAACATCCGCACGTCCCCCCAGATCGTCAGCAGCGGGTAGGCGCCGGTGCAGCCGAGGTACTCGCAATACCAGCCGCCCGTGCGCCAGCTCGCGCTCTGCGCGATCCCCGCGTCCGCGAGCCGCACGTAGTCCGGGTCTTGCGTCACACCTCGCAGCGGCGCAGGCGCAGCCTGCACCGCTGTCGGCAGTACGAGCCCGGCCATAGCAACACTCCCGGCAAGCGCCAGGAGAACGCCGCACAAAGAGCAGAGCAGCCGACGAAGCTCCATCGCGGTTGTATCGGCAGCACCTCTCATTCCATGAGAGGAACCCGCGCCCGACTCCAAGCTACCGCCCGGTCCAGAAGCTGCCCTCACCGTTACCCGAGCGGTCAACAACTAGCTCCGGGCGGAGGAGGCTGGAGTGCGTACCTACAGCCCCCGATTCTCGGTTACCAGATAGCTGGACAGCGGGCGCTAGTGACCGAGCTCCAGCTTCCGGCCACCGCGTTACAAAATCCGATAGTCTAATCTCCGCTTTTCGGGAACGGAGACCTTCGTGCAGAACCCTGACGTGGATGTCGGACGGATCCGCGATCGAGTGCGGAAGCTCTCGAAGACGCTGATGGGTGCCCAGTTTCGGGCTGAGATCGCTGCGTTCATTGCTGTCGGCGAGCCTCCCTTCTGGGCCCGAGGCATGGCGTACCAGCTTTCCCTTCCCGAGAACAAGGTGTCAGCAGAGCTTTCGCGATTCGCCGACGAAGGCCTTCTGAGAACTATTTCCTTCGCGCAGTGGGATCGCCGCAAGCTGTATGAAAGAGGTCACTCGACGCACTACTGGAGGTTCGGCTACGAGTTGTTGGAGCGTGCCGCTGCTGAGGAGGGCTTGCAGCACGGAATCGATTCGAGCACGGCGCTGAAGGCATACTTCGACGAGACCGGGCTTCCGCAAGACCATGAGCGGTTCGAGGTCGAATAGTGCGCGGACCCCGTCTCGCTGTCCTCGTCATCGAGATCGGTGCCACCGTCGCGGTGCAGGCCAGCGGTATAGGTGGACCAGGTGTCATGGCGGGAGCACTCGCGTTGGTGCTCCTTACCGCCGGCTACCTCCTGATGAAGGAAAAACGAGGGGGGCTTGTGCTGCAGCTCCGATCGTTCGTCGCCGAGCGAAGGGCGGCCGCGCCCTCGCTTAGCGACAGCGGAGCCTGCAGGGAATACGAGCTTGACACCCTTGACTGCTTCCGGCGGCGGCACGCGCCGGCTGTCAGGAGGCGTACGCGACGCCTTCGCGAGCGAGGCCTCATCGGATGGCGCGAGGAGCGTCGCCTGAATAGCCCATGCACGGTCGGGGACATCGAGGAGCTCGCCGACCGGCTCGCCGGGTACGAAGGACTTCTGCGTCGCTGACCCATTAGAAACCAGTCTCACCAACAGCGCCTGGCCAGTTCGAGCCAGCTCTCAGTGCACAATGCCATCCAGAGCGCGCGCAGCCGCTTCGGCGTCCTGCAGTTGCCGCTCCACCAGATCCAGCCCCGACTCCCAGAACCCGGGGTCGGTGAGATCGACGTCCACTATCCGCCCCAGCTCCTCGGGACTGCGCGAACCGCCCGCGGCGAGCAGCTCCAGATACCGCGGCACGAATTCCTCGCCGCGCTGCTCATAGCGCTCGTAGACCGCGAGTGCGAGCAACTGCCCGTATGCATACGCATAGACGTAGCCCGGCGTGTTGATGAAGTGCGGGATGTAGGACCACCAAGAGCGGTAGCCCTCGGTGATCTCCACCGAGTCGCCCAACAGCTCTTCTTGGCTTTGGGCCCACAGCTCCCCGATGCGCTCCACCGAAAGCTCGCCCTGCTCGCGGCGGGTCGTGTGCGCGAGATCCTCGAAGCGGTTCATCGCGACCTGGCGGAAGACCGTCGCGATCGTGTCCTCGAGGTTCTCCGCCAGCAGCGCCAGGCGTGACGCCGGCGTGGAGTCCTCCGCCAGCAGCCGCCCGAAGACGACCGTCTCGCCGAACACCGACGCCGTCTCGGCGAGTGTCAGCGGGGTGCCCTGATGAAAGACGCCCTGGCCCGCCGCCAGCGCGAAGTGCACGCCGTGACCGAGCTCGTGCGCGAGCGTCAACACGTCGCGGCGACGCGCCGTGTAGTTGAGCAGCACGTACGGGTGCGCCGTCGGGACCGCGGAGGCGCAGAACGCCCCGCCGCGCTTGGCCGGGCGCACCGGCGCATCGATCCAGCGCTCGTCGAAGAAGCGTTTCGCGAGGTTCCCAAGCTCGGGGGAGAACGATCCGTAGCAGTCGAGCACCAGCTCGCGCGCCTCGCCGTAGCTGAAAGTCGCTACGTCCTGCGTCACCGCCGCCATCCGGTCGTAGTCGGCCAGGCGCTCGATCCCGAGCAGCTCGGCCTTCAGGCGATACCAGCGGCGCGCGATCTCATAGCGCCCGTGCACCGCCTCGATCAGCGCTTGCACCGACTCGTCGCTGGCCTCGTTGGCGAGGTTGCGCGCCGTCAGCCAGTGTGGGTAGCGCCGCAGGCGGTCGTCCACACCCTTGTCCACGAGCAGCGTGTTCAGCACGAACGCCCGCGTCCGCAGCCCCGGCGCGAGCGCCGCCGTCACGGCCTCCGCCGCCGTGCGCCGCAGCTCGCGGTCGGGAAGCATCAAGCGACTCAGCGCCACGTCCAGCGCAACACGCTCGGTCGCGCCCGCACCGTCGCCAGCCGCGACAGCCCCATTGCCATCGCCGCCGACCGCCGGCAGCTCAACCTCGATTGCCGACGTCAGCTCCTCGAACAGCCGAGTCCACGCGCCTGCGCCGGTCAGCGCCTTCTCGGTGAGGATCTTCTCCTCTGGCTCGCTCAGCAGGTGCTCGCGATAGCGGCGCACATTTCGCAGGTGGTGGCGGCAGAAATCAAGGCCCGCATCCGCCAGCAGCTCCTCCGCGCGCTCCTCGCTCAGCGCCGCCCACTCCAGATCGAAGAACAGCAGCGCCGTCTCGATCCCAGTCTCGCGCTCTTGGGCCTTCTGCAATAGCGCGCCGTTGGCCGGGTTGGCGGTGTCCGTCGAGAAGCGCAGACCCACGTACGTCCCGACCCGCCCGATCAGTTCGTAGATCGCGGCCAGCTCGTGCATCGCTTCCGCAAGGCCCGCGCCGTCGAGCTCCCCGAGCTTGCCCGCGTAGCGCTCGGCGAAGTCCGTCGCCCGCCGCTGCGCCTCATCCAGCCGGCTCTCGACGCCTGCCTCACCCTCGCCGTCGAGCAGCGGCTCGAGGTCCCAGGCGGCCTGCTCGAGCTCGGGGTCGGTGTGGTCGGGGGCCGCGGTCGCCATGAAGCGCTGAGCTTAGCGGGAGCTACTCGCTACCCAGCGCGCGCAGGTAGTCGAGTTTCGCCGCCCGCCGCGCCGGAGCCTGCGCGGCGATCACACCCGCGAGCGCTGAGACGATCAGCAGGATCGCGAGCGTCCCTATGGGGATCGAGAGTACGAACCCCGAGCCCGACAGCGCGATGCTCGCGGCCACGGCGCCAAGGACTCCGATCACGATCCCGAAGACCCCGCCGATCAGCGCCGTGATGATCGACTCGTAGCGGATCATCTGGCGCACCTGCCGGCGCGTCGTGCCGATCGCACGCATCATCCCCAGCTCGCGCGTGCGCTCGTAGATCGAGAGGATCAGCGTGTTGACGATCCCGAACAGCGACACGATCACCGACAGCGCAAGCAGCACGTAGATCAGTGTGAGCAGAGTGTCGATCTGTTTGGCCTGGTCTTCCTTGAACTGCGCCGCCGTACGCGACTGTGTCTGTGGGAAGTGCGCCGCCAGCAGCCGATCGACCGCCGGCTGCACCTGCGCGTTACTCGTGCCGGGCGCGTAGGAGACAAAGTTCAGCGCGTCTTCGCGCTGCCCGAACGCCGCGCGCGCGAGCGCCAGCGTGATCGTGATGTTGCCCAGCAGACGCGCTTCGTCGGTCGCGATGCCGCGCACCGTCAACGTGACGTGTCTTTCGGTCGGCGTCAGCAGCGTGATGGAGCTGCCCACCTTCAGATGGTGCCCTTCGGCGTAGCCCTTCGTGACGATCGCGCCGGTTTGATTGAGCCCGAGCAGCGTCGCCGAGCTGCCCTGCTTCCATTCGATCCGGTACGCCCGCTCGAATGTCGCCGGTTCGACCGCCGTGATCGTCGCATTGTCGCTGCTGCCGCGCGGACGTCCCACGGTAAAGGCGATCGGGGTCACGCTCGCCACGCCCCGCACCTGGCGCAGTGCGGGCGCCACAAGCGCCGGGATCCCCGCTTCGTTGCCCGCTTGCGAGTTCTCCACGATCAGGTCTCCCGCAAACGATCGGCTCACCGCCTTGTCGATCGAGGCCTTCGTCCCCGCGGCGAGCACCGCCACGAACGTCACCAGTGCCAGACCCACCGTCAGCGCCGCCGCAGTGACCATTGTGCGGCCGGGCTGGCGGATCGCGTTCTCGCGCGCCAAACGCCCGGTGATCCCGCGCCAGCTCACCAAGACGCCGACGACGCGCGCGATCGCCGGGACCACGTGGTGGTGAGCCGGGGCACCCTTGCGCCGGAAGCGGATCAGCAGACGGATGACATAGATCGCGAGCACCACGAACAGCACTCCGAACACCGCTCCCGAGCCGATCACGAGAGCGATCGCCACGCCGACGACGGCCAGTGTGAGCGCACGCGCCACCACCCCCGCTCCGGTCAAGCGCGCCGGCTCGATCTCGACCCCCTCGCGTAGCGCCGCGATCGGCGGAACGCGCGTCGCGCGCAATGCCGGCGCCATCCCGCTGACCAACGTCACGACCGTCCCAGCCGCCAGCGACACCACGATCGTCCGCGTCTGAAGCACAGTGCCAGTGTCGGGAAGGTCCGCGCCGAACGACTTGAAGAGCTGGTCGAGCGCCGGCGCCAGCGCGATGCCGCCGAGCAGACCGAGGACCGACCCGGTCACCCCCAAGAGCACCCCCTCGAAGACGACCGAGCGCAGGATCTGGGCGCGCGAGGCGCCGAGCGTCCGCAGCAACCCGAACTCGCGCGTGCGCTGCGCGACCGTGATCGAGAACGTATTGAAAATGATGAACGCCCCCACGAACAGCGCCACGTAGGCGAAGATCAGCAGGAACGTGCGCAGGAAGCCGAGGTTTTCTTCGATGTTCAGGGTTTCCTTTGCCGCCTCCTGGGTGCCGGTGCGCACCGCCACCGTCCGCGGCAGCGCCGCACGGATGCGATCGCGCAGCTCCGCCGCCGTCACACCCGGCGCCGCCGCCACGTCGATCTGGTCGTAGCGTCCCGGCAAGCCCACGACGCGCTGCGCCTCGGCCGGCGTCAGGATCGCCGCGCCCGCGCCGCCGAAGGACTGCGAGCCCGCAAACTTGACGATCCCCACGATCGTGTACGTGTGGGCGACCGCCGAGCCCGCAATCACCATCCGCCCGCCAATGCGCAGATTCGCGCGTTCGGCTGTGAACTGATCGATCGCGACCTCCTCCGCGCTCCTTGGAAAGCGCCCCGCCACCGGCGAGAATGACTCGAAGCGCTTCGGCAGTTGCATGCTCACGAACGCCGGCGCCCCGCCCGTTGTCAGGCGTTTGCCGTGCACGTTCAGGAACGTCGCCGGCGTGAAGATCCCGCCCGCCGCCTCCGTGACGCCCGGCACCGCGCGCACCTGCGTCAGCATCGCGTCGGTCACCGGCGAGGTCTGCGCCCGTACGTTGCTGCCGAGCGCCTGTGTAGGCGTCACGACGACGTCGTGGCCCTTGTTCGCCGTCTCGAAGATCCCCGCGAACGAGTGGTTGATCGTGTCCGTCAGGATGTACGTGCCCGCCATCAGCGCCACGCCAAGCGCGATCGCGATCGCGGTCAGCAGGACGCGCAGCTTGCGCTGCATGAAGCCGCGCAGGACCAGCGCGAGCATCAGCCCACTGACTTCATCAGGTCGAGCGCCTCCTCGGTGCTCGCCTGCTCGCGGTCGTGCACGATCCGACCGTCCGCCAACACCAGCAGGCGGTCCGCGAATGACGCCGCGTGGGCGTCGTGCGTGACCATCACGACCGTCTGCCCGAAGTCGTCGACCGCCTGGCGCAGCAGCGCGAGCACGTCTCCCGAGGATTTCGAGTCGAGGTTCCCCGTCGGCTCGTCCGCGAACACGACCGCGGGTCGCGACACGAGCGCGCGCGCGACCGCGACGCGCTGCTGCTGGCCGCCCGACATCTCCGCCGGGCGGTGGCTGAGGCGGTCGCGGATCCCGATCGTGTCGATCAGCCGCTCGTACCACTCACGATCTGGTCCCCGTCCCGCGATCGAGAGCGGCAGCAGGATGTTCTCCTCCGCGCTCAGCACCGGCAGGAGGTTGAACGTCTGGAAAATGAAGCCGATGCGGTCACGCCTCAGCTTCGTCAGGCGCTTGTCGTCGAGCGCCGTCAGCTCCACGCCATCGACACTCACGGTTCCCGACGTCGGCCGGTCAAGGCCCGCGAGGATGTGCATCAAAGTCGACTTGCCCGAGCCCGACGGGCCCATGATCGCGGTGAAGCGGCCCTTGGGGAACGCGACGCTCACGCCGTCCAGCGCGTCGATCGCGGCTTCGCCCTCTCCGTAGCGGCGGCGCAGATCGCTCGCAGCGACGATCGCCTCCTCGCCGCCGAGCGCGCCGTCGGTGGTGCCTGCCGTGGCGTCCATCGGCGCCTAGTCTAGAAGCTCCATCTCGGAGCCCGGGTAGCATCGCTCGCTCGGTGCACGAGACCACCCCTAGCGTCTTTCTGATCGCGCGCCCATCGATCAACGTCGAAGGGATGCGCGCATATCTGCGCGATGTCGGTGGGGAGTCGTGGCTGGACGAGCGCTTGCTCGAAGGCCAGCACTCCAGCGAACGAGAGCCTGACGTCGGCGTAGACAGCGCAGCCGACGGGCACACGGCTGCCACCCTGAACCCCGGCGAGTTGTTGGTCGAGTTTGGCGGGCGCGCCTGCTATCGCAGTTGGGAGCCCGGCCTGAACGCCAACGTCACGCGCATCCGCAGCGATCGGCGCGAGTACTTCGCCAACATCCTGCGCAGCGGCCACGGCAGTGTGCTCGAGCACGCCACCTACAGCTTCGCGCTGCGCAACGTCAGCCGCACTTTTACTCACGAGCTCGTCCGCCACCGCGCCGGGTCGGCTTTCAGTCAGGAGAGCCTGCGCTACGTGCGCCTCAACGACATCGGCTTTCGTGTGCCCCCCGCGCTGGATCCGCTGCGCGGGCAGGTGCTCTCGATCGTCGAGCAGCTGGAGGAGTTCCAGGTGCAGGCCGCCGCGCAACTGGGGATCGACGAGGAGGGCGTGCCGTTCCACGTCAAGAAGGAGGTCACCTCCGCGCTGCGCCGTCTCGCGCCGATCGGGCTCTCGACTGACATTGTGTGGAGTGCCAATGTGCGCACGCTGCGCCACGTGATCGAGCTGCGCACCGACCTGGGCGCCGAGGAGGAGTTGCGGCTCGTCTTCGATGAGATCGCGCGCACCATGGCCGTCGAGGCGCCACTGCTGTTCGGAGACTTTACCCGTCGCGACGATGGCGCGTGGGTGCCTGAGCATCACAAGGTCTGACGGTCGAATTCGGCGGCGTGACGACAGCGAGATGCCGGAGCACACCAATCCGATCGATCGCGCAAGCCATCGTATGCCATCGGTAGGGTCGCGTCATGGCCTACGCCCAACAGGATGCCCACGCTGCCTCGCTGGCGGCGTCCACTCTCGAAGAGGGGCACGAGTACGGTGCCGTGTTCACGCGGCGCTGGGTCGTCGAGCTGATCCTCGACCTGGCCGGCTACAGCGTCGAGCGCGATCTAGCTAGCCTGCGAGCAATCGAGCCGGCTTGCGGCTCGGGCGCTTTTCTGGGCCCCATGGTTGAGCGATTGTCACGTTCCTGTCGCCTGCACGGGAGAAGCCTCTCCGAGACCGCCGATGCAATCCGCGCGTGCGACCTCCAGCCGGCTCATGTCGCCGCGAGTCGCGGTGTGGCCGAAGAACGCATGCTCGCGGACGGTTGGTCAGCCGCCGAAGCTCATTCTCTTGCCCAAGGCTGGGTAGTTCATGACGATTTTCTCCTGGGTCTCCACGAAGTCGGCACGGCGGACTTCGTCATTGGCAACCCTCCATATATACGACTCGAGGCGGTACCGGCACCGCGCAGTGAGGCTTACCGACGTGCGTGTTCGACAATGGGTGGCCGGTCGGATATCTATGTCGGGTTTTTCGAGGTTGGCTTGAATGCTTTGCGCCCAGGAGGGGCTCTCGGATTCATTTGCGCGGACCGCTGGATGCGCAACCAGTATGGGCAGCGTCTGCGCAGCATGGTTGCCGCTCGGTTCTCGGTCGAGGCTGTGATCGAGATGCACGATGTCGATGCGTTTGACGAGGAGGTGAGCGCTTACCCATCGGTGACGGTTCTCCGTCGCCAGCCGCAGGGGCGCGCGATCGTCGCCACAGCCCGCAGCAATTTCGACGAAGAAGCCGCACGTCGTGTTCGTATCTGGGCGAGCAGCAAGAACGACCTGAGGCTGAGCGATCCCGGGTTTGAGGCAGCACGTCTACCGACGTGGTTCGACGGCGTTTCATCGTGGCCGACAGGCACGCCGGAGCGGCTCGCGCTTGTGGCTCACCTAGAGCGCAAGCTACCCGCCCTGGAGGACGGAAGAACCGGAACCCGCGTGGGTATTGGCGTTGCGACCGGTGCCGATCGTGTGTTCATCGTTACAGACCCCACGCTTGTCGAGGAGGATCGGCTACTGCCGCTCGCAATGGCGCGTGACACCCTAAGCGGACAGCTACGTTGGTCGGGCCACTACCTTGTCAATCCGTGGGACGGCGACACGGGAGCGCTCATCTCGCTCGACACTTACCCGCAACTGCGCCAATACTTAGAGACCAACGTTGTTGCGCTGTGCAAGCGAAATGTGGCCGGCCGCCGACCGCAACAGTGGTATCGCACGATCGACCGGGTTAGCCATTCGCTGACGGCCAAACCGAAGCTGCTGATCCCCGACATCAAGGCGGAGATCCATCCCGTGCTCGACCCGGGCGGCATCTACCCTCATCACAACCTCTACTGGGTAGCCAGTGAGCAGTGGAATCCCGAGGTTCTCGGCGGACTCCTTCTTTCTGGCGTCGCACAGATGTTCATCGAATGCTACGCGGTCAAGATGCGCGGCGGATATTTGCGCTTTCAGGCACAGTACCTACGCAGGATCCGAGTTCCTCGCCTCGATTCGGTTCCGAGACGCACCGCCAGGGAGCTGGAGCGGTCATTCGCTGCGCGCGATGTCGAACGTGCGACCGCGGCCGCCCTAGATGCATACGGCCTGAAAGAGCTCCCGGGGTAGGAGCTCGCGCCGGTCCCGCGAACTACAGCGCTATGGATCAAGGTGCATTTGAAGCTGCGGTTCGGCAGTACTGGGTGGTCCGGGAGGGGCAGGCGCATAAGCAGCGCGAATCCGGACGAGTCGATGCCGGTCTGCGCGGAGCCGTGACCGGCGGCGCTCACATGGACGCGATGGCCGAGTTAATGGAGTCGATCTTCATCGATGCCGGCTTTGAGCCTTCCAGCATCAGCCGGCGCTCGGCCGTCGAGCTCCCCGGCTATTTTCGACCGGAGAAGAAGTGGGACCTCGTCGTCGTTCACGGCGACGCACTCGCAGCAGCAATCGAGTTTAAGAGCCAAGTCGGCCCGTCGTTCGGCAACAACTACAACAACCGCACCGAGGAGGCGATCGGCAACGCCGTCGACGTCTGGACGGCATACCGCGAAGGCCGGTTCGGAACTGTCCGCCCGTGGCTGGGATACCTATTTCTGCTCGAGGAGGCCCCCGGTTCGGTTAGACCCGTTCGCGTCAAGCAACCGTTCTTCGAGGTCGATCCCATCTTTCTCGACGCCTCCTACAAGAAACGCTATGAGATTCTCTGCCGCCGCCTCATCCTCGAGCGACTATACGACGCAGCCTGCTTCCTCACTGCCTCCTCCGATCCAGCCTCACCAATCCACGAACCGGCCTCCGACTTGAGCTTCATGGCTTTCGCCAAAGCGATCCGTGCGCGCGCGGCTGGGCTGCTCTCAGCCGAATAGGTCGAAGCGTCCGCCCGGGACCTCGCCCGCCGCGACAACGGTGCGTGGGGCCCCGAGCACCACAAGGTCTGACGGTCATCAGCCAGCCAGCGACTTCAGCCGATCCGTGGCAGAGCTGTCGGGTCCAAGGATGCGCTCCAGCCAGACGACGGCGCTCGCAAGATCAAGGGCGCCTGCCGCGACGATCTCCTCGATATCCGCCCAGTCCTTCGTTCGATCGGGCAAAGCCTTGAAGACCGCCAAGGCTGTGCAATCGAGCACTGGGATGGTTTGACCTTCAAACGGCACCGAGCGTACATCGGTGGCGACCTCGGCGTGGAACCGGTGGATGTCGAGAAACACGTCTATCGGGGTGTCCTCCCACCAGACACGCATCTGACCTTCCTCGCCAGCCGAGGCGATGTCGGCGTCGCTCACGGAGACCTGATCCGGCAGGGCAGAAAGCACCTCTGGTGCCCTCGACGGATCGACGAACACATTCACGTCAAGGTCGCGTGTGCCGCGTGGCTCAAGCGTGCAGTAGGCGAGCGCGATCGCGCCACCGAAAGCGTGCGGCAACTCTGCCAAAGCGAGGGCATCGTGGACGGCGAGCAGCCGCTGGCCGAGTAGGCTCATCGCGCCAATCGAGCAAGTGACGGGTATTCCAGTTGTCCGCGCTTGCGTGCCGGGAGTGCCTCTGCCAGATCGAGGACCCGCAGCTCCAGGCCGCCGGCGGAAGCCAAGCGCGCGAGCGCGTCGACGCCCGGTTGGCGACGCCCATGCTCATATGCGCTCACGACGGATCTCGTCAGTCCAGCCCGCCGCGCAAGCTCGGCTGGGCGCAACCCACTGCGGCGGCGAATCTCGCCGATCAACCCTGGGGCCACACTCGTAGCCCGCATAGGCCAATGTTAGCGTATTCGCTAACCCTCCCCGCGCTGCCCCGGCGCCCTTATCCGCCTACCCCTCCCCGTCCTCCTGGGCCTGGAGCTCCTCGACGC
This sequence comes from Solirubrobacteraceae bacterium, assembly GCA_036493975.1. Lineage (GTDB taxonomy): Bacteria > Actinomycetota > Thermoleophilia > Solirubrobacterales > Solirubrobacteraceae > Palsa-744. The sequence continues at coordinate 37,764 of DASXOX010000098.1, forward strand.
GCTGCTGGAGCATCGCCGTCACACCGGGGTCGCGCAGCGTCGTCACGTCACCCAACGCTCGCCCCTCGGCGATATCGCGCAGCAGGCGGCGCATGATCTTTCCCGAGCGCGTCTTGGGCAGATCCTCGGCCCAGATGATCCGCTTGGGCCGCGCGAACTTGCCGATCCGCTCCGCCACCGTTTCGCGGATGCCCTCGACGGTCGCCTCGTCGCCCTCGAGGTCCCCCTGGAGCGTCACGAACGCGACGATCGCCTGGCCGGTGTCCTCGTCGTGCTGACCGATCACCGCGGCCTCCGCGACGTCGGCATGGGCGACGATCGCCGACTCCACCTCGGCCGTCGAGAGCCGGTGGCCGGACACATTGACGACGTCGTCGATCCGTCCGATCACCCAGAAGCAGCCGTCGCGGTCCTTGCGCGCCGCGTCGCCGACGAGATAGGTCTCGTTGCCGAAGCGCTTGAAGTACGTGTCGATGAAGCGCCCCTCCTCGCGGTAGAGCGTCCTGAGCATCGATGGCCACGGGCGCGTCAACACCAACAGTCCCTGGCCCTCCTCGATTGGGTACCCGCCAGACTCATCGTAGACCTCCGCCTCGACGCCCGGAAACGGGTACGTCGCCGAGCCCGGCTTGGTCTCGGTGATCCCCGGGAGCGGCGTGATCATGATCGCCCCCGTCTCGGTCTGCCACCACGTGTCCACGATCGGGCAGCGCCCTCCGCCGATCACCTTGTGGTACCACAGCCACGCCTTCGGGTTGATCGGCTCGCCCACCGAGCCCAGCAGGCGCAGCGATGACAGGTCGTGCTTGGCCGGCCACTGCGCACCCCACTTGATGCACGCGCGGATCGCTGTCGGCGCGCAGTACAGGATCGTGATCCCGTAGCGCTCCACGAGCTCCCACCAGATGCCCTTGTGGGGGTAGTCCGGGGCGCCCTCCCACATCACCGATGTCGCGCCGTTGAGCAGCGGGCCATAGACGATGTAGGAGTGACCCGTCACCCAGCCCACGTCGGCCGCACACCAGTACACGTCGGTCTCGGGCTTCAGATCGAACACGTAGCGATGAGTCGTTGCGACGCCAGTCAGATAGCCGCCGGTGGTGTGGAGGATCCCCTTTGGCTTCGCCGTCGAACCCGACGTGTAGAGAATGTAGAGGGGGTGCTCCGCGTCGAGTGACTCCGCCTCGCACTCCGGCGCAGCCGCCGCCAGGATCTCGTCGTAGAACACATCGCGTCCCTCGCGCATCTCGCACGGCACGCCCTTGCTGCGCACCACCACGATTCGCTGGAGCGTCTCGAGGTCGCCCATCACCTCGTCCACGCGCTCCTTCACCGGCGCCGTCTTGCCCTTGCGCGCTGCCCCGTCAACGGTGATCAGGACCTTGGCTTCGGAGAACTCCATCCGCTCGCGCACTGCCTCCGCCGAGAAACCCCCGAAGACCACATTGTGCGGAGCCCCGATGCGCGCGCACGCGAGCATCGCCACAACGACCTCCGGGATCATCGGCAGGTAGATCCCGACGACGTCGCCGCGCTTCACGCCGAGGTCCTTCAGTGCGTTCGCGAAGCGCTGCACCTCGGCGAGCAGGTCGGCGTATGTCAACGCCCGCTGCTCGCCCTCCTCACCGTGCCAGTGAAACGCCACGCGCTCGCCCCTGCCCTCGAGCACGTGGCGGTCAAGACAGTTGTAGGACGCATTCAGGCGCCCACCTGTGAACCACTTGTAGAACGGTGGATTGGAGTCGTCGAGAACCGTCTCCCACGGCTCGAACCAGTGCAGCTTCTTCGCCTGCCCCGCCCACCACGCCGAGGGGTCGCGCGCGGCCTCCTCATACACCGCCGCGTCGCCCAGCAGCGCGTGCTCGCGAAACCCCGCCGACGGCTCGAAACTCTCGACATCGAGCAGCTCCGCCAGTTCGCGATCGAGCTCCTCGCCCGTCACCGGCTTCGGTTCGGTTGCCATCTAGGTCCTTTTTAGCGGAATTACCGGCAGCAGTGTGCGCCCGAACGTCGAGTTCGTCACTACCGCGAACGACGCGTACCAAGCGGCCGCGGCTGTCGCCAGGCCGACATAGCCGCCCCAGTGGGTCACCGTCGTGTGTGCCCCAACAGCCCCGATTGCGAGCAGGATGAACGTCGCAGTCAACAGCGCGAACACCGCCAGCACCGCCAGATTGACCCGCAGTGCCGCGATCGTCATGTACGACGTGAAGATCGCCCACGCCCACAGGTAGACACCGACCGCATGGCCCGCGTTGCCGCCGATGTCTTTGGCGTAGAACACGTTCAATGCCCAGAACGAGATCCAGAACGCACCGTAGGAGCAGAACGCGACCGCCCCAAACGTGTTGCCCGTGCGGAACTCCCACATGCCCGCGAGCAGCTGCACGATGCCGCCGTACGCGAGCGCCAACCCCAGGACGACCGGGAGACCCTTTTCGTTGACGAGATTCGCGTTGAACATCGACAGCACGAACGTCGTCATCGCGAATGCCGCAAGGCCAAGCGGGCCGGGGTCAGCCGGGCGCCACGTCGCGCTCGCCTGCGCCACCTCGCCCTTCGGTTCTTCACGCCTCGGCACCGACTGCACAGGGTCGGGTCGATGAATAGATGCTGCCTCCATGAGACGCCTCCTCCCTTCCGCCGCCCGTCTTTTTTGGGGCGGCGGTGAGACCGATGATTCCTGCTCTACGTTTCCGTTCGTCTGAGGGGGCGAGGAGCAGCTGGTAGGACTCCTCGCGCCTCACATCGGTTATTCCCGCGAGCGCGAGAAATCAATCGCCACCTATTTGCGCGAGCCGCGTTTGCGCCGTTTGCGGTTGCCCGAGGTGGCCGGCGGCACCGGCTCTGGTACCCGCGCGGATCCGTCGCTGTCGGTCTTCGCGCTCTTTGCCGACCCGCCACGTTGGCGCCCGCCGCGGCGCGCCTCGCGTTCGGCGCGCATCGCGAGCTGGGAGGGCCATGGGCGTGCAGCGCCGGCCGCCCACGCCGGCGGGTCGCCGCCAGGAAAGCGGCCCATGAACAACAGGCCCGTGCCGACCATCCAGAACGCCGTGATCAGGCTCAGCTCCTGGGAGGGGATCAGCACGATCACCGCGGCGACGCCCCCGACGATCCCCATCCACCGCGCTTGCAAACCGACGCGGACCGTGGAGACCATCAGCGTGACCATGCCCGCGACAAGCGCGATCGCGGCCAGCGGCGTGACGTAGCCCAGGATCTCGTACGCCGTGTTCTTCGTCAGCGCGTGTTCGACGGCGTGCGTGGTGAAGTCGTGACCGCTCACGAAGTTGTGCGCCGCGATCGCCTGCACGATCTGGCCGATCACCGTCAGCACCGGCAGCGCGATGCCGCCCGCCAGGATCAGCGGGCGTGAGACCGGCGCCGTCTGCGGCCGGCGAAAGCGCGCGGCGTCGAACAGGAAGAGCAGTATCACGACCAGCACGCCGATCGCCGCGGCCCCGATCAGCGAGCCCGCGATCAACCCGAAGGCGTGATGGTCATAGAACTTGATTTCCGCCGCCCGCGGGCTCACGCGAGGGTTGACCTGGCCGGAGATCGCCGGCGCCATCCCCTGCAACAGCCCGACCGTCGGCAGGTTCTTGAGGGTCGCGTTCAGCGTGATCGCGCCCAGCAGATACAAAACACCGCCCGCGAACGCCGGCACCCCGAGGCGCGCCCGCCGGCGGCTCTCCTCGGCGACGCGCTCGCGGATCTCCGCCTTGGAGGGTTCGACCGCCCCCGGCTTGGGGCTCTCGCTGTCGGTTGACTCCGGCACGGGCGCGCAGTCTACGGTCTCAGCGCTACGAGGGTGGCGCAGCCGGCGCGCACCCATGCAGGGCACAAGCAGGCCGGCGAGCCGGGCCCCTCGTCATTTCATCTACGATTGAGCTATGGAGGGCAGCGGCTTCGGAGACCTGTTCGGCGATCCCGACGAGCTGCAGCGACGCTTGGTCGACTTTGCCCAGCAGATGCAAGGCCAGCAGCGGCTCGCGTGGGCGGACAACGCGATCAAGCTCGCCGTCGACATGACGGTCGCAGCGGTCAACCGCGTGAACCTTCAGGGTGACGCGGAGGCCCAAGCCGGACAGATCCGCTCGGTTATCGCGGTCGTCTTCCCCGAGGCCGTGACGCTCGTGCGCGAGGCGCGCGAGGGCCTTCAGTAGGGACCGGCGTTCAGTACGCGCCGGCGCGCTCGGCGCGACGCTCGGCCTCGCGCGAGGCATTGCCGGCGGCGATCACCTCCCTGAAGGAGCGGAAGCGGAAGATGAAGACCACCGCGCCGAGCCCCACGAGCGCGGTGAACGCGGCGATCGCGATCTGCTGACCGACGGAGTACGCCGCGACGACCGCCGTCGGGGCGCCCCCGGCAAACACCTTGACGAGCAGCGCCTGCTGTACTCCGGCGCCCCCGGGTGTGAACGGGACGGCGCCCGCGACCTGGTTGACGCCGAAGACGAGCAGGACGTTCTCGACGGAGCCTCCCACGCGGAAAGCGTCCAGTAGGAACCAAAACGCGGCGAAGCGGCACAGCCACGCTCCGGCTTGCCAAAGAGCGACCTCGCGCAGGTAGCGCGGACGATCGCTGAGGATCGTCAGGCCCTGGCGGACCCGCACCCAGAAAGCCTTGAAGCGCGAGGAGAGCAGAGCGAACGCGACGAGCCCGAGGATCGCCAGGGCAGTGATCAGGAACAGCGTGAAGCGAAAGTGCTCAGCGAGGTAGGAAATATCGAACGAGCTCAGTTTTGAGAAGTCCGGGGGCTTCGGGAAGACGCCCTGGCTGAACGCGAAGATCAGCACGAACACCCCGACGGTTGCGTCGAAGATCGACTCCACGAAGAACGCCGACGCGACCGTCGGGTAGGTCGAGCCGGGGATCGAGCTGCGCGTGAGGAACAGCTTGATGACGTCACCGCCACGCGCGGGCACGACGTTGTTGAAGCCAACCGCCGCGAAGTAGGCGCCCCAAATGCGTCGGAACTGGAAGGCGACCGCAGGGTACGCGGCGCGCAGGCTATGAAAGAACGCGCGCGAGCGCAGCGTGAGGTTGAGCCCAAAGAACACGAGCCCCAGCACGAGCGCACCCCAGTGGACGGCGGCGAGATCCGAGAAGAAGTTGCCGACCGCTTCCAGGAACGAGCTGAGGCTGTGGGCAATGGACGTCGACGCCAGGGGCACACCTCAAGCGTAAGGCGACCGCAGGCGAGTCGGGGCGCTCCTACCGCTACAGCTCTGCTGGGTCCTCTTCGAGCTCCTCGTCGTACTCGTCGAGGTCCACCTCCTCCTCGTCGGTGCCGAACTCCTCGTCCTCCTCCCAATCCTCGTCGTCCATCTCGTGCTCGGGAAGCTCGAGGATGGTGTTTAGCGGCATCTCGCCCTCCTTTCGAAGCTCGCTCGTCAGCTCGAGCGCTCACGTCGTGGAAACGGGCGCATCATACGCGCCTCGATACCCGTCGAAGTGAAATCCGATGCAGGCGCCTTGACCGCGGTCGAGCGCACTGAGAGAATCGCCGCTAGTACGCGGGCCTCAGATCTAGGCGAGCACAAAGCGGCTCGGGTAAGGGTGGTGGCAACGACGATGGCGAACGTCCTTTGTGTCCTTTATGACGACCCGCGCGACGGCTACCCGCCACGCTACGCGCGCGAAACGATTCCTCGGATCGAGTGCTACCCCGACGGCCAAAGCACACCGACACCGCAGGCGATCGACTTCACACCCGGCGAGCTGCTCGGGAGCGTCTCGGGCGAGCTGGGCCTGCGCGGATTCCTACAGGAGCGCGGGCACAAGCTGACCGTGACCTCGGACAAGGACGGCCCGGACTCCGTCTTCGAACGCGAGCTGCCGGAGGCCGACGTGGTCATCTCCCAGCCCTTCTGGCCCGCGTATCTGACGGCAGAGCGCATCGCGCGTGCGCCGCGCCTGAAGCTCGCTCTGACCGCCGGGATCGGATCCGATCACGTCGACCTGCAGGCCGCGATCGAGCGCGGGATCACCGTGGCGGAGGTCACCTACTGCAACAGCATCAGTGTGGCCGAGCACGTGGTGATGATGATCCTCGCGCTCGTGCGCAACTACATTCCCTCCCACCAGGTCGTACTCGATGGCGGCTGGGACATCGCCGACTGCGCCGCGCGCGAGTACGACCTCGAGGGCATGCAGGTCGGCACCGTCGCCGCCGGGCGCATCGGCTCTGCCGTGCTGCGGCGCCTGAAACCGTTCGACGTCGGCCTGCACTACACCGACCGTCATCGTCTGCCCGAGAACGTGGAGCGCGAGCTGGGTGTGACCTTCCATGAAAGCGTCGAGTCGCTGCTGGGCGTGTGCGACGTCGTTACGATCAACGCGCCCCTGCATCCGGAGACCGAGGGTCTCTTCGACGCGGAGCTGATCGCGAAGATGAAGCGCGGGGCCTATCTCGTGAACACCGCCCGCGGAAAGATTTGCGATCGCGACGCCGTCGCGCGTGCCTGTGAGAGCGGCCAGCTCGCGGGTTACGCCGGGGACGTCTGGTTTCCCCAGCCCGCCCCGCGCGACCATCCATGGCGCTCGATGCCCCATCATGGCATGACGCCTCACACGTCCGGCACGAGCCTCTCCGCACAGGCGCGCTACGCGGCGGGAACGCGCGAGATCCTGGAGTGCTGGCTCGACGGTCGCCCGATCCGCGAGGAATACCTGATCGTCAACGGCGGACAGCTCGCGGGCGCAGGCGCGCACTCCTACAGCGCCGGCGACGCGACCGGTGGATCCGACGAAGCAGCGCGCTTCCGTTGAAGATCCGCGCGGCCGTCCTTGAGGAGTTCGGCAAGCCGCTGGTCGTCCAGGAGCTCGACCTCGCCGAGCCGCGCGAAGGGGAGGTCTTGATCCGGCTTGCCGCATGCGGCGTGTGCCACACCGACATGTACACCGCGTCGGGAGTCGATCCGTCGGGCTACGCCCCGACGGTACTCGGCCACGAGGGCGCGGGCGTCGTGGAGAAGCTGGGACCGGAGGTCCACTCGCTTGCGCCCGGCGACCACGTCGTGACGCTGTTCTCGCCACAGTGCCGCGAGTGCGTGCACTGCCTGAGCCCCGAGACCAACATCTGCTTGGCAATCCGCGAGCAGCAAAACCTCGGCTATCTGCCCGACGGCACCACCCGGCTCTCGCGCGAGGGCGAGCCGATCCGCCACTTCATGGGGACCTCTACATTTGCGGAGTACGCCGTCCTGCCGGAGATTGCACTCGCGAAGGTCGACCCACAAGCGCCGCTGGACCGCGCGTGCCTGTTCGCGTGCGGCCTCTCAACGGGCCTCGGGGCAGCGATGTTCACGGCCGAGGTGCGCCCAGGCTCCACCTGTGTCGTGTTCGGCGCCGGCATGGTCGGCCTCGGAGCCGTCGCCGGCTGCCGGCTGCAGGGCGCGGAGCGCATCATCTGCGTCGACCTCTCACCCGAGAGGCTGCGGCTCGCCGAAGGTCAGGGAGCGACCGAGTGCTGGGAGGCCGACGAGCACACCGTCGAGCGCGTCATCGAGAGCACCGCGGGATTCGGCGCGGACTACACCTTCGAGGCCACCGGCCTCGTGGCCGTGATGCGCCAGGCCGTCGAAGCGGCGCGGATGGGCTGGGGGCTATGCACGATCGCGGGTGTCGCGGGTAAGGGCGAGACGCTCGACATCGTCCCGCGGCTGCTGATCACCGGCAGGCGCGTGCGCGGCAGCTCGTTCGGCGGGGTCAAGGGGCGCGACCAGGTGCCGCAGCTAGTCGACCTGTATCTGCGCGGCGAGCTCGACGTGGACCCGTTCATCTCACACCGCATGGGGCTCGACAAGGTCAACAGCGCTTTCGAGTCGATGGAGCGACAAGACGGGATTCGCTCGGTACTCGAACTCTGACGGACGACTCGCGAAGCACGGCGAGATCGGCTAGCTTACGAGCGGAGGTCGGATGCGCTGCGATCCTGACGACAACGGCGGTCTCTTCATGGGCAGGCGCCCGGGCACAGCGCCGGTCCACTACCGCGCACCACCCGAGCCCGCCGGATCGTTGCGTCAGCGCATCGACGGTCATCTCGCAAATGCGACGTTCGCCGCGCTCACCCTCGTGGGCGTCTTGTGCTGGGGTCCGATTCCGCTGTTCTGCCTGTGGGCCTGCGCACAGGTCAACTACCTCACGGGAAGCGTGACGTTCGGGATCATCGCGGCGTTCGTGCTGCTGTTCGCGTTGCTGTTCGGAGCACTGCAAACGATGCACGACATCGACCGCGCCTGGATCCTGCTGCGTCGTGCGGCGGGCCACGATCAACGCAAGGGCGTGATGGACCGCGTCTTCGCCGTCACCGCCGCGATCGGTGCCGCAACCTTCGTGCTGTGGTTCGTCGTGATTCACGGCGCTGGCTCCAGCGATTTCTCGGGCCAGCAGGTCCTGCACACCGAACTCCCGCAGGTCAGGAACTTCACGGTTCCGGTTCGCTGAAGGACCGGGATGAGCGCCGGGCCCGAGCCAGATACCCCCGATCCGGACGTCGCCGACGTCAAGCGGCGCACCTGGCTGGCCGCCGAGCGCACCTGGCTGGCGTGGTGGCGCACCGGAATAGGCGTTGCCGCCGCGGCGATCGCGGTGGGCCGGCTTCTGCCCGGTCTCTCTGGAGGCACGCGCTGGCCGCTGCAGGTGCTGGGGCTCGGCTATGGAACCCTGGCGGTCGCCGTTCTGGTGATCGGCGCAGTCCGCCAGAATCGCCTCGCCGCAGCGCTGCGTCGAGGCAGCTACGAGGAGCTGTCCGCTGCGCTGGTCATGTGGCTCACAGCGGCCGCGGTGGCGCTTGCGCTCGCAACGCTCGCGGTAGTCGCCGTCAGCTTCTGAGCGCCGGCGGCCGTTGCTCTCTCGCCGGGACGCGGCTCAGAGCGCCCGCATGCGATTGTTGCGCGCGCCGCTCTCATGTCGCACCGCCGAAGAGGCGAAAGGAGCCGACCTCGTGGAGCTCGCTAACCCGCGGCGGCTCCTCGCAGCGCTCGCCGATCGCGGCCTGGAAATCCTTGAAGGCCTGCATGTCCGGCAGCGGGTTCTGTCCGTCCTCGGTTTCGGCAAGGTGGACGAAGCTGACACCGTCCTCGAGCTTGAAGGTCGCGTAGCGCAGACCGCTAGGCACAGCTGCGTGCAGTTCCTCATAGACGGCGCGCACGAGCGCCTCGTTTTCGGCCGCGCACTCGGCCTTCACGCGGTAGCTGACCATCACCCTGCGCATCGCCTACCTCCTTGGGATCGATCGTCGTTGGTCATGCGATCGTCGCTTTCTTGATTGCGCAAGAGTAGCACTTACTCCTACAAAAGGATCATCCGCTATAAACGACAGGAGCACGAAATACAATGTGGGTATGGCGACCAGCCGCACCTACGGCGAGGCCTGTCGCTTCGCGCACGCCCTGGATCTCATTGGCGAGCGTTGGGCGCTGCTCGTGGTCCGCGAGCTTTTGCTTGGCCCCAAGCGCTTCACCGACCTGCACGCGGGCCTGCCCCATGCGAGCCCGAACGTCCTCTCGCAACGCCTGCGCGAGCTGGAGCGCACCGGGGTCGTGCGCCGCCGCAGGCTCGGACCGCCGGCGGGATCGCGCGTATACGAGCTCACCGAGTGGGGTCACGAGCTCGGGCCGATCGTCACCCAGCTCGGGCGCTGGGGCGATCGCTCCCCATTCCCCCCGCAGCACATCGAGATCGGCACCGACGCGGCGGTGCTCGCGCTGCGAGCGCTGTTCGACCCCGATGCGGCGATCGGGGTGGACGCGATCTACGCGCTGCACGTCGGAGAGGACCGTTTCGCGGTCGCGATCGCCAGTGGAGAACTGATGCTCACGCGCGGAGAGGCCCCCGAGCCCGAGGCGACGATCAAGACCACACCGGGAACGCTCGCAATGCTCGTATCCCACCATTTGCCACTTGGCGAAGCGTTGCGCTCAGGCGAAGCGACGATCGTGGGGAGCAGGCCCGCCGTCGCGCGCCTGCTCGAGTTGTTCGCGCCCGCCGAGCCCGCTCCGGCGCCTGTGCTCGACGCGGTGTAGCGTCAGATCCCCGATGCGCCTGCTGCGGAGCCCCAGCTCGACTACGCCACGGGCGGCGCGATCTCCTCGAGCGCCTTCAGCACCAGCGTGTCGTGCTCGGCCGGCTTGACCTTTCGCAGGACCTGCGCGACCTCGCCGTCGGTGTCGATGATGAACGTCGTGCGCTCGTTGCCCCAGTAAGTGCGGCCGTACATCGACTTCTGTACCCAAACTCCGTAAGCCTCGGCGACCGCGTGGTCCTCGTCCGCAAGCAACGGGAAGCCGAAGTCGTGCTTTTCGTCGAATTTCTTGACCTTCGCGACAGGATCGGGGGAGATCCCGAGCACGGTCGCGCCGGCACTGGCGTAGTCGGCGCGGTGGTCGCGCACGCCACACGCCTGGGTCGTGCAGCCGGAGGTATCGGCCTTGGGGTAGAAGTACACGACCACCGGGGCCCCGTGGAAGTCCGAGAGCTTGACGGTGCGGCCGTCCTGGTCGGAGAGGGCGAAGTCGGGGGCGGGCTGGCCTGGCTCGATCATGGTCGGAAGCGTACTCGGCCGCATCGAGCCTAGGCTGTTCCATCCGCGAGCGACCGCTCGCTAGAGAGTGCAAGAGAGCCTGTGCACGAGCTGGACGCCGACTACTTGAGCAGCCGCGACAGCCGCCGGTCCTTGAGCACACGCCCCTCTGTCTGGCACTGCGGACAGTAGGCGATGATGTAGTCCTCGAAGTGCACCGCGCGCAGCGTGGTCCCGCACCGCGGGCACGGCTGGCCCTCGTGACGGTGCACCTGAAGCGGCATCGGCAGCTTGTCTGGAATTGGCAGCGCGATCGTGCTCTCGTAATGCGAGATCGCGCTGCCCAGTACTTCGGCGATTGCCGCACGTAGCCGCTGCGCCTCCTCGGCCTCCAGGTCACTTCCGCGCTTATATGGAGAGAGGCGGACATGCCAGAGGATCTCGTCGACCCACGAGCGCCCGATGCCGGCGATGACGTGTTGGTCGCGCAGGACGGCGTGAAGCGGGCGTGGCGCATCGAGCAACTCACGGAGCTCGGGCGGATCAGGCCAGGCCTCCGGCCCGAGGCGGGCGAGCGACTCCTCCTCGTAGAGCCCCGAGGCGCGCAGCAGCTTCGCCCAGGCAGCCTGCTTGGAGCCGAACTCGCGCAGGCGCAACTCGCGACCGTCCTCGATCCGTACGAGCACACGGGAAGTACGATCACGCGGACCGGCGTGCTTGTCGAAGAGCTGCAAACGCCCAGCGGACATCAGGTGGATCACAAGCGCGAGCTCGCCGACTTCGACGATCAGCTGCTTGCCGCGCCTGCCGACCCCCGTGATCTCCCGACCAGACAGCTCCGAGAGCGGGGGGTCGAAGGTCTTCAACGCATTGATGCCAGGCGCGAGCGCCGACTCGATGAGCGTGCCTCGCAGGGCATCGCCGAGCCGGCGCGCGGTGATCTCGACCTCGGGCAGCTCCGGCATCGTCCTCTCCCACTCTAGGAGAGGACAAGCCGAGCCATCCAGCTACACCGCTCGACTAGCTCCGATCGGCGGCCCTTCGTACTTGGCGCCCGACGGACTCGTCCAGCGCACGCGCCAGCTCGTGCCCGGAACGCTCGATGTGAAGCTCCAGTAGCCCAATGAGTTGGTGCCCTGGGTCTTCAGAACGCTGTACTTATGCGAGCCGCGGCGCTTGACGAGGATCGTCACCTTAGTGGCGCCGGTCGCGGCGCGCACGAGTCCCCACAGCGCGTAGCCGTGGCTGGTATGAGAGACGACGAGCGGCACGGGCCAGGCGAAATACAGCGGCTTGGGTGCACCGCCGATGTACTCCAGGCCCGACTGGAAGCCGACGAAGCCGCCGTGGACGCCCGACCCGGGCGCGCCGCCGACGGCGCCGTCTTTGAGGAGGTATTGAGAGAACGCCGCGACGCGCGGGTTGCGGTAGGCGATATATTCGGAGATCGCGTCGTATTCGGCCTGCTTCGCCGGGGATACGCCGAGGTAGCGGTTCGGCTTGCTCTGAACGCCGAACTCAGTCAGGTAGATCGGAATGCCGCCGTTGATCGCACCGGCGGCCGCGGCGAGATTGAGCGCGCGTTCCAGACGTGAGAGCGTGCCGATCATGACGTCGTCACGAGCAGCGGATACGTAATAAGGACCGGCCTTCGTGGAGTAGGCGTGATGAGCGTACCCCGACGCCGACAGTCGCCCGCAAGACCCGGCTTTGCGGTAATGGGAGTTCAAGCAGAACATGCCACGCAGGAAGGCGAGCGGCGCAACGTCGTGGAGTGCGTTGCGGCGAGCTTCGCTGCGGCTCAAGCTGGTGTAGCCCGCGGGCGACGTTTCGCCGATCAGCACCCTCGGGTGGGCGAGCCCGGCTGCCTGCAGCCCGGCGTAGCCTTCCTGGTAGAGCCCGCGGTAGATGCGCGGCGAAGCCGGCTGGCCGTGGGAGTCGAATTGCGGCAGCAAGAACGCGGCGTCGTTGGGCTCGTTCCAGATCGCGAAAAGATCGACCTGCGCGCCGTAGTGACGGCCGACAGCCGTCATGAATTCCTTGAAAGCGCGCGCGTTGGGGTTGGTGTCGTAGGGCGCCTTGTGGTTGGAGGTCGCCCAGCGCGGCACCGGGGAGGTGACGGTCAGCAGCACTTTCCAGCCGAGTTCCTTGGCCTTGGACATGATCCAGTCGTAGGGACCCCATGCATACGCAGCGGGATTCGTCGCGTCGAAGTTCGGCTTGGTCGCACTGTTGCCGCCCGGCGCGACGTACTGCCAGTAGAGCTCGACACGCAGCGCGTGGACCCCGAGATGCTTCATCTGTGAGAGCGCGCGTTCGCGCGTGCTCGCGTTCATCAACACCGTGGAGGGCTCGAAGTAGTCGGCCTGGCTGTGGGAGGCCAGCGCCTCGCCCGCGCACAGCGCGCCTGCACCCAGCGACGAGCAGACGAGCAGGGCACACAGGAGTAGGCGTATACGCAGCATTCGATTGCTCCATTCCTTCGGGGACTGACTCGGACACGCGGGCGTGCGCGCACTGCAGCCGACGCCGCCTCGAGGGAAAGGCGCGCGTTGGCGTGCGACCTCGCTTAAGACACCCTACCGGAGCCGATGTTTCGCTCTTTTCGCGACTCCTGCGAAGTCGCAGTCGGATAGCGTTGCGTCCGATGAGCGCCCCCGCGGCCCCCGACGACATCGTCCGCACGCATGACGAAGTGGCAACCGATGCGCGTCCCCCGCTGCTCGTGCTCGATCCGCTTCAGGAGTTTCTCGACAGCCACGGACTGGGCGCCGGCGAGCTGCAAGCGAGCCCGATCGGCGAGGGTCACTCAAATGTCACCTACCTGATCGTGCGCGAGGACGGCAGCGAGCTCGTGCTGCGTCGTCCGCCACGCCCGCCGCTGCCGCCGAGCGCGCACGACGTGCTGCGCGAGGCGCGTCTGCTAAGGGCCTTGCAAGGCACCCCGGCACGGGTCCCGGAGGTGCTCGCAGTCGGCGAGGATCCCGCGACGATCGGCTGCCCGTTCTACGTGATGGAGAGGATCGACGGCGACGCGATCGTGTTCGAGCTGCCTCAGCCGCTGGACACACCGGTCGAGCGCCGGCGCATCTCAGACGAGCTGATCGACGCCCTGGTGGAGATCCACGCCGTCGACTGGCGCGCCGTGGGACTGGAGGGCTTTGGCAAGCCAACGGGCTACCTCGAGCGCCAGCTGCGTCGCTTCTCGGGGCTCTGGGACATCAACAAGACGCGCGAGATTCCGGCCGTCGAACGGGTAGCGAAGTGGCTCGCCGACAACCTGCCCGAGTCTGGCGCGGCGACGATCGTGCACGGCGACTATCGCCTGGGCAACACGATGTTCGCGCCAGGTGCCCCCGCCCGGCTGGCGGCGGTGCTCGACTGGGAGATGGCGACGATCGGCGATCCGCTGGCCGACCTCGGCTACCTCTGCATGATGTGGAGCGAGCCCGGCGATCCCCCGGGCGGCCTGCGCGAGGCGCTCGGCAGGGTGACGCGCAGCGAGGGCTTCCCGACGCGCGCCGAGCTGATCGCGCGCTACGAAGAGCTCTCCGGTCGCTCGATGCGCGACCTGCGCTGGTACGTGACGCTGGCCGTGTGGAAGTCGGTGGTGTTCATGGAGGGCAACTACAAGCGCGCCCAGGCCGGGATGACGGACGACCCCTACCTGGTGCACTTCGGCGAGGGCGTCGTGCAGCTTGCCCAGCACGCCGAGGAGGTCGCGTTCGGTGAGTGAGATCCGTGGCCTGCTCGTCGACTGGGGCGGCGTGATGACGACCAACCTATTCAGCTCCTTTAGTGCATTCTGCGAGTCCGAGGGCCTGGATCCGGCAGCGCTTGCGCAGGCGTTTCGCGGGAATCAGGCCGCACGCGAGCTGCTGATCGGCTTCGAGGAGGGCCGCGTCGACGAGACGACCTTCGAGAACGGCCTCGGCCAGCTGCTCGGGCTGGAGCGCGCAGAAGGCCTGATCGACCGGCTGTTCGCGGGCGCGCAGCCGGAGCCGTCGATGGTCGATGCGGTGCGCGCCGCTCGCGCGGCCGGCATCGCGACCGGCCTGATCTCCAACTCGTGGGGCACGACGCGCTACCCGCGCGAGCTGCTCGCAGAGCTATTTAACGGCGTCGTGATCTCCGGCGAGGTCGGCATCCGCAAGCCGGCTCCACGCATCTACGAGCTGGGAGTCCAGGCCATCGGACGCGCGGCGACGGAATCCGTATTCGTGGACGACCTGCCGTTCAACCTGCCTCCGGCAACGGAGCTGGGAATGGCGACGGTCCACCACACGAGCCCCGAGACGACGATTCCCGAGCTGGAACGACTGCTGGGAGTAGATCTGCGCGCGGCGTCGCCTTCGGGATCGCGCGACTGAGGCTCGGCGCCTCTAAAGCCGCCCCTCAGCCACAAGGCCGGTACCATCTGGTCACTCCCCAACGTCCTCGCGGGGGTCGAGGGCGCAGGCAGGGGACTTGTGTATCCACATGGAGAGAGCGGGAGGAAGTGATATGAGATCACGAGCTGGCCGGATTCTCAAGGGCCGTCCTATCTCCGCCGTGGCGCTCGTCGCGGCGATCGCAGCGCTGCTCGCGCCGGCGAGCGCGGGAGCGGTCGAACCGGTACTCGAAGTCGTCGTGCCGGGGCACTCGTTCCCGGTTGCCTTCACCACCGAAGGCGGTGCGGTCACGGCTGAAATGTCAGATTCTGAAAACACCGTCGTGCACTGCACCTCCTCCAGCGGCCAGGGCGAACTCACGGGGCCCCGCTCGGCTGTGGCGAAATACGTGTTCTCGGGGTGCGTAGCCGAACATCCCAGCGCCAAATGCCAATCGGCGAGCGCAAACCCAGAAGAAATCAAGACCGAACAGATCCCTGCGGAACTGGTCTACATCAGTCAGGCCAAACACGAAGTCGGCATCCTGCTGAACCCTGGCAAAGACGTCGTCTACATGACCTTCGAATGCGGAAAAGAGCCAGTCGAAGCGCGCGGGCCCTTCCTTGCTCCCGTCGGTCCGGTCAACCAGGAAGTCACCTCCTTTACGGCGACGCTCAGCGAGCTCGCGGGCGCGCAGACACCCAACGAATACGAAAACCTGCGCGGAGAAATATTCAAAGCGATTCCCGAAGGCTCGCGCGAAGGCGAACCGTTCGTGACGACCGGCGTCGCGTCCACGATCACCATCCACTCGGCCGTGTCGGGCATGATCAGAGCGATCAGCACCGAAGAAGTCCAGGCCAAACGGCACGAAGAAGAAGTCCAGGCCAAACAGCACGAAGAAGAAGTCCAGAGCCAGCACGCGGCAGACGTCAAACGGCAGGAAGAAGCCGCCGCCAAAAGCCACCAGGAAGAAGCGGCAGCCAGCAAAAAATACGCAGAAGAAGTGGCCGCGGC
>DASXOX010000099.1:0-2477 GCA_036493975.1 Solirubrobacteraceae bacterium
CCCTTGGTGGGGGTCGGCGCGACCAGCTCCTACGCATGGCTCGCGCTCGTGTTGCTCGTTCGCGGCATCGGCCTGGGCTGCTCGATGATGCCCACAATGGCCTCGGCGTACGCCGTGGTGCGCAGCGACCAAGTACCCGAAGCGACCAGCGTGCTCAACACGCTCCAGCGGGTCGGAGGATCCATGGGCACCGCGCTCCTCGCCGTCGTCCTCTCAGACCAGGCCCGCGCCACCCTCGGATCGGGCGCGGCCAGCAGCGGCGGGCTGCTCCAGACGCTCTCGCCCACCGTCCGCGCCCACGTCGCCGGGCCCCTGGCCACCGCCTTCGGCAGCACGTTCTGGTGCGCGCTCGGCGCCACACTGATCGCGCTAATTCCCGCGAGCGTCCTCGCCATAACCCAGCGGCGCCAACGTCAAGCGACTGCCGGCCGCGAGCTGCAGACAGCCGCGGCCTGAACAATCCAGCCCCTCAGAGTCGAGACAAGCCATGCAACCGACACGCCAGCAGGACACCGAATTGAACGCGCGCCCTATGCCGCGCATTGGGACGCCCGATCCCGGCGGCGCGCGCGAACAGCGCCATCGCCGGTTCCACCCGCATGCGATCAGCGGATCTTGGCCCCCGCCGTCACAAAGCCCGCAAGCGAAGCGCGCATTCCTGTTGCAGCGCGCGCAGCCTGCTCTGAGCGGGCTGATCGATGGATCGCTGTCCTCGCTCGCGCCGATCTTCGCGGTCGCGTTGGCCACGCACACGCCGCGATACGCCTTCTTTGCGGGGCTCGCCACGGCTGTCGGCGCGGGCGTCAGCATGAGCTTCTCCGAAGGGCTCTCAGACACAGGCGAGGACACCGGACGCGGTAACCCCCGCGTACGCGGCGCGATCACCGGCGCCGGAACGTTCATCGGAGGTTTTCTGCACGCGCTTCCGTTCCTGATCCCCTCCTATGCGACCGCAGTGATCATCGCGATCCTCGTTGTGATGTTCGAGCTTGGGACGCTCGCCTTTCTGCGCATGCGGTTCTTCAGCACGAGCTTCGCGACCTCGCTGTTCAACGTCGCGCTCGCCGGCGTGATAATCGTCGGGGCGAGCGCAGCGCTTGGATCCGCCGCCAGCTGACCGACAGGTCGGCGGGAGCACGCGGCTGCGCCCGTCGTGGACGATGAGCCGACGTCGACGTGATATCTATGGCGCTTGCCATGGCGGATTCGGCGCGGAGGCGGCCGGTAGCGCCAACGAGCCCCTCGGCCAGGTTCGCCGCTCGCGTCAGCACAGATGGTGCTCGAGGTGAAGCTGCCCCGGCATGGAGCGCGTCGAGGTCGCGCGGAGACTGTCTGTCGGCCGAGCATGCCGAGGTGCCGATCCTGTTCCGACATCGCCCGGGACAGCACGGCCGACCATGCGACGTCTCACGACCGTTGGCGATGACTACGTGACCAAGCCGCTCAGCCTGTAGGAGCTGATCGCGGGACTGGGACACATTCTCTGTCGTACCGGCGCGTTCAGCGAGTCCTCGAGCCGTCTGAGCTGCCCCTCGAGCTCGAGCGGGCCAGGTTCGGCTCGAGCGAGGCGGTGCTATCTGCCCAGGCGCACGGCGGCCGGTACAGATACGAGCCACATAGCAAGCGCCTGCCCCGGCGCCAACACTAGCGGGACGTAGAGATCGCCTTCAACGCAACAGGAGCGCGCCACTCGACGCGCCGGCGAGCATTGCCAGAGCTGCAGCGAGCCTCCGGATCGAGCCTTTGCGGGAACCTCCCGTTGTCCTTGACCCGGACGCCAGGGCCGTCAGTGTCATCGTGAGCACCGTTGTCGTCAGGTCCGGTACGCCGATGCGCCGCAAGACGCGTACGGACGCCCATCGCGAACGACATGAAGACGATGAGCGCGTACCCCGAGGCATCGCCGGGGTGGACACTCGTGCGGCCGCAAGAACGGCCGTCGCCGCGAGCAGAGACACCTCGATCTCCAGCGCACCGGCCACGAGCGCGGGATGACGCTCCCCCCGCCGTTTCACCAGCTGCGGCTCCCAGTAGGAAAGCGGCCAGAGAGATGATCGGCGCGAGCACCGGAAGGCCGTCGCCCCCGGCGATGCCGAGCCGAGCAGGACGACATGTCCCTGTCATGTTGGCCGCAAACACGCGGCCCCGCGCGAGATTTCTGACCGCATCGACAAGTCCAGTCGTAAACGTCACCACTAACAGCGCAACGGATGCCTCACGCTTGTCACTCCGCGCTTGAGCGGCCTCCTCGTTGAAGCCGGCCGCGCTTGTGAAATCAGCGACGGCGTTCATCGCATAGCACGAGGCGCTGACCCACTGCTAGTGGCCGCCGTAGCCGTGGATCGTCGGTAGCAGCGCTAACGCAAGAGCTGCGCCACCGCCGACCGCGGCGGCCACCAGCATCGCTCTCGCCCCAGCGCCGGGCACCGCATGACGGCGCGCGGCGCCCCAGTCGGAGCGCAGCGAGCGCACGACCC
>DASXOX010000100.1:0-42097 GCA_036493975.1 Solirubrobacteraceae bacterium
CCTGCGAGGGTTTCCGCGTGCTTGTAGTTGACGATGACTCTCCCGACGGCACCGGCGAGATCGCCGAGCGGCTCGGCGCCGAGCGCCCGTGGGTGCAGGTACTGCACCGCACCGCCAAGGAAGGTATCGGTCCCGCCTATCTCGCCGGTTTTCGCCACGCTCTTCGGCAGGGCGCCGCATTTGTGATGGAGATGGACTCCGACTTCTCGCACGACCCCGCCGACCTGGTGCGCCTTCTGCAAGCCGTTGAGCATGGAGCCGATCTCGCGCTCGGCTCTCGCTACGTGCCCGGTGGCGGGGTGACCGACTGGGGGATGGTGCGCCGCTTAGTCAGCGAGGGCGGCTCCACTTACGCGCGCATCGTCCTCGGTCTCTCGATCCGAGATCTCACGGGAGGCTTCAAGTGCTTTCGCCGCGAGGTTTTGCAGCGGATCGACTTCGACAGCGTTCGCTCGCAGGGCTACGCCTTCCAGGTCGAGCTCACCTACCGCGCCGCCCGCGCCGGCTTTCGCGTCGAGGAGGTCCCGATCGTGTTCCGCGATCGCGAGCGCGGGCAGAGCAAGATGTCCTGGCGGATCGCCGCCGAGGCCATGTGGCTCGTGCCGCAACTGCGCGTCGGCCGCCAGCCGCCGGTCGTCCCTGCGGGCGCTGGCACGCCTGGCGACCACCACAGCGAGGACTCGGGCCCAGCCCCCGAGGACGCTTCCTTTACTTTGTATAGTGAGAGGTAGCGCAAGGGCATCGACGAGTCAGACGACGAAGGGAGTTCCCATGGCAGGCAGCCTGAACGAAGTCACCGACGCCAACTTTCAGGCGGAGGTCATAGAGTCCGAGACCCCAGTGCTGGTCGACTTCTGGGCGCCGTGGTGCGGCCCGTGCCGCGTGGTGGGGCCCGTACTCGAGGAGATTGCACAGGAGCGCCCCGACCTGCGCATCGTCAAGCTGAACGTGGATGAGAATCAGCAAACCGCTGCCAGCTTTCAGGTGCTCTCGATCCCGACGATGATCCTCTTCAAAGCCGGTCAGCCGGTCAAGACGGTTGTAGGCGCCTATCCGAAGAAGAAGCTCGAGGCCGAGTTGGAGCCCGCGCTGGCCTGAGGCAGAACCGGGCATGTCGGAGACAATCGAGCTCGCCACGACAGCCCAATTGCCGGTATAACCGCCTGAATCTGCGCGCTCGTCGTGGCGCGCGCGAATCGAGGCAGGGCTGCGGAGTGGCGCGGCTATGGTTTCGCGCGTGCAGAGTGAAACACCGCTCCAGCGGGTCGCGAGTACCCGATTACGACCCGCTCTGGAGGCGAGCAGGCGGCTGTCTGTCGGTCGGGTCGCCCGGGTATCGGCGCTGGTCGGAGCGCCGATCCTGTTGATTGGCGTTCTCGCATGGCCTCTCCTGTTTACGGGCGATTACTTCAATGAAGACTGGGCGCACCATCTCTGGTTCATGTGGAATCAGAGCTTCGCGATTCGCGAATACCATCATCCAAGCTTCTTTCTCAATACGGCGTACTCAGTGTTTTATCCCGAGTACGCGTTTTATTCGGGGACGCTCGATGTGCTCGGTGCGGTTCTGTCGCTGGCCTTGGGGAACGCTCCAATCGAGGCCTACGTATTGGCGTATCTCTTGGGTTTCGCGTGCTCGTATGGTGGGTGGTACTGGCTGGCTCGCGCCGCGAGTCTGAAGGGATGGTGGGCCCACGTTCCCGGGGTGATCTTTATCACGTCGGCGTACTACCTCACGCTGGTCTATGCCCGTGGCGACTTGCCGGAATTCTTGGGGGTGTCGACGATCCCGCTCATGACAGCTGCGGCCTTGAACATCCTACGCGCAGATCGGCTGCGCATATGGCCGGCGATGGCGCTCGCCGGCGGCGCCATCGTGTTCTTCGGAAGTCACACCCTTACCATAGTCTGGGGTTCAACGTTCCTGGGGCTTTGCGCTGCCCTGGCGCTCATATGTGTTCCCCAAGCACGACAGTTGCTGACGCGACGTGGTGTGTTTCGCGTGATCGGTCTGGTCTTGCCCGGGCTGCTGGTCAGTGCGTGGTTCCTGCTGCCGGCCGCGGCCTATGAGTCGCATACGCAAATTAGCGTCGCCTACCCCTCATGGCGGCTGATGCTGCGGTCGACTATGTCGCTCGTCTCCGCACGAAATCTTTTTGCGATCTCACGCACGACCGCAGTCGCAGGGAGTGAGTTCGTGCTTTCACTGCCGGTCTTGGCGATGGTGTGGTCGCTGGTGTGCGTCGCCATAGCTTGGCGCAGGGGATCGCTGGGTGCGTGGAGAAGACTGCTCCTCATATCTATCGGAGTGATCGCCCTAGTCATTGTGGTCATGACAAACGCCGATGTCATCCTTGCGCTACCACGACCCTATGCGATCCTTCAGTACACCTATCGGCTCGAGGCGTATGTGATGCTCGCCGTGAGTGGGGCGGTGCTCGTCGGTCTGGTTGAGATTCGCAACCGCTCTCACTATGTGCGCCACTGGGCTTGGGCGCTCGTTCCTGTTCTGATCGTAGCGATCGCCGGCGCTATCCAACAGGCAAGCGACTATCCGCACGGCGGCGATCGGCAGACCGTGATCGAGTCGCGAACCACATCGGAATTCACAAGGCGGGTCCTGACCGACTACACAGACGCGCAGCTCCCAGTCCTCACGACCGGGGCGGGGAGCACCGCGGGAGTCGTCTTCCCAGCGACGGCTATCGATGACGACCGCATTTCAAAGACGGTACATCTGAAGCCAGGCGAACTGGTCCTTAGCAACCTTGGCGGAGGACCCGAATTGGTGCACGTTGCCGGAGCAAAGATTGTCGGTGTGAATCCCGAAGGGGACGACGTCCTCGAAATCGGCGCCGCTACCGGCAATTCCGCGTCTAGGTCGACGAGCGGCAGCTCACGGTCGACCGAGGTGATCACAGTGAGCACTGCGAACGGATGGCCGATCGTGCTGGGCAGGATCCTCTCGGTGGCGGGGCTGTTGTTCCTAGTGGGGATGTTCGCGGCGCTTGTGATCCGGCATTTGATCTCCCGAGCACACAAGCCCGCGGTGCGCACGCATTAGCGCGAGACGCGACGCAATGCGATGCGCAGTGCCAAGCCCTCGACGTCCGTCTCCTCGACATAGATGGCGTCCGCTGCACCGGTGCCGTCGAGCGAGAGGACGACCGCAAGGGTCTCTGTCGCGATGTTCTCTGCGTGCTCCCTAGCGGCCTGCACGAGAGCCGTGTCGCCGGAGAGGCTCAGCTCGATCCGGTCTTCGACCGCTAGGCCCGCGTTCTTGCGGGCGCTCTGTACAGCGTGGACGATCTCGCGTGCGCGCCCGTCGCGGAGCAGCTGATCGTCGATCGTCAGGTCCAGTGCGACTGCGTGAGCGCCCTCGCGCTCGACGCTGTAGCCCTCGGGAGCGCGCATCGTCAGGATGACGTCTTCGGAGGTGAGCGTGTGCTCGCGGCCCGCTACCGAGATGCCGAGTCGCATATCGCCATCGTCCTGCACGGCCGCCGCTACCTCCGCGGGGTCGAGCGCGGCGATTGCCTCGGCGGCCAGCGGCATCTCCTTGCCGAAGATCGGTCCGAGACGGCGATAGTTGGCCTTGACCTCATAGTGGCCGAGCTCCTGTGCGCCTGAGACGAAGCGCACCTCGCGCACGTTGAGCTCCTCGCGCACGACGTCGGCGAAGCGCTCGATCGCGGCGCGCTCGCGGCCAGCGGCCACGATGACGGCCTCACGCAGCGGCTGACGCACCTTGATCTTTGCCTGCCCACGCGCGCCAAGCCCCAGCCGTACTGTCTCGCGTGCGATCGCCATCGCGCGCTCGAGCTCCTCGTCGGGCGCGGGCAGTTCGGGGCCTGATGGGAAGTCGCAGAGATGCACGCTCGCCAGGGTCCCGTCGAGATTGTCATAGATCTCATCTGCCACGAACGGGCAGAATGGCGCGAGTAGCTTGCAGATCGTCAGTAGACACGTGCGCAGTGTCTCGAACGCTCCTCGCTCGCCGTCCCAGAAGCGCCGGCGCGAACGGCGAACGTACCAGTTGGAGAGTTCGTCCACGAGCTCGGCGATCGCCCGCCCCGCCGCGGTTGCGTCGTAGGCGTCCAGGCGCTCCGCCACGATCGCAGCCGTCGAGGAGGTGCGCGAGAGCGCCCAGCGGTCGAGGTCTGCGTCCGCGACGCTCACCGGCGAGGACGTGACCGCGCCGTCGCTCAAAGCCTCGCGGTTGGCGTGGGCGTAGAGGACGTAGAAGAAGTACGTGCTCCAGAGTTGCTTGATGAACAGGCGCACGCCCTCCCCGATCGCCTCTGTCGAGAAGCGATAGCCGTCCCAGGGTTGCTTGGAGGTGAAGAAGTACCAGCGAAACGCATCCGCTCCGTACGTGTCGATCACCTCCCACGGCTCTACCGTGTTGCCCTTCGACTTGGACATCTTCTGGCCGTCGGCGTCGAGGATCAGCCCGAGGCACACGACATTGCGATAGGGCGCCGTCTCAAACAGCAGCGTCGAGATCGCCAGCAGCGAGTAGAACCAGCCGCGCGTCTGGTCGAGCGCCTCGCAGACGAAGTCCGCCGGGAAGCGCGCGCGGAAGCGCTCCTCGTGCTCGAGCGGGGCGTGATGCTGGGCGAACGGCATCGCGCCCGAGTCAAACCAAACGTCGATCACCTCCGGCACCCGGCGCATCGTCTGCTCGCATTGCGGGCAGGGGAACTCGACGGTGTCGACATACGGACGGTGGTGGTCGGCGAGCGTCTCTCCCGAGCGCTCGCGCAGCTCGGCGAATGAGCCGATCGTGTGCACGTGGCCCGCCGGGCAGCGCCACACAGGCAAAGGCGTGCCCCAGTAGCGCTCGCGCGAGAGCGCCCAGTCGACGTTGTTCTTCAGCCAATCGCCGAAGCGCCCGTGCTTGATGTGCGGTGGGTGCCACGAGACCGTTTCGTTGGCGGCGAGCATCTGCGGGCCGACCGCGGTCGTGCGGATATACCAACTCGCCTTCGCGTAGTAGATCAGCGGGGTTCCGCAACGCCAGCAGTGTGGATAGCTGTGCTCGTAGTCGCTGGCTCGCAGCAGCAGGCCGTGCCTGTCGAGGTCCGCGATCAGCTCCGCGGTCAAGTCGGGATCCTTCACGTAGCGCCCCCCGTAGGAGGCGCCGTCGCGGCTGCGGACGCGCTCCTCGTAAGTGCCGTCGCGCCTTACGGGGTTGAACAGCGTCTTCGGGTCGGTCGGGTCGAACAGGCGGTTTGCCACGGCCACGGCGAAGTCGTCCTCGCCGAAGGCCGGCGCGATGTGGACCAGACCAGTGCCGTCCTCGGTGCTGACGAAGTCACCCGCGACGATTGGAAAGCCGCCGGCCTGCCCGGTGGCGAAGATCGGCCCCTCGTAGAAGGAGCCGAGCAGCGCGCTGCCCGGGAAGCGCTCGAGGATCTTGGCCTCCTCGCCCAGCACATCCGCGACCCGCGCTGCCGCGAGGACGAGCGTCTCCTCTCGGTATGCCGCACGTACGTACTCGATGTCGGGGCCGACTGCGACGGCGACGTTGCCCGGCAGGGTCCAGGGGGTGGTCGTCCAAACCAGCAGTGCGTCGCCCGCTTGCAGTGGCGACTCGTGAACCGGATCCGCCTGCTCCGGCGTGAGCGCCGGCAAGCGCACGTAGACAGACGGGTCGACGACGTCCTTGTACCCGAGCGCGACCTCGTGGGATGAGAGCGCGGTGCCGCAGCGCGTGCAGTAGGGCACCACCTTGTGGCCCTCGTAGAGCAGCCCACGTTTGTCGATCTCCGCGAGCGCCCACCAGACCGACTCGATGTAGGACTCGTCGAGCGTGCGATAGGCGTCATCGAGGTCGATCCAGAAGCCGATGCGCTCGGTGAGGCGGTTCCACTCCTGTAGGTACTCGAACACCGACTCGCGGCACTTGGCGTTGAAGCGCTCGATCCCGTAGTCCTCGATCTCGGCCTTCGAGGCGATCCCAAGCTGCTGCTCGACCGCGATCTCGACCGGCAGGCCATGGCAGTCCCAGCCGCCCTTGCGCTCGACGCGGTGACCGCGCATCGTCTTGTAGCGCGGGTAGATGTCCTTGAAGACTCGCGAGAGCACGTGATGGGAGCCCGGGCGGCCATTCGCCGTGGGGGGTCCCTCGTAGAAGACCCAGGGCTCGGCGTCCTCGCGCAGCTGCAGCGATCGCGCGAACACGTCGCGCTCGCGCCAGCGCCGCAGCACCTGCTCCTCGAGTTCCGGCAGAGCCTGTTGGGGGTCGACCTTGCGCGGTGGAATCAGCGGGTGTCTCTCCAGGGTCTTCACGGGCGGCTCATTGTAGGCGCGCCCCTGCCTCGCATGGCGGGCGCGGCTCGCGTGCGGGGAGCGGCGGTCAAAAACAATCTTCCGGATATCAGGAATCAACGAGTGGACCGGATCTATCATCGGGCCGATGGGCAGTGAGCACAGCACCGACTACCTGGCGGCCGTCGCCGACGTGGCGCGCGGGCTCGACCCGCAGCAGATCGACGCGATGGCGCAGGGCCTTGTGCGCGTGCGCGAGCGCGGCGGGCGGCTCTTCATCCTGGGCGTCGGAGGCGGCGCGGGACACGCCTCGCACGCCGTCAACGACTTTCGCAAGCTTTGTCGGATGGAGAGTTACGCCCCTACCGACAACGTCTCGGAGCTGACCGCGCGGATCAACGACGATGGCTGGGACACCTCGCTCAGCGCGTGGCTCGAAGGCTCGCGGATCGCTCCAGAGGACGCATTGCTCGTCTTCTCGGTGGGTGGAGGCTCGCGCGAGCGCGGGGTCTCGGTCAACCTCGTAAACGCGATGGAGCTCGCGCGCTCCGCCGGTGCGGCGATATTCGGAATCGCAGGCGCTCCTGGCGGCACCCTGGGGGAGCTCGCCGACGTCGCGGTGCTGCTGGAGGTGCCGCCGGCGCTGCGCACGCCGCTGGTCGAGTCCTTCCAGGCGGTGGTCTGGCATGCACTGGTCTCTCATCCCGATCTCGCCGCAAGGCAGGCCCACTGGGAGTCGCTCGCCCTGCGCGCCACGCCGTGAGCGGTCGCCCCGCCGTCTTTCTAGACCGAGACGGCGTGCTCAACGAGCTCGTCCCCGATCCCGCCTTGGGGGTTATGGAGTCGCCACTGAGCGTCGCGGACGTGCATCTTGTCAGTGGCGTGGCGAGCGTCGCGCGGCTCGCGCAGGCTGGTTTCACGCTGGCATGCGTCTCAAACCAGCCGGCCGCCGCGAAGGGTGCCGTATCGAGGGGTCAGCTGGAGCAGGTGCACGAACGAGTGATCGAGTTGCTGGCTCAGAAAGGGGTGTCACTGAGCGCTTCGCGTCTGTGCCTGCACCATCCCGAGGGCAGCGTGCCAGGGCTCTCGGGACCGTGCGGCTGCCGCAAGCCTGCCCCGGGGATGCTGCTCGACCTCGCCAGTGCTCTGCACATCGATTTGGGTGGCTCGTGGATGGTGGGTGACACCGACGCCGATGTCGCCGCCGGGCAAGCCGCCGGATGCCGGACGCTGCTCATCGAGAATCCCGCCAGCGCCCACAAGCGTGCTGGACAGAGCTCGCCGGACTTGCGCGCCGCGAGCCTGTGCGCTGGCATTGTGAGCCTGCTCGAGAGCGCCACGCCAGTCGGAGACAATTGTGACGGGCAATGGAATCGGTGAAGTGCCTGAACTGCAGCGGAATCACGTCCTTGGCGGGTGCCGTTATATAGAAACATTCTAAGAGAAATAATCACGTTGGTATGGTGGTTCGCGGTGGGAGCGAACGATGCTAGATAAGATATCCACGCGCATATTCGCCGACGGAGCAGACCTCGAGGGGATCTTGGCGCTTGCGGCCAATCCGCACATCAAGGGTTTCACCACGAACCCGACATTGATGAGAAAGGCCGGTCTCACTCGCTATGCCGAGTTCGCTCAGAGTCTGCTGGAGCACATCACCGATCACCCGGTCTCCTTCGAGGTCTTTGCTGACGATGCCGATGAGATCAGGCGTCAGGCGCGCTTGATCTCAGGGTGGGGGAGCAATGTCTACGTCAAGATTCCGATCACCACCACGAACGGTGAGCCACTGGCATCCGTTATCCGTGAGCTATCGGAGGATGGTGTCAAGATCAACGTCACAGCATTGTTCACGGTGGCGCAGGTTGAACTCATCACAGCGGCGGTCATGGATGGCGCGCCTTCAAATATATCGGTCTTTGCCGGGCGTATTGCAGACGCCGGTGTGGATCCGGTTCCGATCATGTCCCGATCGCTGGAAGTCATGGAGCAAGCTCCGCGTGCGGAACTGATTTGGGCGTCGCCGCGCGAGATCCTGAACCTTGTACAGGCGAACGAAATCGGTTGTCATATCATCACCGTCACACATGACCTGCTGAAGAAGCTCGACTGCCTCGGCAAGAGTCTCGAGCAGTATTCACTGGAGACCGTGCGCATGTTTCATGACGACGCCGTGGCAGCAGGCTTCACGCTGTAGGTCAAGCACTCGCTATGTCTGACTCAGAGCTCATGGCGAGACCGATGCTCAGCGTTGTGGTACCTGCGTATAACGAGCGGGAGAACATACGCACAGTGTATGAGCGGTTGAGCGGTGTCTTGGACGTGCTCGACTTGGACTGGGAGCTGATCTTCAGCGTTGATCCATGCACTGACGGCACGGAGGAGTTGATCCGTCAGTTGTGTCTGGAGAGTCCACACGTGAGGATGCTGCGCATGTCGCGCAGGTTCGGCCAGCCGATGGCCACGCTGGCGGGTCTCGAGGCCGCTTCTGGCGACGCGGCTGTGGTAATCGACTGTGATCTGCAGGATCCGCCGGAGGTGATCCCAAAGCTCGTCGAGCGCTGGCGGGAGGGTTACGACGTCGTCTGTGCCCAGCGACGGACACGAGTGGGAGAGCCGATCGTCTACCGGATCATCGCTCACGTGGCCTATCGTGTGATCAACCGCATAGCCGACGTTGAAATTCCCATCGACACAGGTGATTTTCGCCTGATGAGTCGCCGCGTGATCGATAATGTGGTATCGCTGAAGGAGGGTCACGGATACCTTCGTGGTTTGGTCGGCTTGGTGGGGTTCCCTCAGGCGATCGTCCCATACGACAGGGACCCCCGAGCGGGGGGAGCGAGCAAGTACCACCGCCTGTGGGGCTCTTTCTATATCGGCCTGAACGGGGTGGTCGGATTCTCGCGCTATCCCCTGCAGCTGATCTCGCTGCTCGGCATGGTTCTGTCGATGTTCGCGTTCCTGCTGGCGATCGTCTATCTCGCACTGAAGGTATACGGCGTGAACTTCCCGCTGGGGAACCCGACAATCGTAATCGTCGTCTCGCTGTTCAGCGGAATCCAGATGCTCTCGCTGGGCGTCATGGGGGAGTACGTCGGGCGCATCTACGACGAGTCGCGCAACCGTCCTAAGTACATCATCGAGTCCCGGGCCGGCTGGGAGGAGTTGGAGGCGGGGCGCGGAAGTCGTGCACCCGCCGGGGCGGCTTGGCGGGGTCAGGAGTCGTGAGCTCGCTGCGGGTGGCGATCGTCGGCTGTGGCCTGATCGGCGAGAAGCGGGCGCTCGCTCTGCGGGCTATCGACGAGTTGGTTGGTTGCTACGACGTCGACCGCACAACTGCGGAGGACTTCGCCGCGCGGCATCGCTGTCGGGCGTTCTCGACCGTCGAGGAGATGCTCAGCGCTGAGCCGCAGGTTGTGGTAGTCGCGGTTTGTCACGATCAGCTCGCCGAGTTGGCATTGCGCGCGCTTGCCGCGGGGGCTCACGTGTTGGTGGAGAAGCCCGCAGGAATATCCACGGCGCAGATCGACCGGCTCATCGAGGGCGAGCGCGCCAGTGGGCGCCTCGTCAAGGTCGGCTTCAATCACCGCTTCCATCCGGGCTTGGCGCGCGCAGCCGAGGAGGTGCTGAGCCAACGACACGGACAGTTCATGCACCTGCGCGCTCGCTACGGTCACGGCGGCAGGACAGGCTACGAGCGCGAGTGGCGCGCCGATCCGAGACGCTCGGGCGGCGGCGAGCTGGTCGACCAAGGCATGCACCTGCTCGACTTGACTCATTGGCTCGCGGGTCCGCTGCCGCTGCACGCTGCGCTTCTGCGCACCCACTTCTGGGAGACGCCCGTCGAGGACAATGCGGCGCTGATCCTCGGTGAGCCGCAATCGCGGACGCTGCCGTGGGCGATGCTGCACGTGAGTTGGACCGAGTGGAAGAACCTCTTCTCGATCGAGATCTACTGTCGTACGGCCAAGATCCAAGTAGACGGCCTGGGCGGGTCCTACGGATCGGAGCGTCTGCGGATCTACCGCATGCGCCCCGAGCTTGGTCCTCCGGACCTTGAGGAGGTCGCCTATCCCAGCAAGGACGGCTCCTGGAAGGCCGAATGGGATCACTTCGCGCGCGCGATCACCGTTGGGGAGGAGCGCCGACTGCTGGGCGACCTGCAGTCGGTGCGTTATGCCTGGGCGCAGATCGAGGCGGCTTACGCGATGGGGCCGTATGCGTCGGTTGGCCGTCCGGTCATGGAATATGCGACATGAGCCCGCCCGAGCGGCAACATCGGCCGCTGGACGGCGGCCGCGGGTTGATCGGCGTGGTCGGCCTTTGGCATCTTGGATGCGTCACGTCCGCCTGTCTGAGCGAGGCGGGCTACGACGTGGCCGCTGTCGATCCCGACGTAAGCGTGGTCGAGGCGCTCACCGACGGCCGCGCCCCGTTGTATGAGCCTGGGCTCGACGAGTTGATCGCGAGCAACTCAGCTCGCTTGAATTTTTCAACAGACCCAGAGGTGTTGGCGAATACCCGGCGGGTTTGGGTTACCTTTGACACGCCCGTCGACGATGACGATCGTGCCGACGTTGAGTGGGTCCTCGCAACCACTGCGAGGCTGCTCGAATCAGTGCCCGAGGGGGCGCTGGTGATCGTGTCCTCGCAGCTGCCCGTGGGTAGCGTGGCCGCTCTGCAGGAGCGCTGCCGGCTCGCTCGCGGCGACGGCGGCCTGCGCTTCGCCTGCGTTCCGGAGAACCTGCGCCTCGGTCGCGCCCTGGAGGCCTTTCGCTCGCCGGAGCGAGTCATCGCGGGTGTACATAGCGAGGCCGATCGCAGCGAGGTGGCCGAAATCTTTGCGCCCTTTGGCGTCGAGATCCACTGGATGCGGGTCGAGTCGGCCGAGATGACCAAGCACGCGCTCAACGGGTTTCTCGCGACTTCCGTGAGCTTCATGAACGAGATCGCGACGATTTGCGAGTCCGTCGGCGCCGACGCCGCCGAGGTCTCCCAGGGTCTCAAGAGCGAGGCGCGGATCGGTCCGCGCGCCTATTTGGATCCCGGCGATGCCTTTGCGGGTGGGACGCTGGCACGGGACATCGGCTTTCTGCGTGATCTGGCACAAAGCCACGGCCTGTCGTCTCACGTGTCCGGTGGTGTCGCAGACGGCAACGCGGCCCACAAGCGTTGGGCCCAGCGCAGACTGCTCAACCTGCTGGGCGACCGCAGCCGCGAGGTGGATCCGCTGGCCGGCCGGACCGTGGCGGTCTGGGGACTCACCTACAAGGCGGGTACCGACACGCTGCGCCGCTCAAACGCGATCGAGCTGTGTGGCTGGCTCGAGAGTGTCGGCGCGACGGTCAAGGCCCACGACCCCGTCGTGAGCGACATTCCTTCGAATATCGGGATCGACGTCGAGCTGTGCGCGAATCCGTATGAGGCTGTCGCCGGCGCAGACGCGCTTGTGATCTGCACGGCTTGGCCCGACTATCGTGATGTGCTCGCGGATGAGGTTCTCTCCGCGCTTGCGCAGCCGCTCGTCATCGACCCCGCGGGTTTGCTGAGCGCCAGCATGGCGACGCGCTCCGACGTGCACTACCTGCGCGTCGGCAGAGCGCCGGGTGTGAGCGCGCCCGCGATCCGGCAGGCCGGCGAGGTGCCAAGCCCATGAGCCAGGAGCTCGCTGATCGCAACGCGTTGATAACCGGCGGGACCAGGGGACTTGGGCTCGAGATCGCGCGTGCCTACCTACAGGCGGGTGCGCACGGCGTCTGTATCTGCGGACGCGACGTCACGGCGTTGAACGCGGCGGCTGCCGAGCTCGAGACGCTGGCCGAGCCGGGTCAGCAGGTGTTGGCGCTACCGGCTGACGTGTCCAAGCCCGAGGAGGCACAGAGCCTCGTCGAGCGCGCGATCGATGCGCTTGGCGAGCTCACCATCCTGGTGTCGAACGCCGGTGTCTATGGGCCCAAGGGCATGGTCGAGCAGGTCGATTGGGCCGACTGGGTGCGAGCCATCGAAGTCAATCTTTTCGGTCCGGTGCTGATGGTCCGCGCCGTCATGCCTCACTTCATCTCACGCACGTACGGGAAGATCATCCAGGTCTCAGGTGGAGGAGAGGGAGGGCTGCGTGGCCTCAGCGCTTACGCGGCGTCAAAGGCGGCGGTGGTGCGCTTCGTTGAGACGATGGCCGATGAGTCACGGGAGCGCGGTGTGGCAGTCGACATCAACGCGATTGCGCCCGGAGCGCTCAATACCCGCATGCTGGATGAGGTGCTCGCGGCCGGCCCCGAGCGGGTAGGAAAGGACTTCCATCAGCGCGCCCTCAAGCAGCAGCGCTCTGGAGGGGTGCCGCCGCGACGTGCGGCTGAGCTGGCGGTATTCCTAGGGTCGGATGCCAGTGATGGCATCACCGGCAAGCTGTTGAGCGCGGTTTGGGATCCGTGGGCGGAGTTGGCTGAACGCAAGGGGGACCTCGACTCTGACATCTACACGGTTAGGCGCATCGTGCCTGGTGACCGCGGCTTGGAGTGGGGTGGTCGCTGATGTTGCTCCTAGAGCCAGTCCACGCGACGCCGGAGCTTGGAGTGGTAGCGCGATGAGGCGAGTCTGTATTACCGGGGGTGGGGGCTTTATCGGCAGCAACCTCGCCGACCGGCTGGTCAACAAGGGCGTCGAAGTGGTGATTCTGGATAACTTCAGCACCGGTAGACGGGAGTTCGTGGCGGACGCGCTGAGTGCGGGCGCAAAGCTCCTCGAGGCCGACGCACTCGATCGGGGCGCGCTCGAAGAGGCCGTCACGGGCTGTGACTGGGTGTTTCACCTCCAAGCCAACGCCGACGTGCGCCGCGGTCTCGAGCGCCCGAGGCGCGACCTGGAGCAGAATACGATCGCGACGGCCACGGTCCTGGAGGCGATGCGGGCGGCTGGGGTGAGCCGCATCTGCTTCGCCTCGACCGGCTCGGTATACGGCGAGCCGGTGGTATTCCCGACCCCGGAGGACGCGCCGTTTCCGCTGCAGACCTCCCTTTACGGCGCCTCGAAGCTCGCATGCGAGGGTCTGATCGCTGCTTATGCGACCGGTTATGGCTTTGCCGGCGTGATCTGTCGCTTCGTGTCGATTCTGGGCGAGCGCTATACGCACGGCCACGTATTCGATTTCTACCGGGCGCTCAAGCGCGACTCCACCAGTCTGCGGGTACTGGGGGACGGTCGCCAGGAGAAGTCTTACCTATACGTAGGGGATTGTCTTGATGCGATGCTGACGGCCACCGAACATCACCATGACGAGCCGGGTGCGCATGTGTACAACCTTGGCACGGAGGAAACGCTGATCGTCGATGACTCCGTGCGCATTATCTGTGAGCATCTCTCGCTGACACCGGAGATCGAGCACGCTGGAGGACGTCGCGGATGGGTTGGGGACAGTCCGTTGATTCGTCTCGACACCGCTCGCATTCGGAGCCTCGGCTGGCGGCCGCAGGTCACCATTGCAAGCGCGCTGGAGAGCACGTTGAGCTGGTTTGACGCCAACGAGTACGCGTGGCGGGATCGCGCCGAGTCGAGCGCTGTAGCCGAGGCGCCGCGATGAGCATGATCTTCAGTCGTGCCCCTCTGCGGATATCGCTTGGCGGCGGGGGTACGGATTTGCCCTCCTATTACCAAGAGCACGGTGGCTTTCTGATTTCGGGAGCGATCGACAAGTACGTGTACATGTTGATTCACACGGTGTTCCAGCGCCGCTACCGGATGAAGTACTCCGAGCTCGAGGAGGTCGACGAGGTCGAGGAGATCAGTCACCCGATCCTACGCGAGAGCTTGCTGAGGCACTGGCGCGGCGCGCCGGTCGAGATCGCCTCAGTCGCCGATGTGCCGGCCGGCACCGGAATGGGCTCCTCGGGCGCCTATACCGTGTGCCTGTTGAAGGGCTTGGTCCGGGCGCGCCACAGTTCGATCAGCCCCGGCGACCTGGCCGAGGCGGCCTGTGAAATCGAGATGGGTGTCCTCGGAGAGCCAGTCGGCAAGCAGGATCCCTATGTGGCGGCGCATGGAGGGATCTGTACTTATGTCTTCGCTGCCAACGGGGAGGTCAAGGTACAGCCGCTCGAGCTCGAGTTGCCGGTGCTCAGGCAGTTGCGCGATCACTTGCTCCTCTTCTACACCGGGGCGGCGCGCTCGGCGTCGGCGGTGCTGGCAGATCAGGACACCCGCTCCAAGGCTGGTGACACGCAGATGGTTGAAAACCTCAACCGCACAAAGGAGCTTGGGCACGAGATCCAGGGGCTCTTGCAGGAGGGCGAGCTCGAGGGTTATGCCGAGTTGATGCACGAGCATTGGGTGCACAAGCGCCTCCGCTCTCCGGGCATGACGAATGACCACGTCGATGCTCTCTATGAGCAGGCCCGGCGCAACGGGACGGTTGGCGGAAAGCTCGTGGGTGCGGGCGGAGGAGGGTTCCTGCTCCTCTACACTCGCGCGCCAGAGGAAACGCGGCGGGCGATGGCGGCTGTGGGAGCGTCCGAGCTGGCATTTGACTTTGAGTTCGGCGGCGCGCAGGCCAGTGAGTACACGTGAGCTCCCGCCTGTGTGCATACTCGCCGGCGGTCTCGGGACGCGCCTCGGTGAGCGTGTGCGCGATATCCCTAAGCCGCTCCTGGAAGTGGCCGGTGAGCCCTTCCTGATTCACCAGCTACGGCTCTTGGGGGCGCACGGCATCCGGGAGGTCGTTCTGTGCGTCGGACACCGCGGCGAGCGGATCCAGTCGCGAATCGGCGACGAGCGCTTCGGGATTCGCGTGCGCTACAGCTTTGACGGTCCGGGACTCGACGGCACGCTCGGCGCCCTACGGCGGGCGCGGGAGCTCTTGGGTGAGCGTTTCTTGGTCCTCTACGGTGACGCCTATCTGCGGGTCGACTATGCGGATGTGGCGCGCAAGTGGTTGCAGAGCGGGCTACCCGCGGTCATGACGGTTCTGCGCAACGACGGCCGCTGGGATACGTCCAATGCCTTGTACCGCGACGGCATGGTCGTCGCCTACGACAAGCACGGACCCTCACCAGGGATGCGCTGGATCGACTACGGGCTCGGCGGTCTGTTCGCGGGCGCATTGGATCGCGTGCCGGACTCCGAGCGCGATCTCGCCGCCCTCTACAACGTGCTCGCGCAGAGCGAGGAGCTGCTCGGCTTCGAGGCGGACGAGCGCTTCTACGAGATCGGCACGCCGGCCGCACTGGCCGAAACCGATGCTTTCCTACGCGCCAGGCCCGATGCAGCTACCGCTGTGGGGCGCGCATGATGAAAAGCGTTGTGAGGCTCCTGCGCAGATCCGAGGACCGCCTCCTCGGACGCGGGATGCGCTTCGCGATCGCCGGCAGCACGGTTTCGTTCGTGTACCTGCTGACGACCACCCTGCTCGCGACCGTTCTCGGCGTTGCCTTCCAGGTTGCTCTGATAGTCGGCTTCTGCGCGGGCGTGCTCGTGCATTTCACCCTCCAGCGCTCCTTTGTGTGGGTGCACGATGACGGCTTCGCGCTGGCCCCCAGCCATCAGGTGGCTCGCTATCTGCTCGCTGCAGGCTGCCAATACGGTCTCACCGCGGCCAGCACGTCGCTGCTGCCTGCGGCGCTGGGGCTGCCGACCGAGGCGGTCTATGTGGCAACGGTCGCGCTGGTGACGCTGCTCAACTTCCTCGTCTTCCGGCACTTGATCTTCCATGCCAAGCCGCGCGTCGCGGATTCGCGCTAGCGGCTGGGAAAGACCAGCTCGTCCAGGCGCCGGATCGGCCGTGTCTACTATGCCTGGGTGAGGCTACGCCTCTACCATCACCCCGACGGCGCCCGCATCGCCTACCGCGAGCTCGGCGCGGGACCGCCGCTGGCGCTGCTGCACTCCGCGATGCTCTCCCACCTGGAGTGGGAGCCGCTCGTGGAGCACCTCGCGGGTCGTTTCCGCGTAGTGCTGCCCGATCTGCCGCTGCACGGCGACTCCGAGGACGATCCAAGCTACCCGTACACGATCGACTGGTTCGCGGAGCTGCTCTGCGGCTTCGCGGCGCAGGTCCTTGGCCCGCGTCCGGTGATGGCCGGCCACGACATCGGAGCGGAGATCCTGCTGCACGCCATCGGCAGCGGACGCCTATCGCCCGCTCGTGTGGTGTTGATGCCCAACCGCCTGCACCTGCCCGAACAGCAGGCGCGGCTGCGCTCCGCCGCGCGGATCGCGGTCTGCGCTGGGGCGGTTCCCGGGATCGACCGTGCGCTGGCCCGTGCTGCGCCACATCTCTTCAACCCCTCGCTCGGGCCGCGTCTGAGCGCGCGTGCACAGCCCGGCGCCCGGGATCTCGTACGGCATGCCTTCGCGGACGCTCCCGGCAATCCCGGACTCGCCCGCGCGTGGGCCAAGTTCGCGCGCCACTGGCCGCGTGGCGCGCAGACGCAGCTCGTCGAGCGCGTGTATCCGCGGCTGCAGATGCCGGTGCTGCTGCTGTGGGCCGACCGTGACCGCCTGTATCCGCTCGGCGGCGCCGAAGCGACGCTGGAGCTGCTGGCGCAAGCCGATCTGCGGGTGCTCTCCGCGACCGGGTTCCTGATGGCCTACGACGATCCGGTCGGTGTGGCCCGCGAGCTGAGCGCCTTCTGCAGGTAGGGTTCCGCTCGCAATCCTCCACGACGCAGGGCAAGGAGACAATCGGCATGACAGAGCAGCTATGGGGCGCGGAGACGACGAAGGCCGTGGAGAACTTCCCGATCTCGGGCGAGACCGTCCCGATTGCTGTCGTCCATTGGCTCGCTCGCATCAAGGGCGCGGCGGCCGCCGTCAACGGCGAGCTCGGTCTGATCGACAAGCGCCGCGCGGCCCGCATCGAGAAAGCCGCCGCTCAGATCTACGCCGGCAAGCACGACTCGCAGTTTCCGATCGACGTCTTTCAGACCGGCTCGGGCACCTCGACGAACATGAACGCCAACGAGGTGATCGCGGCGCTGGCCGGCGAGAGCGTGCACCCCAACGACCACGTCAACTTCGGTCAATCCTCCAATGACGTCTTCCCCTCGGCGGTGCACCTGGCCGCGCTCGAGGCCACCCAAAACGAGCTACTGCCAGCCCTGCGTCAGTTGGAGCGGTCCTTCGCGCGCAAGGCCAAGAGCTTCGAGAACGTCGTCAAGGCGGGGCGCACACACCTGATGGACGCGGTCCCGGTGACGCTGGGTCAGGAGTTCGCGGGCTACGCGGCGCAAATGACGCTCGCTCAGGAGCGGGTGCGCGCGACGCTCGATCACGTCGGCCAGATCCCGCTCGGCGGCACTGCGACGGGCACGGGCCTGAACACGCACGCGCGCTTCGCCGAGAAGGTCCGGGCGCGCTTGAAGAAAGAGTCGGGGCTCAAGCAGATCGCGCCCCCGCTGGATCCGTTTGAGGCGCAGGCCAACCGCGATGCGCTCGTTGAGCTCTCCGGCGCGCTGAAGGTGCTCGCGGTCTCGCTCACGAAGATCGCCGGCGACCTCGCGCTGATGGGCTCCGGGCCGCGCGCGGGCATCGGCGAGCTCTACCTGCCGGAGCTCCAGAAGGGCTCCTCGATCATGCCCGGCAAGGTCAACCCCGTGATCCCCGAGGTCGTGCTGCAGGTCTGCGCTCAGGTGATCGGCAACGACGCCGCGATCACCGTCGGTGGCATGCAGGGCCAGTTCGAGCTCAATGTCCGCATTCCCCTGATCGCGCGCAACCTGCTGCAGTCGCTGCGGCTGCTCACGAGCGCCGCGCAGGCGCTCGCCGAGAAGTGTGTCGATGGGATCAAGCCCAACAAGGCCGGCACAGACGCTTCCGCTGCCGCCACACTGGCCGTTGCCACCGCTTTGAACGGTGCGATCGGCTACGACCGCGCGACGACGATCGTCAAGAAGGCCACAGACTCCGGGCGCCCCTTGCGCGAGGTCGCGCTCGAGGAGGGCGTCGACGCGAAGCTCTACGACGCCACGATCGACCTGCGCAAGATCGCGCGCGGCAACCGCTAAGCCACGGCTGCTGCGGGCACGCCGAGCATCCCGGCCAGCAGCAGCCGCGCCCCGAGCTTGGAGAGCGGTTCGTTGAGGTTGCCGCACTTCGGCGACTGCACGCACGAGGGGCAGCCCTCGCGGCAGGGGCACTCCGCGATCAGGCGGTGGGCGTCGCGGCAGAGCTCCTCGAAGCGCAGGAACGCGGTCCGTGTGATCCCCACTCCGCCCGGATGGCCGTCGTAGATGAAGATCGTCGGGCCCCCCGTCTGGGGGTGGAGGTTCGTCGAGAGGCCCCCGATATCCCAGCGGTCGCACATCGCGATCAGCGGCAGCACCGCGATCTGCGCGTGCTCGGTCGCGTGGAGCGCTCCGAGCAGCTCCTCGAGCGGGATCATTTGCGCCAGGGAGTCGCTGTCGAGCTCGTACCACAGCGCTTGTGTGGAGAACGTGCTCTGCGGGAGGTCCAGCGCGACGAGGTCAAGCTGTGCGTGGTCGGCCCAGCGCTTGCGCTGGTAAGCGAGCACGGTGTCGGTCACGGTGACCTCGCCGAAGGAGAGCGTCACTCCCAACAGCTCGCGACGGTCGAGCAGGCGGTCGATCGCGGTGTCGGTCTCGCGCTTGGGTTGGGTGTACCAGTCGCCGTTGAAAGGTGTGACAAGCGCGCGTCGCTGATCGAGGTCGAGCTCCAGCACCTCATAGACGCGGCCGAGGTGCATGTAGATGGCGCCCTGATGCACGGTCGAGTGTGCTCGCGCGGCCTCGGTGCTGCCCAACAGCTCGCCGGAGGCGACGTCGACGATCGCAAAGCTCTCCATCGAGGCCGAGCGCAGCGAGACCGCCGCTGCGGGGTACTCGCCGGGCTCTCGCGCAACGTAGGTCCCGTTGTCGCGGCGGCGCAGCTGCCCGTGGAGCGCGAGCTGCTCCGCGCCCGCCTCCCAGCGCGGGCCGAGGTACTCCGCGTCCTCGCTCCCAAGCGGCCCCTCGAAGGCCGCGCACAGCAGGTGGGAGAGGTATATCTGGGGGCTCTCGTGATCGAGGATCGCGGCCTCGACCGGCCGCTGGAGAAACTCGTCGGGGTGGCGGCAGAAGAACTGGTCCAGCGCATCCTCACCCGCGACGTACACCGCGAGTCCCCGCCCGCGTCGTCCGGCGCGCCCCCACATCTGGCGCAGTGAGGCGACGGTGCCGGGGAACGCGACTACGACCGCGGCGTCGAGCTCGCCGATGTCGATTCCGAGCTCCAGCGCGTCGGTCGTGATCACCGCGCGCAGCTCTCCTCGCATCAGCCGCCCCTCCAGCTCGCGGCGCTGCTGGGGGGTGTAGCCGCCGCGATAGGGCACGACGAGGTCGGCAAGGCTCGCCTCCCCATCCCCCTTCCCCTCCTCACTACGCCTCGAATCGTCCACCACGCCGAGTTCCTCCTGAACAAGGCGCGTGAGCAGCTCGACACCGCGGCGCGATTTGATGAAGCAGATCGCGCGGGTCCCCTCGCGGACGAGTCGCGCGAGCAGCTCCGCGGTCTCCGCGAGCGCCGAGCGCCGCGCACCGAGCGCCTCGTCGGTCAGCGGGGGGTTCCAGATCGCGATCTGACGACGCGGCGTCGGCGAACCGTCGCGATCGATCAACTGAACGTCCTGCAGGCCCGTGAGGCGCTCGGCGAGCTCCAGCGGGTTGGCGATCGTCGCGGAGGCGAGCAGGAAGCGCGGCTCGGTTCCGTACGCCGCCGCAATCCGCCGCAGGCGCCGCAGGACGTTGGCGACGTGCGAGCCGAACACGCCGCCGTAGACGTGCGCCTCATCGACCACGACGATCGCGAGGTTGGCGAACAGCGTGCTCCACGCGCCGTGGTTGGGGAGGATGCCGAGGTGCAGCATGTCGGGGTTGCTCAGCACCACGTTCGCGCGCCGGCGGATCTGGGCGCGCGCCTCGCGCGGCGTATCGCCGTCGTAGATCGCTGGACGCACGCGTTCGCCGAGGCCGAACGCGGCAAGCGCGCGCGCCTGGTCCTGGGCGAGCGCCTTCGTCGGATACAGGTACAGCGAACGTGCCCGCTTGTCGCGGCAGAGCACCTCGAGCGTCGGCAGGTTGAAGCACAGCGACTTGCCCGACGCGGTCCCGGTCGTCACGATCGTCGAGCCCGCCCAGGCCGCCTCCAGCGCCTGCGCCTGGTGGGAGTAGAGCCGCTCCACGCCGGCCCGGCCCAGCGCGGCGAGCACGTCGGGGTGGAGGTCCGCCGGCAGTTTTGCCTGATCCGCTGCGCCGCCGGGGCCGGCGGAATCGGACCGCTCGCGTCCGGCGGCGCTATCGCCTTCGCGCGCCTCGCGCACCAGCCGCCCGTCCGCGCGGCCCTCGTCCAGCAGGTCGCTCCAGGGCTCCTTCGCGCGTTCTTTGACCACAGGCCTCTGGGATAGTAGAGGCCCGATGGACGACTCTCCCGCCGAGCGTTGGGCGCAAGCGCGCACGTTCCACCATTCTCTCTATCCCCCACAGCGGATCGCCGCCGAGCGCGACGCGGGAGGCATATCGGTGTGCCTGCCGGCCCGCGAATGCGCTGCGACCGTTGGTGCAATTGTCGCCGCGCTCGCCGGCCTGCGCGAGCTGGGCGTGGTCGAGGAGATCGTCGTCGTCGATGCGGCCTCCGCGGACGGCACCGCAGAGGTCGCGCGGCGCGCTGGGGCCACCGTCCATCAGGAGGCCGACCTGCTGCCGCAGTTCGGCGCCGTGCTCGGCAAGGGCGATGCGATGTGGCGCGCGCTGTCGGTATTGCGGGGTGAGCTGGTCTGCTATCTCGACGCCGACACCGAGGACTTCGCCGCGCATTTCTGTACCGGGTTGCTCGGGCCGCTCGTGTGTGAGCCCGACGTGCAGTTCGTCAAGGGTTTCTACCGGCGTCCCTTCGAGCACGAAGGGATCGCGCTGCCTGAGGGCGGGGGGCGCGTCAACCATCTTCTCGCGCGCCCAGCGCTCGCGCTGTTCTACCCGGAGCTTGCCGCGGTCCGCCAGCCGCTTGCCGGCGAGATCGCCGCGCGGCGCGAGTTGCTGGAACGGCTGTCGTTCACCACGGGCTACGGGGTTGAGATGGCGATGCTCATCGACGTTTGGGAGGAGATTGGGGGGGAGGGGGTCGCGCAGGTCGATTTGGAGGTGCACCACAACCGCCACCAGCCGCTGCACGCACTGACGCCGATGGCCCACACCGTGCTCGCGACGGTCGCTCGGCGCCTGCAGCGCGACGGGCGTTTGCAGGGTCCGGTCCCCCCGGGGCCGCCGGAG
Source organism: Solirubrobacteraceae bacterium (assembly GCA_036493975.1). Taxonomy (GTDB): domain Bacteria; phylum Actinomycetota; class Thermoleophilia; order Solirubrobacterales; family Solirubrobacteraceae; genus Palsa-744. The sequence goes on from DASXOX010000100.1 coordinate 21,525, forward strand.
CGCCCACCGCTGGCGAGCGTTGGGGTCGAGCGATGAGTGACGGGGCCCGCCAATGAGCGTGCGCTGTCTGTACCTCGACCTCGACGGCACGTTGCTCGGGCGCGGCGCCTCGCTGTTGCACGACGGCGAGGGAGGGGTCTCGATCGAAGGCGTCCGCGCCGTCCAGGCGTGCCTACGGGCTGGCGTGGAGGTCGTGCTGATGTCGGGTCGTAGGCGCGTGACCCTGTCCGAGGACGCTCGCCTGCTGGGTCAGAGCTCCTACATCTACGAGGCCGGGGCCTGCGTCGTGCTCGAGGGCGAGGAGCACTGGCTCACAGGCAACCTGCAGCCAGGCGAACTCACGATCGCCCAGCAGATCGAACGCTCCGGGGCGCCGGCGCTGCTGCTCGAGCACTACGCCGGACGCCTCGAGCACCATGACCCTTGGCACGTCGAGCGGGAAGTCTCACACCTCTTTCGCGGGTTGGTCGACGCCAAGGAGGCCGACCGCGTGCTCGCCGAGCACGGCTACGAGGGCCTGCGCTTGATCGACAACGGCGCCGTCAGCCGGCGATCCCCTGCGCTGGCGGACCTGGAGCAGGTGCGCGGCTATCACCTCGTGCCCGCCGGGGTCTCCAAGGCCGCGGCTGTCGCTTTTCACCGTCGCGCCCGCGGCTATACGCGGGCAGAGACGATCGCGGTGGGCGATTCGCGTGAGGACCTCGCGACCGCGGAGCACGTCGACACCTTCTGGCTGGTCGCCAACGCGCTCCAGCGTGACCCCTCGATCGGTGCCGTCGTCGCGGAGCACGAGAATGTGCGCGTCTGTGACGCGGCGTACGGGGAGGGTGTGTACGAGGCCGTGCTCGCCACGTTGATGAACGCGTAAGGACCTGTCCGACCAGGATCGCGCGCTGAGTGCCGTGGTCGAAGTGCGCGAGCAGCCCGGGCATCGGGCGCGGCGGCCGAGCGATTCACCCGTAGTAGCGAGCGATTACCTGCAGCTGGCTGAAGATGTCGTGCGCGAGGAACAGCACGAGGATCAGAACGCCAACCGTCGGACCCCAGCGACCGGCTCCGCGAGCCGCCAGTGCGACCGCGGCGCCCATCAGCGCAAGCAGCGGCAACAGGTAGCGGCTCTCCGCATACGCGCCGCCGATTTCAGGGAAGCCGACATAGGAGGCCGAGCCGATGAGGATCAGCAGCCCACACGCCATCAGTACATACGTGAGCAGCTCACCGGCCCGCTCGCGCAGCGCGCCCCTATCGGCGATCAGCGCTGCGATCAGTAGCAGCGCCATCGTCGTCGCGGGGATCAACGCCGCGTCGTACACCCAGTTGGGAAAGGTCGTGTCCAACCAGCCGAACAGCCCCACGAGCCCGTTGAACCAGATCTGGCGGGTAGTGAAGATGCCGGGGAAGTCGTTGGGCGTACCAGGCAATCGAGGCAGAAAGAACTGCCAGACGTAGTTCACCCGCCCGAGTAGCGATCCGTGTCCGACGACGTTATGAAAGCTTGCTCCGGGCGAGCCGATTTGTGTGTGGCTTATTGCGCCGCTTGTCACCGCTGCAACGGCGAGTGCGACGATAACGATAAAGGCAACGCTCAGAGTTCGGTAGACCATCACGCGCGAACGGCCACGCAGACGCTTTACGAGCACGACCATCCCGAGGGCGATGGCAGGCAGAAAGCCGACGAAGTTCAGCTTCGTAAACAGGCCGATCGCGACCACGGCCGCGATCGCTACCGCACGTCGCGGTGTCAGACCGCGACGAAATGTCCGTGCAAGGCAGAAGAATGTCGCAGCTGATACCGCGTACAGCATCGCCTCGGGCGTCACGCCGCCGCTCATAAATCCCAGCATTGGTGTCAGTGCGACTGCAATGCCGCCCACCGACCACGCCCACGGCTCTCTCGGGAGGACCTCACGAATGAACAAGAAGACGCAAAGGGCGGTCAGGCCCGCCAGGACAGCACTCATCAGCCGCATGAGCTGGATGCGATCGAGCACGGTACCGCCGAGCTCGTACGGGATCAGCTCGAGTGCGTAGTACAGCGGCGGCTCGCCCGCTGCCACTCCCCCGGTGCCCGTGGCGTTGACCGGCGCCGAACGTGCCAGGGCAAGGTCTTGCGCGATGCGCTGTTCTTCTTCATGGGAGTAGACCGCAGGATTCTCGGGCTGCAGGCGCACGCGGTATGTGCCTAGGTCGCGCAACGTCAGCGCCTCGTCGGCCGGGTAATTTTCACTAGCTTCCGAAGACGGCAGTTCTCCGGTGAGCGCCAACTGCTCGACATAGGCGTAGTGGTCCGGCTCGTCGGGCACCTGAAACGGCGGCGTGATAAACGACCAGCAGACCGCGTTGAGGCAAGCCACGAGCGCGCAGAGCCAGCCCTGCCGGGGTACGCGCCCGAGCAGGCTCCGCGGTCTGCGGCCCAGCAGGCGCCGACGCGTGTGCCCGAGCGGTCCAAGCTCGGGCGGGCTCGACGCTGCGCTTACCGGCGCGCTCATCGCATGAGCCTGATCGCAGACCACGACACGGCTGCGAGGATCGCTCCCATGGCCACCGCCAGCGCCGGGGCGATCCAGGGACCGCTCCACGCATGACCGAATGCCATGTGGTCGGCGACCGAGGAGACGAGCGACCACCACGAGCGGTCTCCGGGACGTAGGTATTCAATCTTGATCACTCCCGAGCCGTTGCCGGTTGCCTGCGCGCTGGCGACCCGCTCTCCCGTCAATCCGACCGATTCGTTCTTCGCGACGAACGCGAAGCAAATCGAGACACCTTCGGCGCCCACCGGGAGGGGCCGGACCGGGACAGTGACATCGGCGGCCGTCCAGCCCGCTGCTCGCTGCCCCTCGGTCAACAGGCGCTTACCCTGGAGGACCCTCAACTTGATTTGTGGGCCCAGGACAGAATCGAGCGACAGCCGGATGGCGGTCACGTGCGCTGGTATGGCTTCGCCGCCTTGGCAGACCGCGAAGGGTCCGGTGATCGTTTGGAACTGAGTTGGTGTGTTGACGAGGTTGGATCGCGCGACGGTCGGTGGCGATCGCGACAACGCCACGCCGATGGCGAGTGCTAGGAAGATGAGACTCAGCGCAAGCGCAGCCCACGCTCTCGGCGCTCGGGGTCGATGCATGTATATCCCGATCTCGTGTCGAGCTGTGTTTTAGGTTGTGCGTCTCGCTGTGTGGTGCGCGCTCTTCATATCAACAACCGCGACGCCGGCGCAAGGCATGGGGCCGCGAGGCAGTCATCTGGAGCAAGAGAAATGCCGTCTGTGCACCCATTTAGTCAGGAACATTTCTGACAAATTGACTGCCTCAACGCGTGCTGGTTAGGCTGCGCCCACTACGTCAGTCATTAGCCAGTCAACTCAGTGGAGCTCTCAGTGAACCTGCGATACCCATATGCCGCGCTCGGGATGTCAATGCTTGCCCTCGTTCTTGCCAGCTGTGGAACCGGCGGCGCGAGCAACGCCACCACGAAGGGGCCGTCGATTCGCTTCGGGAGCCCGGCGGTGACCGCCGCCAAGGTGATACCCCCCCGCTACAAGTGCGACAACAGAACTATCTGGCTGCCGTTGAAATGGGGGACTCTGCCGGCACGCACGCAGGAACTGGCGTTGTACATCGTCCGTTTCGGCGTTCCCAAGGTGGCTAGTGGTGGCCAGGTGAAGGCCGAAATCAAGGCTGAAGCCCTGGTTCTCGGTCTGCACTCGACGCTGCATCGGCTCAAGCGTGGCAAGCTTCCCCCCGGTGCATTGATCGCCATTCATGCGGCTAATGGTGAACCGCAGTCGGTTTGCCCGCGCAAGGGCGTCGCGGAAAATCTTCTGTTTCGCATATACGCGCTCAATCGCAAGTTGCATATCACCAAGTCCTCGAAGGTCAATCCGCTGCAAGAAGTGACCCGCGAAGCGATCGGGTCCGGGACCTTCATCGCTCGCTATCGTCCGGCTTAGCGCTTGCGAGGAGTCCTCCTCAGACGTAGCCACAGGCGCAGCCAGAAGCTCTCCGCGGTGCCCTCGCGCCGGCGCCAGCGAGCCGGCGGCGGCGCCGTGGTGCGCACCAGCGCGACCCACTCCGCCAACGGCAGCTCGCCTGAGATGAGCCGGCCGAGAGCGCTCGTGATCGGCGCTCGGCTCTCACGGCGGGCATTGTCCCCGTTGGCGCCCTCCGCGCCGTTGCGCCCGGTCGGGCCCTCTCCGCCTGCGTGCTCCAGCGCCCGGGCCAGCAGCGGCACCGACTGCAGCGCCTCGACCGCCTGACCGATCATGGCCGGGATCTCGCTTGCGGGTACGCCTGCCGCGAGCAGCTCGCCCGCACGACGATTGCGGCTCTCTTTCGCGAGTGCCGTCGCCACGAGGTCGCCGGCCCCCGCCAGGCCGATCATCGACTCCGGTCTCGCGCCGAGACTCTCGGCGTAGCGCCACACCTCGGCGAAGATGTGCCCGGCGGCGGCGCCCGCCGCGTTCAGGCCCTGGGCCTCGGTTGCCCCTGCCGCCAGCGCCGCCGCGTTCTTCGCGGCGCCCGCCAGCTCGACGCCGAGCGGATCGTTGGAGCGCTCGCACACGACCCCCGCCCGCATGAACACCTGAGCCAGTTGGGCCGCGAGCTCCTCATCCTTGGAGGCGGCGACGAGCCCCGCGCCGGCGTGAACCATCTCCTGCGCGTGCGCCGGTCCGCCGACGCACGCCACCCGGTGCGCCCCGAATGCGGTGCTCAGGACGGCCGTCGGAGGGGTTCCCGTGGGTGGGACGAGGCCCTTGGCGACGGACACGACCGCCGTGCGGCGTCCCAAGCCGGCGTCGCTCAGGCCCGCGATGACGCTCTCCAGGCCCTGCGAGGGCACGGCCAGGAACACGTAGTCGGCCCTCGCCACGCCCGCCGAGGCCGGCTCGATTCGTAACTGCGCCGGCAGTTCGACGCCGGGCAGATACCGACGGTTGTCGCGCTCGGATGCCAGCTCCTGCGCTTGCTCGGCCGTTCGCGCCTGCAAAGTCGTGCGCAGCCCGCCGCGTGCCAGCACGACCGCGAGGGCCGTCCCGAACGAGCCCGCGCCGATCACTGTCGCCCGTCTGGCCCCCGGGGTGGGAAGCGAGCGCGCACGGGTCGGGGTACGCTCGGTCATGCAGTGAGCGAGCCTAGCGGTCGACATCCAAGGATGAGCGCCAGCGCCACACGGGACTGGAGCAACTGGGCAGGCGACGAGCGTTGTCGCCCAGTCGAGATCGAGCACCCCGCTTCGATCTCGGAGATCTCGCTCGCGTTGCAACGTGCCGCGGCCCGAGGTGAGTGTGTGCGGGTCGTCGGCTCGGGGCACTCATTCAGCGATGTCGCGCTCACAGACGGACGCTTGCTGGTGCTCGATCGCATGCACCGTGTACTTGACGTCGACCGCGACTCCGGGCTCGTGCGGGTGCAGGCCGGAATCACAATCCGGGAGCTGAGCGAGCGTCTCGCCGAGCACGGGCTGGCGCTTGAAAACCTCGGCGACATCGACGTCCAGAGCATCGCCGGGGCGATCTCCACCGCGACCCACGGCACCGGTGCGCGACTGCGCAACATTCCCTCACAGGTTGTCGCGCTGAAGCTCGTGCTCGCCGACGGCTCGACGCTCGAGTGCTCCGCCGAGCACGACCCTGAGACATTCCGCGCCGCGCGCGTCTCGCTCGGCGCGCTCGGCGTGCTTGCCGAGGTCACCCTGCGCTGTGTGCCCGCCTTTCGCTTGGACGGCCTCGACCGCCCGGCGCCACTGCAGGAAACGCTCGAGCGCTTCCAAGAGCTTTCGAACGCCAACGACCATTTCGAGTTCTACGTCTTCCCACATGCGGACACCGCGCTCACCCGCACCAACAACCGCACCGCATTGCCGGCGCGCCCCCGTGGCCGGCTCACGGCGTACGCGAACGATGTGCTGCTCACCAACCACGCTTTCGAGCTTTTCTGTCGCATCGGCCGGCGCGCGCCCGCGCAGATCCCGCGTATCAACCGGCTCGTCACGCGCCTCGCGGGATCGACTCGGCGGATCGACCGCTCCGACCGGATCTTCGCGAGTCCCCGCCTCGTTCGGTTTACCGAGATGGAGTACGCAGTCCCGCGCGAGCGCACCGTGGAGGCTGTCCGCCGGGTGCTGGAGCTCGTTGCCGACCGCGCGCGCGGCGGCGGCTATCGCGACGGGTTCGCCGTTCCGTTCCCGATCGAGGTCCGCACCGTCGCGGCCGACGACGCGCTGATCAGCACGGCCGCCGGTCGCGACAGCGGCTTCGTTGCCGTGCACATGTATCGCGGGATGGTCTGGGAGCCATACTTCCGCGCGGTCGAGGCGATCATGGATGAGCTCGACGGGCGCCCCCACTGGGGCAAGCGACATTTCCAGACGGCCGAGACCCTGCGCTCGCGCTACCCGGACTGGGACCGCTTCCAGGCGGTGCGCCGGCGGCTGGACCCGGACGGGCGCTTCTCCAACGCATACGTCGAGCGAGTCTTGGGACCAGCTTCCCCGGGGCCCGCTCACTCGACGACTGGCCTGCCGGCACCCCTCGATGGTTGATCCGCTCGAGCGCCTCGAACGGGCCACCGCGGAGCTCGACCCGCCGTTCGCGGTCGTCGACCTCGACGCCTTCTGGGCCAACGCGGCCGACATGGAACGCCGGGCGATCCCGAAGCCGATCCGGCTCGCCAGTAAGTCGGTGCGCTGCCGCGCGCTGCAGGAGCGCGTGCTAGCACGCCCGGGCTTTGCGGGCACGCTCGCATACACCCTGCCCGAGGCGCTGTGGCTGGCCGAACACGGCGCCCGGGACATCGTCGTCGCCTATCCCACCACCGATCGCCGTGCCCTGCGCGAGTTCGTCTCGCTGAGCGCCACGCGGCCCGAGAGCGCGATCGCGGTGATGATCGACTGCCGCGCCCAGCTCGAGCTGCTGGACGTCGCCGTCGAGCAGATGGCCGGTGGACCGCGAGCGGGGTCTGCCGACGGGGCCGACGAGAGCCGGGTGCGCGTCTGCCTCGAGCTCGACGCCGGCCTGTGGGCGCTCGGTGGACGCATTCGCATTGGCGCCAAGCGCTCGCCCGTCCACACGCCTGAGCAGGCCACCGCGCTCGCTCGCGAGGTCCTGGCCCGCCCCCACCTGCAGCTCGTCGGTCTGATGGCCTACGAGGCTCAGATCGCCGGGCTCGGCGATGCGCCGGGAGGATCGGGGCTGGCCCCGCGAGCGCGGGGCATCGCCATCCGTGCGCTGCAGGCGGCCTCCGCGCGCGAGCTCGCCGTGCGTCGCGCCGCCGTGGTCGAAGCGGTGCGTGCGCTCGCGCCGCTGGAGTTCGTCAACGGCGGCGGCACCGGCAGCCTCCATCTCACCGCGCGCGAGGCCGCCGTCACCGAGATCGCGGCCGGCTCCGGGCTATATGGGCCGGCGTTGTTCGACACCTATCGCGCCTTCCAGCCGCGCCCGGCCGCTGTGTTTGCGCTGCCCGTCGTGCGCCGGCCCCGGCCCGGTGTCGCGACGGCGCTTGGAGGCGGTTATCTCGCCTCCGGACCCGGCGATCGCGCGCGCCTACCGCGCCCTTATCTCCCCGCCGGCCTGCGCCTCGACGGCCAGGAGGGCGCCGGGGAGGTTCAGACGCCCCTGCTCGGCGATCGGGCGGATGCGCTCGCCGTCGGGGATCGCGTGTGGATGCGTCATACGAAGGCCGGGGAGCTCTGCGAGCGCTTCGCGAGCCTGCACCTGATCGAAGGCGAGCGTGTCGTCGAGGAGGTCCCTACGTATCGCGGTGAGGGGCAGTGCTTCCTGTGACCTACACGATCTCCGCGAGCTGTTCCCCGGCGCGGCGCAGCCCGCGCACGTCGCGCGCCTGCAGGACGACCTGCAGATCCAAGATCCGCGCATCGAATGGGCTCAGCGCGTTGACCGCTGTCACCGCATAGGCCGGTACCCCGGCCTGGCGCGCGCGTGTGGCGACCTCGAACGTCGCGCTGCCGAGCAGCGTCGCCTCGTCCAACCGGCCCGCACCGACGACCACCGCTCGTGCGGCGCGCATCCGCGTGTCGAAGTCGAGCTCCGCGAGGCGCGTCGCGATCGCCGAGGGCTCGTGCGCGTGTGCGTCGCCGATGCCGTCCAGCGGGCACAGGTCGACTTCGAGCATCGCCTCCCCTACGCATAAGCCACGCCCGACGGCGGCCGCCCCGCGAGCCGCATCGAGATCGCCCTCAAAGGCTTCCAGCGCGACGAGCACGGTCTGCGAGATCACAGTCAGGCATCCTTTCAGGGATGGCCGAGGAGAAGGAATACGCAACCGTGCACGCCGCGGGGCGCGAGCTGCGGGTTTCGAGCCCCGGGAAGCTGTTCTTTCCGGAGCGCGGTCTGAAGAAGATCGACCTCGTCAACTACTACGTCGAGTGTCATGAGGCCGTCCTGCTCGGCCTGCGTGAGCGTCCGTGCGTGATGAAGCGCTGGGTCGACGGCGTTCAGGGCAAGCCGTTCTTTCAGAAGCGCGTCCCGGAGTCCGCGCCGGATTGGCTGGAGACCGCCACGGTGACGTTCCCCAGTGGTCGCCATGCTCGCGAGCTCGTGGTCAACGACGCCGCGCACCTCGTGTGGGGTGCGAACCTCGGTGTGATCGATTGGAACCCCTGGCCGGTGCGCCGTGTCGATCTCGATCGCCCCGATGAGCTGCGCGTCGATCTCGATCCCCAGCCGGACGTGCCCTTCGAGGAGGTGCGCCAGGTCGCGCTCGGCGTGCGCGAGGTGCTGGAGGGGCACGGTCTGCGCGGTTTTCCCAAGACCTCCGGCTCGCGCGGGATCCACGTGTTCGTGCGCATTCCCCCCGAGTACGACTTTCACGAGGTGCGTCGCGCCGCACTCGCGCTCGCGCGCGAGGTCGAGCGGCGCATGCCCGGTCGCGCCACCAGCCGCTGGTGGAAGGAGCAGCGCGAGGGCGTCTTCATCGACTACAACCAGAACGCCCGCGACCGTACCGTCGCCTCGGTCTACTCCGTCCGCGCGGTCCCCGACGCGCGCGTCTCCTGTGCGCTGGAGTGGGACGAGGTCCCGGACGTCGACCCGGCCGAGCTGCGCCTGGACACGGTCCCGGCACGCCTGCGCGAGCGCGGGGATCCGGGCGCCGAGATCGACCGACACGCTGGCTCGCTCGACGCGTTGCTCGAGCTTGCCGCGCGCGACGAACGCGACGGGCTCGGAGACGCTCCGTGGCCGCCGCATTTCCGCAAGCAGCGCGGGGAGCCGCGGCGCGTTCAGCCCAGCCGCGCGAAGTCATGAGCGTCCCGCTCACGCCTCCGCTGAAGCCGCAGCTCGCGCTCTCGCGGCGTGCGCTGCCGACCGGCGAGCAGTACCTCTACGAGGTCAAGCTCGACGGCTTTCGCTGTCTCGCGTTCGTCGATGGCGAGGACGTGTTTCTGCAGTCGCGCAACGGCCGGCCGCTCGGTCGCTACTTCCCAGAGCTGCACCTCCCGGCGGGGCGTTACGTGCTCGACGGGGAGATCGTCGTTCGTGGCGCCGATGGGCGCGAGGACTTCGACGCGCTCGGGCAACGCATCCATCCCGCCGCGTCGCGCATCGAGCGCCTCGCCGGAGAGACACCAGCGGTCTACGTCGCCTTCGATCTGTTGGCGCGCGAGGAGGAGGACCTGCTCGAGCGGCCCTTCCAGGAGCGTCGGGCCGCGTTGGAGACATTGCTCGCCCGACCGAAGTTCGCGGACGCCCCGGTCGAGCTGATGCCCATCGCCGCGACCTCACAGGAGGCTGAGCGCTGGCTGCGCGACGCCGAGGGGGCAATGGCCAAGGAGCGCTCGGCGCCGTACCTGCCGGGGCAGCGTCGTGGAATGGTCAAGGTCAAGCGTGTGCGCACGATCGACGCAGTGCTTGTGGGGTGGCGCCCAGGCAAGGAGCCGGACACCGTTGGCGCCCTGATCTTGGGCTTGTACGACGGATCGGAGCTGCGCGTCGTGGGGCACTGCTCTGGGCTTGCGGCCGCCGAGAAGCGCCGACTGGTCGGGTTCCTCGAGCCGTACGAGACCGGTGAGCGCGGCTCGGCCGACCCCAGCCGCTGGAGCGCCGGGCGGGACCTGGAGTGGGTCGCGCTGCGTCCGGAGCTCGTTATCGAGATCGACTTCGACCACGTCGCCGCCGGTCGCATCCGCCACGGGGCCAAGCTGCGCCGCTGGCGCGAGGACAAGGATCCGCGGGAGTGCGCGTTCGCGCAGCTCTACAGCTGAGAGCGAGCGCCGTCCGCCGGCGATCGCGCGTGACGGTCTAGCATCTCTGGCATGGCTGGCGAAAGCGCGACGGTGGGGGAGGAGGAGTACCTGCAGATCCTCTTCTGGCTGCAGGAGGCGGGTCTGCCGATGACCGGCGCCAATGTCGCGCGCGCGATGCAGCTCTCCGCCCCCACGGTGCACGAGATGATCGGGCGCCTGGAACGCGACGGCTACATCATCCGCGGCCAGAGTCGTGCGATCGCGTTCACGCCCGACGGCGCACAGGAGGCGGAGGGCATCGTCCGTCGCCACCGCTTGATCGAGCGCTTCCTCACCGACGTCCTGGGCGTCCCTTGGGATGAGGTCCATGAGGAGGCCGAGCGACTCGAGCACGCGATGTCCCCCACGCTCGAAGCGCGGATGCTGGCGGCGATTGGAGACGCCAAGACCTGTCCGCACGGCCATCCGATCGTCGCCGGGGCGCGCGAGGTAGGGGTCCCGCTGGCCGATGTTTCGCTGGATGCCTCCGTGCGTGTGCTGCGGTTCGAGAACGAGGCCGAGGATCTGCTGCGCTACCTCAAGGACACGGGGCTGGAGCCGGGCCTCGAAGGCACGCTTGTCGCGAGCGATCGCCACGAGGTAGCCGTGCAGACCGCCGATGGGCGTCGCTGTGCGGTCACCCCGAGCGTTGCCGAGACCGTCTCGGTAGTGGCCGATCCATCTCCGCCGCCGCGCACGGCGCTACCTGAGCAGCTGGTCCTCGGCCAGCAGCGCTACGGCCGCTGAGGGCCCGCTCGGCGGCGCGAGTCGCGAGTCGCTACGCCGGTGCGCCCTGCAGGGAGCGCACCGCTGCAGCCAGTCGCACAACGCCCTCCTGGACTTCCTCGGGTGTGACGCCCGAGTAGGCCAGACGCAGCGTGTTCTCCCCGCCCTCGAGCAGGAAGTCGGTGCCCTTCACGAAGACCACTCCGCGCTCTTTGGCGGCCTGCTCGAGTGCGCCCACGTCGGTGCCCTCCGGCAGGGTGACCCACATGAAGTAGCCGCCCTCCGGCGTCACGAACTGGGCCTCGGGGAGCTCTTGGCGCAGCGCTGTCTCGAGCGTCTTGGCGCGCTTGGCAAGCGCTGTTCTGACGGTCTCGATCGAGCGCTCCAGCGCACCGGAGGCGCAGAACTCGTAGACGATCGACTGCGCGACCATGCTCGGGGAGATGTAGGTGTTCGTCGCACGACGCACGATCGCCGCGATCAGCTGGGGCGGTCCCACGAGGTAGCCGACGCGGATCCCCGGGCAGACGGTCTTGGAGAACGACGACGCGTACACCACGCGCTCGGGGTCCAGTGAAAGCATCGTCGGCAGCATCTCGCCGCTGAAGCGCAGCGCCACATAGGGGTCGTCCTCGAACACCATGAAGTCGTGCTTGGCGGCGAGCGCCAGCAGCGCTCCTCGCTTCTCCGGGGAGAGCGTGTAGCCCGCAGGATTCTGGAAGTTGGGGATGATGTGCGCAAGCTTTGGTCGTGCTGCAGCCGAGCCGGTACCCGCCAGCAGCTCGCCCAGCGCGTCGGTGTCGATTCCATCGGGCAGCAGCTGGATCTGGTGCACGCGTGCGCCGCGCTCGCGCAGCGAGAGCAGTGTGCGGTCGTACGTGGGGCGCTCCACGATCACGTCGTCCCCTTCGCGCACGAGCTCCTCAAAAAGAAACGCGTCGGCCTGCATCGAGCCGTTGGTGACCATCACGTGCTCGATCGGGACCCCGTGGCGCTCGGCGATCCACGCGCGCAGTCGCGCGTAGCCGACTGCGGTCCCGTACGCGGTCGTGCCCGCCGGGTCGTTCGCGAACGCCCGCTCGGCGGCGTCGCGCAGGCCGTCGACGTCGATGATGTCGAGCGATGGCGCGCCGCGGGCGAAGGAGATCGTGGATTCGGTCATCGTCGCGAAGCTTACGCGAAGACGCTCCAGCTTCCGCCGCCGCAGCGGAGGATCCAGGCGCCGTTGGGTGGTAGCGCCCTCAGGCGTCGTCGAACGTCAGCAGGATGCGGCCACTGGCGACCTCGCGGACGCTGAAGTCGCTGTTAAGCGCGCGGCGCAGCTCCTTCACGAGCGCGACAGGCGCAGCGAGGCGCACGTCGACCACGGCGTGGCTTGCCTCGAAGCGTCGTACCGAAGCCTCCCCGACCCCGGGCAGACTCGCCAGTCGCTGCTCGAACGCGCCAAGGGCGCCGATGTCGTAGAAGGGACCCACGCCCAGCTCGACGCGGCCTTCAAACAGTGCGCTCTCGCGAGCCTCGGCCTCGGAGATCTCGGGTGTCGGAGGGGTCGAGGCGACCGGCTGTGCGGCCTGAGCGCCGGCGGCTGGGGCGGTGGAGAGGCCAGACATCACCCTGCCGAGCAGCGCGTCGTACTCGACCGCGAGCTCTCGCCCGAAGCGCTCGAGCCGGTCGCGGAAGCGGCGCAGCTCGGCGAGGCTCTCGAGCTGGGCCTCGGTGGGCCTTGCTCGTTGCGGCGCCTGCGGGGGCTCGACTGCCTCGTCCACCAGGCGTCCGATCGGCTGTACCGGCGCGGGGCGCTCGTCGGCGATGGCATACGCCTCGTGCGCGATCGGCGTGGACTCCACAGCCTGCGTGGACTCCACAGCCTGCACAGCCGGAGGCGCAGGGGGCTCCACCGCTTGCACGGTCGGGGACGCGGCCGTCGGCGCGGCATCGCCGGCGTCGCGACGCCTGCCGATCGAGGTCAGCTCGCGCTCGAGCTCGCGCAGCTTGCGCTCGAGCTCGGCGAGCGTGCCGGTCACGTCGCCCGCCTGCGAGGCGACGCCCTCTGCTGGGGCGCTGCCGGGAACGCTGGATTCGCTGGCGAACATGTCTGTCATCGCGGTCATGCGGGCGCGCTTGGCACTCCATCCTACTCTCGGCTCGCCGCGGCGGGGTGCCCACTTTTGGGCGGGCTCTTGCGAGCCGCCGCGGACGCTATCCGCGCAGGATCTGGACGGCGAGCTCGGCGACCTCGGTGGGGGTGCGGCCAACGCGCACTCCCTTGGCCTCCAGCGCCTGCGCCTTTGCGGCGGCGGTGCCCGAGCTGCCCGAGACGATCGCGCCGGCGTGGCCCATCTGCTTGCCGGCCGGCGCGGTGAAGCCCGCGATGTAGGCCACGACGGGCTTGCTGACGTGCTCGGCGATGTAGTCGGCGGCTTCCTCCTCCGCCGAGCCGCCGATCTCGCCAGAGAGCACGATCAGCTCGGTCTGCTCGTCGGCCTCAAAAAGCTCGATGATGTCCACGAAGGAGGAGCCGGGTACGGGATCCCCACCGATCCCGACGATCGAGCTGTTGCCGAAGCCGGCCTGCGCGATCTCGTTGCCGATCTGGTAAGTCAGCGTGCCCGAGCGCGAGACCACGCCGACATTGCCCTCCTTGAAGAACGACGCGGGGATGATGCCCACGTTCGCCTTTCCAGGGGAGAGGATGCCCGGGCAGTTCGGGCCGATCAGGCGCGTGCCCGGAAAGTCGCGCTTCAGCGTGTTGTAGACGCGCAGCTCGTCGTGCGCCGGGATGCCCTCGGTGATCGCGATCACTAGCTCCACACCGGCCGCCGCTGCCTCCAGGATCGCGTCCGCCGCAAAGCGCGGCGGCACGAAGATCATCGCGGTGTTGGGCTGCGTCTCGCGGGCTGCATCGGCCCAGCTGTCGAATACGGGGATGCCCTCGACGTCCTGGCCGCCCTTGCCCGGCGTCACGCCGCCGACGACATTCGTGCCGTAGCGTCGGTTGCCCAGCGTGTGGAAGGAGCCCTCGCGGCCGGTGATGCCCGCAACTGCCAGTCGCGTGTCGTTGTCGATCAGCACCGCCATCAGCTCGCGTCCCCCCGCGCCAGCGCGACGACGCGCTCTGCCGCTTCGTTCATCGTCCTGGCTGCGTGCACGTTGGGAAGCGCCGCATCCTCCAGCAGCCGGCGGCCCTCGACGTCGTTGGTGCCGTCGAGGCGCACGACGAACGGGATTGATTTCCCACCCGCCCCGAGGTCTTCAAAGGCCGCGATCAGCCCCTTGGCGACTTCGTCACAACGCGTGATCCCGCCGAAGATGTTGAACAGCACGGCCTTCACGGACTCGTTGGAGAGGATCAGCTCGACGGCCTGCTTGACCTTCGCGGCGTCCGAGCCGCCGCCGGCGTCGAGGAAGTTCGCCGGGCGCCCGCCGGCCTGTGCGACGACGTCGAGCGTGGACATCACGAGGCCGGCGCCGTTGCCGAGGATCCCGATGTCGCCGTCGAGCGCGACGTACTGAACACCCTGCTCCTTGGCACGGCGCTCGATCGGGTCTTCGTTCTCCACGTCGGAGAGTCCCTGGTTCTCGGGGTGGCGGTAGAGCGCGTTGCCGTCCAGCGAAACCTTTGCGTCGAGGGCCTTGACCTTGCGCTCGGGCGTCACGATCAGCGGGTTGATCTCGGCGAGCGTCGCGTCCTCCTGGATCCAAACCTCATACAGCGCGACCAGGGCATCCGCCACGCCCTCGATCACATCCGCATCGGCGCCGCCGTCGGTCGCGATCTTCACGGCCTCCTCCCGCGATAGTCCCGCGAGGGCGTCGACGTGATGGCGGATGAGCTTCTCGGGGGTCTTCTCGGCGACCTCTTCGATGTCCATCCCGCCCTCGGTGCTGAACATCAAGAGCGGCTGCTTGGCCGAGCGGTCCAGCAGCACCGAGGCGTAGTACTCGGTCGCGATGTCGCTGGCGTGCTCGATCCACAGCTTGCGCACGGTGTGACCGTGGATGTCCATGCCGAGCATGTTGCTCGCGTGCGTACGCGCCTGCTCCTCGTCGGCTGCGAGCTTGACTCCGCCGGCCTTGCCGCGTCCGCCGATCAGTACCTGGGCCTTGACGACGACGGGATAGCCGACCTCAGTGGCCGCGGCCACCGCGTCCTCGATGTTCGTGACCGCCTTGCCCGAGGACACCTCGAGGCCGTGGCGGGCGAACAGCTGCTTTCCCTGATACTCCAACAGGTCCATGGCGGCGCGGGATGCTAGCCGATCGAGGCTGAGCGCGCGCGGATCCCGATGCAGGGCATAATGCCCGCGCAATGCCCATACCGAAGAACGTCACGTTCGTCACATTTGATGTCTACGGGACCCTGATCGACTGGGAGACCGGTATCTACGAAGCGTTCGCCCGCGAGGCCGAGCGCGACGGCGTCGAGCTCGACCGCGCCGTGTTGATTGGACTGTTCCACGAGGTCTCCCGCGAAATCGAGGCCGGCTCCTACGAGCTCTACGCCGAGGTGCTCAGACGCACGGCGTTGGAGATCACCAAACGCCTGGAGTGGCCGCTGGAAACCTCCCGCTCGGGCTTCCTGCCGGACTCGGTGCAGCGCTGGAAGCCGTTTAAGGAGACGACCACGCAGCTGCAGAAGCTCGCCAAGAAGTACAAGCTCGGGCTGCTCTCCAACATCGACGACAAGCTGCTCGGCCAGACGCGCCGCCACATCCCGATCGACTTCGACCTCGTCGTGACGGCGCAGCAGGTTCGCTCCTACAAGCCCGAACCGGCGCACTTCACCGAGTGCGCGCGGCGGGTCGGCGGCAAGAAAGGGTGGGTGCATGTCGCATCCAGCCACTACCACGACGTCGAGCCGTGCCTCAAGCAGCGCGTCCCCGTGATCTGGGTCAACCGCAACAAGGAGACGCTCAGCGGCTCCCAGAAGAAGCCGACCGCCGAAGTTCCCAACCTGCGCGAGGCCGCCAAGCTCCTGGGGATCTCGTGAGCCGCCGGCTGCCGGCGGCGCGGTTCCGCGGCCGGCGCTGCCGCTGAGGCTCTTCGGCGTGCGCGCGGTCGCGCTGCATCCCGACGTACTACTAGTCACGAGCGCGATCTGGCAGACCAACTGCGCGATCGTGCGCAGCGGCAAGGAGGTCTTCGTGATCGATTCGCCCGTGCTCCCGGATGAGCTCGACGCGTTGGCGAGCCTGCTCGAACAGGCCGGCTACCCCGAGCCGAGCGGCCTGCTTGCGACTCATGGCGACTGGGACCACCTGCTCGGGCGAATCGCATTTCCCGGGCTGAGCTTGGGTTGCGCCGAGAGCACCGCCGCGAGGATGGCCGCGGCGCCTGGGTTGGCCCAGCGGGAGCTGCGCGCGTTCGACGAGCAGCACCTGATCGAGCGCTCGCGTCCGCTGGCGCTCGGCGCGGTGCAGGCGCTCCCGGTGCCGGGCCGTTGCGGGATCGGCGAGCAGGAGCTCGAGCTGCACGATGCGCGGGGGCACACCGAGGACGGGATGGCCATCTGGGTTCCGTGGGCGGGTGTGCTCATCGCAGGGGACTATTTATCCACGGCCGAGATCCCATCGCTCGAGGGGCCGGTGGACGCGTACGTCGCGACCGTCGAACGCCTAAGCTCGCTCGCGCCGAGCGCCGCGTATGCGATCCCCGGCCACGGGCCGGTGCTCGATGCTGAGCGCGCCGCAAGGACGATCGAGGAGGACCTTGGCTATCTGCGTGCGCTCGGTGAGCGGGGAGTCGAGGCCGAGCTGCCGGCCGGGCGCAGCGGCGCCGTGCAGCGCGCGCGGCATGCTCGAAATGCAGCGCGCGTCGAAGCCGGCGCTCACCCGTAGTAGCGCGAGATGACGAGCAGCTGGCTAAAGAGGTCGTGGGCCAGCACAAGCAACACGATGCACGCGCCCACGAGCGGGCCCCAGCGGCGCCCGGCGCCGCGCGCGGCGAGCGCCAGCCCGACTCCGCCGATCGCGACCAGCGGCATCAGGTAGCGGAGCTGCAGGTATTCCCCCGGAGTCTGGCCCCGATAGTCGTCGGCGCCAATGATCGCCAGCAGCCCGATCGCGACGAGTGCGTAGGTTGCGACCTCCGTGCGCCGCCTCCACAGCGCACGCCGGCTGATCGCGAGGGCTCGTGCGAGCAGCCCCGCCACGAATGCCACTGGAAGCAGCGCCGCCTTGACCACCCACGCCGGAAATGTGGTGTCCAGCCAGCCATATTTGCCGACGATCTGTTCGAACCAGATCCGGTCGCCCGAGATGCCGTGTAGCGCCGGTGTCATGCCGGGCAGGCGGGGAAGGTACAGCTGCCACGTATATGCGATCTCTCCAAGGAGTGATTTGTGGTGGCGTTCACCAGAGAACGCCGCTCCGCTGGCGAGAAATTTGACGGTCGACTGCCCCGAGAGAGCGTCGTCGACCAGATACAGGCCAAGCGGGATCACCGCGACGAGTAGCGCGAGCACGAGCGAGCCGTACGCGGAGCGCCCAGATGCTCGGGCCTCGCGGGTTGCGAGCACGGTCAGGGCGAGGACCGTTCCAGGCGCCAGGCCGAGGAAGATCAACTTAGTTAGGCAGCCGGCCGCGAGGAGCGCTCCGGTGGCAATTGCCAGCTTTCGCGTGAACCCACGCCGGAACGCTCGCGCGATGCAGTAGAAGAGGGCGCTCGCGATCGCGAAAACCAGCGCGTCCGGGTTGACCGCGCCCGACATCATCCCGAGGACGGGCGCTAGGGCTACTCCGAGACCCCCAACAGTCCAGGCCCATTGTGCGCCCGGCAGCGCCTCACGCAGGAATAAAAAGCAAAACAGCGCGGTGAGGCCGCCGAACAGGACCGATAGCAGCCGCATCAGGGCGAGGCTGTCCAGCAGCGTGCCACCTGACCCGAGCAGGTAAGGGACGGTCTCGAGCGCGTAGTAGAGAGCCGGCTCCGCGGCCGCCTCGCCCGCATCGCCGGGCTGGCTGCGGGAAAGCGGCAGGGCAAGCCAGCTTTCGAGCGTCCGCTGCTGTGCCGGCGAGGAGATTGTTTGGTTTTCGGGTGAAAACCTGACCTTTTGCTGGAGTAGGTAAATCAGTGCGGCTTCCTCGGCCTGCGGGAATGTGTGGCCGTTTGAGGAGGGTAGATGGCCGGTCTCGGCCAGGTGTTGAACGTAGGCGAAGTGGCTCGGCTCGTCGGGGAGCTGGAATGGGGGAGAAATCATCGACCAGCAGGCGGCGTTGACAAGGGCGACCAGCGTGCACAGCCACGCGGCCGCCGGTATGCGTTGGAGTGCTCTCAACGCAGTCCCAGCGGACGATCTGCGCCGAGTCGCGGGAGCAGCAATTGGCAATTGTCGGTCGGCGAGGGTGCTCACCGAAGCTCCCGCGTGAGCAGCCATGAGGAAAGCGCAATCAACGTCGCGGCAAGCGCGAGTACGAGGAGCGCGTTCCAGCTACCGGCGGCGGCGCGCCCCAATCCCAGCCGCCGGGCTGTCGCGGAGGCCATCGACCACCACGACTCGTGGCCCGGGCGCACGTATTCGATGTGCAGCCTCCCCGGCAGCCGTTTCCCTTCCTGGCCGAGTGCGGCGCCATGGCTGGTGCGCAGTCCGAGCATCTCGACAGGCCCGTTCATCTGGCTGATCCTGAAGCAGACCTTGGCCGTTGCGGCATGTTGCGCTGCCGGGTGCAGCGGGACCGTGACCGAACCACCCTCCCATCCCGCCGCACGCGTTCCGCTGGCGAGCAGATGGGCACCGGACAGCACCTTGACTGTCACACGCGGACCCACGACTGCCGTGAGACCGAGGCGGATCGCCGAGGTTCCCTGCGGCAGCGTTTCCCGCCCTTGGCATGCCCCTGCTGGGGTAGTTGTCGCCGCGATCTTCTTATGGGTGTATTCCGAGTTGGCGCTCGCGACCACCTGAGGATCGCGTGAAAGCGTCCAAGCGAGGGAGACCGCGATCAGGGTCACCCCTACGACCAGCGCAACTCTGATGCGCACTATCTTCTTCGTAGGCCGAGAATGCTCAGCAGGAACGAGCTAAACACGATTTGGACGCCCAGCACGAGCAACGTTGCGGCGACGATCGCGAGGCGTTCGTCGGAGAGGCTACCGAGACCGTGTTCGATCCACTCGACCACGATCACCACAATCATCGCTGCGCCCACGAGCACGATCGCGCCGCCGAGCATCAGGCCGTGCTCGAGACGGTAACGCGCGGACATGCGGTCGAACCACGGGTCGTGCTCGCCCATCAAATAGGTGGCGTACGCGAGCGCGCAGAGGCCGAGCGTGATCACTTGCAGGCCGACGATCAGTAGTAGCGAGCCGCCGATCAGGGTGTGGGTCTCCCAGCGACGGCCGAGCACGTCCACATGGGCCAGCACCGTCAGGCTGATCAGTGCTCCGAGCACCGACATGAGGCCCCCCGGCACGATGAACAGATGCCGCGGAGAGTGCAGGATCAGGAAGCGCAGGTGCCGCCAGCCGTCGCGGAAGCTCGAGAGCTTGGACTCGCCGCCGCGAGGGTGGTACTCGATCGGAAACTGGCGAATATCGAGTTTCACCTTCGCGGCTCTCACGACCATCTCGGATGCGAACTCCATCCCCGTCGCACGTAGGTCTAGGATCTCGAGACGGTCGCGGCGCAGCGCGCGCATCCCGCAATGCGCGTCGCTCACGCCGGTGTGAAACAAGAGGTTCAGGAAGCGCGAGAGCAGCGGGTTGCCGATATAGCGGTGGAGCCAGGGCATGGCGCCGGGGTGGATGTTCTGCATACGGTTGCCGATCACCATGTCAGCGCCGGCTTCGAGCTCCGCGAGAAAACGCGGGATCTCTCCGAAGTCGTACGTGAGGTCGGCGTCGGCCATCACGATGTACTCACCCTGCGCGGCCGCGAACCCGGCAAGGTAGGCACTGCCATAGCCGCGCACCGGCTCGTGCACTACGTTGGCGCCGGCAACTTCGGCGAGCTCGGCGCTGCCGTCATGGGATCCGTTGTCGGCGACGATCACCTCCCCGGAGATTCCTGCCAGCGCGATCGCCTGGAGAGCCATTGTGACGCACCGCTCGATGTTCTCGGCCTCGTTAAGGCAGGGGATGACGACCGAGATCAGGCAACTCGGCTCGTTGCGGTCCTCGATGACCGCTGCGCTCTCGGTGCTCGTGCTCATCTGTCGTCACCAATGTGGCTGGCTCCCAGTCCTTCCCCGAAATCGACTGGCAACAATGTCGTTCATGCTGTGGTCGTCGTCAAGCCGCATCGGCGCGCGGTGCTCGACGTCGATGAACCCGTCTTCCTCAACCTGCCTTTAGGCTGCAAAACACGATTTTCCACAAATGGAATAACGGAGTGAGAAACGTGTTGGCTAGAAACAATTAATCGGTGCTGAATGCCCATTCAACTGTAGAACCGCGATATCTCGAGCAGACCGCTGAAGAGATCGTGGGCGATAAACAGGACAACGATCGCCGCGCCGAGGACGGGCCCCCAACGGCGCCCGGCGCCGCGCGCCGCAACCGCGAGTCCGGCACCATAGAGAGCGAGCAGCGGAAGCAGGTACCGCGGCTGCACGTAGCTTCCTGTCGATTGTGGGTATTCGAGGTAGTCGCTTGCGCCCACCAGAGCG
>DASXOX010000101.1:0-4036 GCA_036493975.1 Solirubrobacteraceae bacterium
CGCGCTGTGAGCCCGCGGGGCACCGAAGACATGTCCCGCCGGTCGCGGAGCGCCCACGGCGCCCCGCGACCGGGCTCGGGCCACAACGACGGTTGGCCTAGAAAACGAGCTCGACCTCGCGCTCGGCGGTCTCGCCGGTGAGCAGCTCCTGCGGCCCAGCGCCGTCATCGCCGCCGTCAGCGCGCTCGCGGTCGTACGCACGCTTGTCGAGGAACTGGATCGACTCCGCGACGATCTTGACGGCCTGCCGTTTCTGCTGGTCGGCGGTCTCCCACTCGCGCCATTCCAGGCGCCCGTCCACGGCGACTGCACTGCCCTTAGTCAGGTAGCGGGCCACGCTCTCCGCCCGAGCTCCAAAGGTACTTACGTCGAAGTAGTGCGGCCGCTCACAGTAACCGCCGTCTGGGTCGCGCCGGATACCGTTACAGGCGATCCGCAAGTCACAGACACTGTTTCCGGAGGGCAGCGTTTGCAGCTCTGGATCCTTTGTGAGGCGACCGACCAACACGGTGCGATTGATGCTCGAATACGACATGCGTCACTCTCCTTGTGGTTATTCACCACCCCGCCATTCCAAGGCTACGGCGCGCTTGGGATGGAACGCGCGTGCGTCGGCCTCCTGAGTGAGAAGACACCGCGGGACGTCGCACTGCAAGCTCATCCGAGCTCGACCTCGCGGGGGCTGATCCCGAGACCCGAACGGGCGATCAGAGCAAGAACATCGCTGTGCACCCATGGCGTCGGCTCGCGCTCGCCCCCCTCAGGCGCGATACCGACCCGACGCGCCAGCCAGCTCGTCTCACCGCTGGCGTTGCCGCGGGCGTCGTACTTGACGCGACCGCAGCGTAGAGCGATCTCGCTCATGCTCAGTCCGCGGGTCTTTACTGCGCCCAGAACCGCTTCGCGCAATCCACGGTTGAGCACGATGCGGCTGGCGTCCATGCGCGCCAGCTCCGCCCGCAACGCTGCGACCGAGATCGCGGGGTCGTCGTGGTGGCGCGCGAGCGCCTCGATCGTGCACCTACGAGCGGGCTCGTAACTTTGCAAGCCCGCAATTACCTCGCGAAGACTCACTGTCTGCGACCCTAGGGCATCTACGCGATCGCGAGTTCCATCTGGCTCCGACGCGTCCGCCTCAGCAGGCGCCCACAGCCAGCGCAGCTCAGGGATCGAGGTGCGGCCGCTTATGGGTCCCAACCGGTAGATCCGGCCATCGGGGTCAACGAGTGTGGCAGGAGCCTGAGCGGGGTCTCCCCGGAGACCGGCGTCGAGGGGCTCAGCCTCGCGGGGCGACTCGTCGTTGCCACAAGGCTCGCCGGGCAAGCAGGAGCCGAGCCCGGAGGACCGGAGGTCCTCGGCGGCGACCGGACGACACCAGCGGCCACGGGAGTCCTGCAGGTAGTGACGGCATACGAGCGCCGCATTCCCGTGAGGCTCATCGGCGCCGAGATGCGCTACGAGCCGGCGGTCGCCCAGGGTGTGCGCGTCGCGATCGATCACGAGCACGCTCCCTGCGTAACCGGGGCGGGCGAGCACCTCGCGCGGACGACCGTGGCGGTCGGCGTAGCGACCCAACAAGCCGTTGCCGTCGCGATGCGATCGCAGGCGGCCGCGAGGCGCGCGACGCTGAGCATGGGATCGGGATTGCTTGGGTGGTGTCGCAAGTGTCATGAGGTCTCCTGCTCGGGCGGCTGATGGATTGACGGGTTAAGGGGCGTGGGGTCGGCCGAGGGTCCATGCCTGGCGCCCGGTGGGGTCCACATCGGGGTGGTACGGGCGAGGAACGGTGGTTGGCGCCCTTGCGGCGTGACCCAGCTGACGATCGCGTGGTGAGCAGGGAGATGCAGACGCGCATCTGGCCGACCTACTGCGGGCAAACCGCTGACACCGGGGCGAACGACATCGGCGAAGGCGCCCATCATCAGGCGCGAACCATCACGAGCATCGGCGACGGAGCTGCTCGCAAAGGAGACGCGGTGGGCAAACAGCGCGTCGAGGCGGCCGCGAACTTCGCGGTCGACCCATTGAGCGTCCGTTCGCCAGCTCGCAGTGATCTCGATGCCGCCGGAGCACTCAAGGGCGAGCATCTCGGTGAGGTAGCGGCTGAGGACGAGCGGCGCTTCGTCGACCTTCAGTGCCAGCGCAGTGCCTTGGACCGGCTCGGTGCGCTCGTGCTGACGGGCAAGCGCCGCAGCGAGCATCCCCAGGAGCATCTGCATCAGCGCGGATGTGCCGGCCGTATCCATCGCAGTGGGAGCACCTTGGACGATCAGTACCTCGCGTTGTGCGATGACGCGGCTGAGATCGACGGCACAGAGATCGGCGCGCAGGACGCGCCTGAGGTCGGGCGAGCCGAGCAGTCGAGCTAGCTTGCCGAATGGCGCGTCGAGTCTCGCGGTGGTGGTGCTGCGCGAGTCGGCGAGCTGGGCGGCGAGCTCGGCGGTGAAGAGCTCAGCGATCTCCTGGCAGTTGGGCCGCCCGCTCAGGTGAGCGCCGATGCGCGCGCGGTAGGCGTATCCATCCTCGCCGACGGACAACATGCGAGCAACGTCCCAGAGCGTGGCGTTGGGATCGTGAGCAAGCACTGCAATCACGGCCCCACGCAAGTAGCGATCACCGGTCGCTGGGCCGCCGGGGTCACTGGAGAGATGCCTCAAGGCATTGACGACGTAATCGGCGATCGCGTCTGCCGGGACATCAGCGGCGAGCGGGTTGAAACCGAGTGTTGGGTTTGCGAAGTCGAGCAGCGTGCAGGGACGTTGCTGGGAAACGAGCCCGATCGCTGCCTCAGCGAGATCTCCCTTGGGATCGAGCACGACGACGGCACAGGACGCGCGGCGCAGGTCTTCGGCGACGGTTGCGGCGAGGTAGCTCGTCTTGCCCTGTTCCGTATCGCCCGTGACAGCAGTGTGGTGGCGGCGCAAGTGGGGATGGACACAGACGGGCCCGAGCGCGTCATGCAGCGCTGCGCATCCGTCGGCGGGTCGCATGATCGCCGGGGACGCCGTGGCCACCGGCAGGGCGCCGCGGATGAAGGGCGCGGCGGAGTACTCAACCGACGGCGCGTGCCACAGCGCGGCGAGCTCAGTCGATGCGAATATGCATCTAAGCGAGGGCCACATCGTTGCCTCGCCACGCGCTACGCGACTGAGCAGCCGGCGCGGCGCGCGCCCGCGGCGCACTACGAGACTGTTCTCGGCGCTCTCGCTGCGCAGCTGCGCAGCAACTTGCCGACACGCGCTCAGGGACCTCGCAGCGACGCGGAGGTCCAGCAGGAAAAGCGGCCTGTGCTGGATGTCCAATCCCCCACGAAGCTCGGCGAGGTCAACCATTGAGCGATCGTGGGTGAGCAGGTGCTCGCGTCGAGTGCGCGAGAGATGGGCCTCGTGACTTTTGTACAGGTGTCTGGCATATCTCTGCAGGAGCGCCGGCGCCGGGGTTAGGACGCACTGCACGAGGGTGTCCTCTTGGCAGGCCGCCATCGTCGTGATCAGCCGATCCATGGGCGGCTGACGCGCGAGCTCGAAGCGGTCAAGGTGCTTGGCGCGCTTGGTGAATGCCGTGCGCTTCTTTAACTTTACGACCGCGGACAGGGTCTGGAGTTGAAACCGGTGAGTGCGTTCGAGACGACAATTGGGATAGGCGCCGCGAAGCGAGGCCTCTGCGAGGCGCTCTGAACCTGACGGGCACACGATGGCGAGCGAGGCAAGCCGCGCGCCGGCGTCGGCCCTCCGGCAGTGGACCTCGAGCGCAAGTGATGGCTGCCCCAGCGCAAGACGTCGCCAAGCGGGGACTAGAAGCCTCCCGTGCAGCGACTCGAACATCGAGACCAACCCCTCGACGCTCGTGTGATCAGCGTGGTAGGGCATGACCAGCAGGCGCGTATAGCGTCGCCGACGGCGCGCATGCAACCGCGAGGCAAGCAGCAAGAGCGCCGTCAGGACGAGGGCCGACGCGAGCGATACCCCAATTGGCGCGACGTGCGCGAGACTCGGCAGCGCACCGCTCGGCACCGAAGCGTGAACCCTTTGCCCGG
>DASXOX010000102.1:0-9392 GCA_036493975.1 Solirubrobacteraceae bacterium
GCAGTTCATCGGCTTCCGCCTCAAGCAGGGCGTCTACGGCCAGCGCCAGCCCGACGTGCAGATGATCCGCGTGAAGCTTCCCTACGGCGGAGTCAGCCCGGAGCAGATGGAGGCCTTCGCCGATGCGATCGAGGAGCTCGCGCCCCTCAACAAGGGCCACATCACCACCCGCCAGAACATCCAGATTCACCACATCCCGCTGCCGGACGCCGCCGAGTTCATCCGGCAGATCAGCCAGGCCGGCCTCTCCTCGCGAGAGGGCTGCGGCAACACGATGCGCAACGCCGCTTCGGTCCACTTCAAGTAGTCGCCGTTGTCGAGCTCCACGAACTCGTTGAGCGTGGGGGCGATCCGGGGCTGGATCGAGGTGCCGCCGCCGATCCGGATCTCGACGCCCTTCACCTCCTTGCCGTCGACCTCCTTCACCTTCGGGATGAAGCCGACGTCGTGGATGCCGGTGATCGCGCGATCGGCGTCACTTGCGCTGAAGGCCGTTTTCACCTTGCGGGGCATCAGCTGGACGGTCGGGTGGCGCACGAAGTAACGCGTGTAGGCGGCCGCGTACGGGGTGATGTCGAAGGGCTCGTCGTCGGCGACGCCGGCCCAGGGGTCGCCCGTCACGTTGCGGATCGTGTTGCCGCAGCCCTCGCGGGAGGACAGACCCGCCTGGCTGATCTGGCGAATGAACTCGGCGGCGTCCGGAAGGGGGATGTGGTGAATCTGGATGTTCTGGCGGGTGGTGATGTGGCCCTTGTTCAGCGGTACGTACTTCTCGACGACCTCCGCGAACTTCTCCAGCTGCTCCGGCGTCACGCCGCCGAACGGCAGCTTCACACGGATCATCTGCACGTCGGGCTGGCGCTGCCCGTAGACGCCCTGCTTGAGGCGGAACTTGATGAACTCGTCTTCCGGCGTCTCGCCGGCGAGGAATTTCGTGGACTCGGTCTTGAAGTCGTCGAACTCCCGCTGCAGGATCGGGATCAGGTGCCCGGGCACGTTCTGCAGGACCTCGGGGTCCTCCAGCGTGCCGCGCGGGGCCTTGGGTGGCGAAGCTGACTCCATCGTTGACTAGACCTCCTGATCCGGGCGCCCCCGGGCTGTTTCGTTGTGCACCTACGATGCCGGCCGACAGGAAAGCAGAATGATGGCCCTAAAGGCTAGCGGCTTTTGGGTATTTATCCAGGACTGGGAAACAGGACTTCACAAACGGCCGGTGTGCGCCGTGGCTCTCATCACCACGGAAGCGGATCCCCCCAGGCCGAAGGCCACTCGTCCTCATGTCCCACGGCTTCGAGCATAGCCGCCCGCGTCCAAGGCTCAGGGTCCCCGGCCGCCGGAGTCAAGGACGGTGCGGTGTCGCGCATGAACCGCTCCAGTGCCGCCACGACCGCGGCGGCCTGTGCGGGCGATGCCGTGGGGGAGATCAACTGGAGCGCGGGACTATGGCTGGCCATACCCACAGTCTGACGGACGCGGGCCGCCGCGCGCGCGTACGTGTGTGCGCGCGCCCGAGCGCGGCTGGGCGTCGAACGGAAAGACCACGGCGCTGACCGGCTCGGGCGCTTTGGCTGCGCGGCCAGGACGTTGTAGGCTGCGCCTGTGTCCCAGGTGCTCGACGGCTTTCTCGCCGCCGCTCCATGGCCGCAGCGTGCGGGCTTGCGGATCTTGCTCGCGCTTGGCAGTCGGCGGCGCGGAGCGAAGCTGCTCCACTATGTGCCCTCGGCTGAGCAGCTCGTGTGCGGGCTGCTTGGCGCCGCGCGCTACGAAGATCCCGCCGCCGCGCGAGCTCTTGGCTGGGACGCCGAGGCGGTTGCCGCGCGCGGTCGTGAGCTGCGCCGGGCCGAGGGTCGGCCGTGAGCGAGCGCCTCGATGCCGACGTCTGTGTGATCGGCGCGGGCGCCGGCGGGGCTGTCGTAGCGGCAGAGCTTGCCGAAGGTGGCGCCGATGTCGTGCTGCTGGAGCAGGGCCCCGCGCACGACGCCGACCGCTTCAGCGCGCGCCCGCTGGAGATGCTCGCGCGTCTCTATCGCGACGGTGGAGGGACCACGACGCTGGGCACACCGCCCGTCCTGCTCCCTCTGGGGCGTGGGTTGGGAGGCACGACGCTTGTCAACTCCGGCACCTGCTTTCGCACTCCGGCGTCGGTGCTCGACAAGTGGCGCTCCGAGCACGGGCTGGAGTGGGGCGGCGCCGAACTCGATCGCTGCTTCGAGCGCGTCGAACGCGCGATCTCGGTTGCCGAGGTCGATCCCGAGCTGGCCGGCGCAAACGCCGCCGTCGCGCGTCGTGGAGCCGAGCGCTTGGGCTGGTCGCACGGCTATTTGCGCCGCAATGCACGCGGATGCGTTGGCTCCGGCGTTTGCGCTTTCGGCTGCCCGACCTCCGCCAAGCAGCACACCGGCATCACCTATATCCCACGTGCCCGCGCGGCCGGCGCTCGGATCCTGACGGGCGCCGACGCGCAACGCATCCTCACGCAGGACCGCCGCGCGTGTGGTGTCCGTGTGCGGATGGACGGTGGCAGCGTCGAGATCCGTGCCCCGCGGATCGTGCTGGCGACCGGCACGATTCACACGCCGCCGTTGCTCGCGCGCAGCGGACTCGGTCGCGACTCGGGTGCGCTCGGGCGCAACCTTGTGCTGCACCCCGCGACCGCCGCGTTTGCGCTGATGGACGAGACCGTCGACATGGCGCGCGGCGTGCCCCAGAGCTTCTACGTCGACGAGTTCGCCGCCGAGGGCATCATGTTCGAGAGCGTCGCCGGGCCGCCCTCCTATGTTTCGCTCTCGCTCCCGCTGACCGGCGCCCGCCACGCGGCCGCGATGTCCCGCTACAGGCAGCTCGCCCAGTTTGGCCTGATGGTCAGCGACGGCCCCAACGGGCACGTGCCCCTGGGCGTCGGTCGCGGCAGTCGCGTCGGCAGCGCGGCGGGAATCGGCGGACCGCTGATCCACTACGACATCGCCGACGTCGACGTCGCGAAGTTCAGGATTGGCCTCGCGCGCCTGCGCGAGCTCTTCGAGGCGGCCGGGGCCCGCGAGGTCTACCTGCCGCTCGCGCACGGCGTCGCGCCTGAGCGCGCCCGTGCGCGCGACTTGAAGTTGATGGCCTTTCATCCGCTCGGAACATGCCGAGCCGACGCCGACCCCGCGCGCGGCGTGCTCGACTCCGACCTGTGCGTACACGGGATCGAAGGGCTGCACGTCGCCGACGGCAGCGTGATGCCGAGCTCGCTCGGCGTCAATCCGCAGTTGACCATCATGGCGCTCGCGACCCGCGTGGCCTTTCACTTGCTCGGCAAGCGTGTGCCAGACGACAAAGGAGAGCCCCGATGTCCTTCCTGATCGACCCTCCCTGGCTGTACGCCACCGGCCGCGCTTACGGCAAGCTGATGCCCGAGCGCACGCCCGCCGCGCGCGCCGTGCAGACGGCCACGGCGACCACGTTTCTGGTGACGAGCGTCTCGCTCTATCTCGACCGTCCCTGGACGCGCCCAATCTGGAAGGCCTGTCGCGCGCAGAGCGGGCGCGACTGGATGCTCAACTCCGGGGTCTTTCGCTTTGACGCCAAACGCGCAGGCCGGCGCACACACCTGGTCTCCGCGCTGCTGTTCGCGACTTATCCCTGGTGGCTGCTGCTCGGCGAACGGATGGGACGGCGGCGCCGGTAGTTCGGCCGCCGCGGATTGCTCGGAGGCGCGTGGCGGAATGGCCGCCGCGCGCTTACAGCGGGATGTTCCCGTGCTTGCGCTTGGGGCCTGGTTCGCGCTTGGTGTGCAGCGTGCTGAACGCTGCGATCAGCTTTGGGCGGGTCTCGTGGGGGACGATCACGTCGTCGATGTAGCCACGCTCGGCGGCTGTGTAGGGGTTGGCGAAGCGCGCCTTGTAGTCGTCCATCAGCGTCTGGCGGCGCTCCTGCGGCGTCGGGCTGCCAGCGATGTCGCGTCGATAGATGATGTTGACGGCGCCCTCGGGCCCCATCACCGCGACCTCGGAGGTCGGCCACGCGAAGTTGAAGTCCGCGCCGAGATGCTTGGAAGACATCACGTCGTATGCGCCGCCGTAGGCCTTGCGCGTGATGATCGTGACCTTCGGCACCGTGGCCTCCGCGAACGCATACAGCAGCTTGGCGCCGTGGCGGATGATCCCGCCCCACTCCTGCGCGGTGCCTGGCAGGAAGCCCGGTACGTCACAGAATGTCAGCAGCGGGATGTTGAACGCGTCGCAGGTGCGCACGAAGCGCGCGGCCTTCGCCGAGGCGTCGATGTCGAGCACACCTGCGAGCTGGTTTGGCTGATTGCCGACGACACCGACGGTGTAGCCGTCCATGCGCGAGAAGCCGCAGATGATGTTCTTGGCGTGATGTTCGTGGATCTCCAGGAACTCGCCGTCGTCGACGATCAGGCGCACAACGTCGCGCATGTCGTAGGGCTTGTTCGGGTTGTCCGGGACGACGTGGTCGAGCGCCTCGTCCATCCGCAATGGGTCGTCGGTCGGCTGCACGCGCGGGGGCGTTTGCAGGTTGTTCGACGGCAGGAAGCTCAGCAGGTAGCGGCAGTCCTCCAAGCACGCGTCCTCGTCGGAGGACGCGAAGTGCGCCACGCCTGACTTCGTGTTGTGCGACATCGCGCCGCCGAGCTCCTCGAAGCCGACTTCCTCGCCGGTGACGGTCTTGATCACGTCGGGGCCCGTGATGAACATGTGCGAGGTCTCGTTGACCATGAAGACGAAGTCCGTAATCGCGGGCGAATAGACCGCGCCGCCGGCGCACGGCCCCATCACGAGGCTGATCTGCGGGATCACGCCGGAGCAGCGCACGTTGCGCAGGAACACGTCGCCGTAGGAGCCCAGCGAGACCACTCCCTCCTGGATGCGCGCTCCGCCGGAGTCGTTGATGCCGACCACGGGGCAGCCGATCTTGGCAGCCAAGTCCATGACCTTGCACATCTTCTCGCCCATCACCTCGCCCAATGAGCCTCCGAAGACCGTGAAGTCCTGGCTGAACACGCACACCCGGCGTCCTTCGATGGTTCCGTGCCCCGTCACGACGGCGTCGCCCCACGGACGGTTCTTCTGCATGTCGAACTCGTAGGTGCGGTGGCGCACGAACGTGTCGAGCTCTTGGAAAGAACCCGGATCCAGCAGCTTCTCCACACGCTCCCGTGCGGTGTACTTGCCGCGCGCGTGCTGCTTCTCCTCCGCCTCGGGGGCTGAGTGCAGCGCGGCGGTGCGCAGCTCCTGCAGCTGCGTGAGCTTCTCCTCGTAGGTCTCGGGTGCTTTGGCTCTCATCATCGGCGTGGGCGCGTGATCTTATCCGCGGTCGGCGCCACGGCTCGTTCAGGGAACGCTTCGGCGCAAGAAAACTTCACGTGTCGCTCGACGGGCTCGGGGCTTTGCGGAGCTTCAGCCGCGCGAGAACGGGCGATGGTGAGCGGCGCCCAACCTGTCCAGCACGGCGCTCAGCAATGCCGTGTCCTGCTCGACGATCGTCGCTTCCATCGCTTCGAGCTCTGCCGCGAGATCGGGCCGATTCTCTGCGGGGGGCTCTGCATGCTCGGTTGCGGCCTCGGGTCCCGGCGCCTGCGCCGGCTCGATCGTCGGCTCGGGGGTCGCTGCTTGCGTGCCCTGGGGCGTCGGCTCGGGGGTTGGCGCCTGCGCGTCCTGGGGCGTGGGCTCTGGGTCAAGCGCTTGCTGGGGAGCGAGCACCTCAGCGCGCCTGCGCCGAAAAAGGCGCGCAAAGAATCCTCTCCGCGAGGTGGGTGCCGGTTCCGCAGCGGGCTCCGCTGGCTCGGGCTCCGCTGGCTCGGGCTCCATCGGTTCGGGCTCCGCCAGCTCGGCTCCCGCCAGTTCGGGCTCTGCGGCTTCGGGCTCGGTTAGCCCGGGCTCGACTAGCGCCGGCTCTGACATCTCAGGTTCCAGCTCGTCCTCGACGGCGGGTTCGGGAAGGTCGCGGGTCACGGCGAATGTGACCTTTGTGCCCCAGCCCGAGGGCTTCAGCTGCACGCTGCCGCGGACGTTCTCGGCCTCCCACTCAACGGTGCTCTCCGGCTCCACGCGCGTGACCCTGATCTCGCCGAGCTCTCCGAGGTGTCGCGCGAGCGACTGGGGGTCACTCAGCTCGGTCCAGAGCTCGGGCGGAGACTTCACAAGGGTGCGCTGAACTTCGGTGGAGGGCATCAACCCCCTTTTCGCGTGTACTCGCGCGACTCCTTCAGCGTGGCGATTCGCACAAGCACGCCGGGGCGCTAAGCCGCGGCGCGGTCCGCTGCCGGCGCGATCAACCCGCGCTCGTGCATGACCTCGGCGAGCTGCACGGCGTTCGTGGCGGCGCCCTTGCGCAGGTTGTCGGCCACGATCCAGAGATCCAGCGCGCGCTCGTGCCCGGGATCGCGGCGAATGCGCCCCACGAGTACGTCGTCGCGTTCGGCGGCGTCGACCGCGAGCGGGTAGAGCGCCGAGGCCGGATCGTCAAGCACCGTCACGCCAGGCGCTGCGAGCAGCAGCTCGCGCGCCTGCTCAGGCGAGAGCTCCAGGCGTGTCTGCACATTGACCGCCTCGGAATGCCCGGTCACGACGGGCACGCGCACGCAGGTCGCGCTGACTCGAATCGCCTCGTCGCCGAGGATCTTGCGCGTCTCATTCATCAGCTTGCGCTCCTCGTCGGTGTGATCATCGCCCGCGGCGAATGAGCCCGCGTGCGGCAAGGCGTTGAACGCGATCTGGTGAGCGTAAGCCTGTGGTGGGGCGATCTCGCGTTCGTGCAGCAGCGCGTGGGACTGCTCCAGCAACTCGTCGACCGCCTGCTTGCCGGTCCCCGAGACTGCCTGATAGGTCGAGATCACAAGCCGCTCGATGCCGGCGGCGTCGTAGAGCGGCTTGAGGGCTACGACCATTTGCATGGTCGAGCAGTTGGGGTTCGCGACGATACCGCGATGGTGCGCGAGCGCATCCGGGTTGACCTCGCTGACGACCAACGGCACGTCCTCCTGCATGCGCCAGCGTGAGGAGTTGTCGATCACGACCGCGCCGGCGTCGGCGAAGTGCGGCGCCCATTCGCCGGAGGTCGATCCACCGGCGGAGAACAGCGCGAGGTCGAAGCCCGCAATGGTCTCCTCGCTCAGAGGTCGCACCGCGCCCACGCCCTCCAGTTCGCGCCCTACCGAGCGCGCTGAGGCGAACGGCACGACCTCGCGCGCCGGAAACGCGCGCTCGCGCAGCAGGCGCAGCATCAGCGAACCCACCTGTCCAGTGGCGCCGACGACGGCGACTCGATAGCCCTCGCTCATAGAGCCTCAGGGTACAGCGCGCTGCCCAGCAGGCTTCTAGGCGCCGGTCTGGGCGACCATGAAATAGATCGTCAGCAGGATCAGGATATTCCCTGTCAGGTTGACCCGGAACACCCGCGCGCGCAGCGCCCGGTACTCGGCGCTGAACGAGACCTCGCCGTCGCCGGCCGCCTGCACGTCGCGTTCGGCCAGCTCGCCTAATTTGCGCTCGTTGGGCGCGAAGAAGGCGCCGCCGAGCGCGCCCAGGACGATGATCACGCCGAGGCCCCACTGCACGTAGAAGTCGCTCCAGCTGTGCAGTTTGCCGGCGAGGTAGATGCCGGCCAACAACGCGAGGCCGAGGAACGGTGAGATCACGAACTTGCCGACGGTGTCCTGGATGCGGTGCATGCCGGGCATCGAGCGCGCCTCTTTGGAGATGCCCACCGCGTACATCACCGGATAGGCGAACGTCACGCCGAAAGCGATCACAATCGCCGCGATATGGATCGCGAGCGCGAAGGTGTAGAAGGTCACGGCGGGTGTCATCGCGCAGATCCTAGTGTCCCAGCCGGCGCATGCGCCGGCTGGCCGGGACGTGCATGCACGTCCCGGGGGAACGGCCACATGTGGCCGTTCCCGAAAATCTAGAACCTCAGAACGTCGGCGCGTACTTCCCGAACACGTCCTGCATCGCCCCGCAGACCTCGCCCATCGAGCAGCGGTCCTTCAGCGCCTGACGGATCGCGGGCAGCAGGTTCTCGCTGCCCCGCGCCACTGCCCGCAGCTCCTCCAGGCGGCGCTCTACGAGCTCCTGGTCGCGGTTGGCCTTGAACGCCGTCAGGCGCTCGACCTGTTCGCGCTCGGACTCGGGGTCGACGCGCAGCAGGTCGGGCACCTCGAGTTCCTCCTCCTCGTAGGAGTTGACGCCCACCACGATGTCCTGGCCGATGCGGTAGCGCTCCTGGTAGCCCCACGCGGACTCGTCGATCTCGCCGGTGATGAACTGGATCGCGTTGACCGAGCCGCCGAGCGCATCGACCTTGGCGATCAGCTCCAGCGCGCGGGTTTCGATCTCGTCGGTCAGGGCCTCCACGAAGTAGGAGCCCGCGAACGGGTCCACCGTGTCCGCGGCGCCGGACTCGTGGGCGAGGATCTGCTGCGTGCGCACCGCGATTTTGGCGGCGCGCTCGGTGGGTAGCGCGAGCGCCTCGTCGAAGCCGTTGGTATGCAGCGACTGGGTCCCGCCGCAGACCGCTGCGAAGCCCTGCAGCGCGACGCGCACGATGTTGTTCTCGGGCTGCTGGGCGGTGAGCGTCACGCCGCCGGTCTGCGTGTGGAAGCGCAGCATCGTTGCCTTCGGGTTGGTCGCACCGAAGCGCTCGCGCATGATGTGCGCCCACATGCGCCGCGCCGCGCGGAACTTCGCGACCTCCTGGAAGACGTTGTTGTGGCCGTTGAAGAAGAACGCCAAGCGCGGGGCGAACTCGTTGACGTCGAGGCCCTTGTCGATCGCGGCCTGTACATAGGCGACGCCGGAGGAGAGCGTGAACGCGATCTCCTGCACGGCCGAGCAGCCCTTCTCGCGGAAGTGGTAGCCGGAGATCGAGATCGTGTTCCATTTTGGGACGCGCTCGTGGCAGTACTGGAAGAGGTCCGTCGTGAGGCGCATCGTGGCCTCCGGCGGGTAGATGTAGTTGCCCCGCGCGATGTACTCCTTGAGCACGTCGTTCTGGGTCGTCCCGCGCAGTTGCTCGGACGGGACCCCCTGCTCCTCGCCGACGAGCTCGTATAGCAACAGCAGGCACGCTGCGGGCGCGTTGATCGTCATCGACGTGGAGACTTGGTCGAGCGGAATGCCGTCGAAGGCGGCGCGCATGTCGTCGATCGTGTCGATCGCCACGCCCGTGCGCCCCACCTCGCCAAGGCAACGCGGGTTGTCGGAGTCCAGGCCCAACTGGGTGGGTAGGTCGAACGCCATCGACAGGCCGGTGGTGCCCTTGGAGAGCAGGTAGCGGTAGCGCTCGTTGGACTCCTTCGCCGAGGCGTACCCGGCGTACTGGCGCATCGTCCAGGTCTGCTTGCGGTACATCTCGCGGTGCACGCCGCGGGTGTAGGGGTAGGCGCC
>DASXOX010000103.1:0-27788 GCA_036493975.1 Solirubrobacteraceae bacterium
GCACGCCGCTCAACAGCTTGCTGGTCCTCTCCAAGCTGCTGCTGGAGAACGAGGCGGGCAACCTCAGCGACAAGCAGCTCGAGTTCGCGCGCACGATTCACACGGCGGGCATCGACCTGCTGCAGCTGATCAGCGACATCCTCGATCTCTCGAAGATCGAAGCCGGCAAGATGGAGATCCTGCCGGACCTCGTGGGCCTGGCCGACGTGCAGGCGTATGTGACGCGCACGTTCGACCCGATCGCGGCGGACAAAGACCTGCGCTTCGAGATCCGCGCCGAAGCGGGGCTGCCCGAGACGATCCTCACCGACGAGCAGCGCCTGGAGCAGATTCTGCGCAACCTGCTCTCCAATGCGTTCAAGTTCACGGAGTCGGGCGGCGTCACGCTCAGCGTCACGCTGCGACCCGACGAACGCGTGGCGTTCGCGGTCGCCGACACGGGTGTGGGCATCCCACCGGACAAGTTGCGCGTGATCTTCGAGGCTTTCCAGCAGGCCGATGGCACGACCAGCCGCAAGTACGGCGGGACCGGTCTCGGGCTTTCGATCAGCCGCGAGCTCGCGCGTGCGCTGGGCGGTGAGATCGAGGTCTTCAGCGCGGTCGGCCAGGGCAGCACGTTCACCCTGATCCTGCCGCTGAGCCATCCCAGGCCGATGGGCTTCTCGCTGGAGCCGCGCTCGGAGTCTGACGCTCCCTATGGGGAGCTCGGGCCGGTGTCGGACTCTTCCAGCTCGGTGGCGCACACGAGCGACTTCGTGGCGATCGCTAACTCCAACTCGGCGGCCGCCGGCGTACCGGTCCCTACTGGTGCGCCGGCGCCGGCCCTGATCGAGGCTCATGCGGAGGCGGCGGTCAGGCGTGTGCTGGTCGTGGAGCGCGGCAGTACAGCGGCGGAGGCGATCGCGGGACTCGCCGGCAACGGCGACGGCGTAGCGACGGTGAGGGCGGCCTCGGCGAGCGAGGCGGCGGCGGCGCTTGCGGGCCCGCCGTTCGACTGTGTCGTGCTGGGAAGGGGGATCGCGAAGACGGCGGCCTTCGGGCTGCTAGAGCGGATCGCGGCCGAGGAGCGTTTGCGCGGGACCGCGTGCGTGCTGTGCCCCGATCGTGCGTTGACCGCGCGCGAGCAGTCGCGTCTGCGGCGGCTGGCGGGCGCGATTGCGACGAGCGTCGTCGACACCCCGGAGCAGCTCGTGGCGGAGACGGCGATGGCGCTGCACCGCCAACCCGCGCGGCGCCCCTCGGGCGGCTGGAGCGCTGAGCTGGAGCGTTCGACCAACGGCCATCATGCCGCGGCGGTGCTTCACGGAAGGAAGGTGCTGCTGGTCGATGACGACGTGCGCAACCTGTTCGCGCTCGCGAGCCTGCTCGAGGATCGTGGCATGGAGGTCGTCTTCGGCGAGACCGGCCAGGAGGCGCTGGCGGCGCTCGAACGTCACCGCGACGTGGAGATCGTCCTGATGGACATCATGATGCCGGGCATGGACGGAAACGAGACGATCGCGGCGATCCGGCGGATCCCAGACCTGCGCTCGCTGCCGATCATCGCGGTCACTGCGAAGGCGATGGAGGGAGATCGCGAGCGCAGCCTCTCGGCGGGGGCGTCGGACTACATCACCAAGCCGGTTGAGCCCGAGCGACTGCTGACGCTCATCGGGACATGGCTGCAGCAGTGACGCTCACGCGAGCGAGTCCACAGACCGGACAGCAACGCTCGAGCACTCTGGGACAGCCACTGGCGGTGCCGCGGGCCGCGCCGCGTGAGCCCCCGCCGGCGTCGACCGACATCCTGCTGGTCGACGACGACGAGCAGAGCCTGGCGGCGCTGTCCGCCGTGCTCGAGCCGCTGGGACAGCGGCTGGCGACGGCGCGCTCGGGCGAGGAGGCGTTGCGGCGGCTGTTGCGCGAGGAGTTTGCGGTGATCTTGCTCGACATGCACATGCCGGGCCTTGACGGTCTGGAAACGGCGCGCTTCGTGAGCGCACGTGCGGCGACGCGCCACATCCCGATCATCTTCCTGACGGCGCACGCCGACGACGTCGAGCAGGTCTTCAGCGCCTATGCGGCCGGCGCTGTTGACTACGTGGCCAAGCCGTTTGAGCCTGACGTGCTGCGCAGCAAGGTTGCGGTCTTCGTCGAGCTCCAGCACGAGCGCGGCGAGCGCGTGCGCGAGGCCCGTGCGCGTGCTGAGGCGGAGACGATCGCGAGCACCGCCAGCAAGCTCCAGCGGATCTCTGACGCGGCGCTCGCGCACTTGGAGATCGACGAGCTGCTGCGTGAGATCCTGCAACGCGCGAGCGCGGTGTTCGACGCCGACGCGGCCGGCCTGCTGCTGAGCGACGGGGAGGCGAGCCGGCTCACGCTGCTCGCCACCGGCGGCGAGCATGGAAAGCCTGCTGAGCCGTACGGCGCGATCTCCAGCGAGGGATTGCTCGCAGCCGTTGTGGGCGGCGAGCCTCTGCACGTGCCTGAGCTGCGTCGTGAGCATGACTTGCCGGGGGCGCTCGCCGCGGTGGGGTTGCGTTCGCTGATCGCGGCTCCGCTGACGGCGGGGGACCAGCGTTTGGGGGCGCTGCTGTTGGGCTCGCGCACGGCGCGGCGCTTCAGCGAGGAGGACCTTGTGGTGCTCGGTCTGAGCGCGGACCGCGCGGCGATCGCGATCCAGCACGCGCGCAGCTACGAGCACGAGCGCGGCCTCGTGGAAATGCTCCAGCACCATCTCCTGCCGGATCGTCTGCCGCAGGCGCCGGCGCTGGCGATGGCGGCGCGCTACCAGCCCAGCGAGCGCGCGGCGCAGGTCGGTGGCGACTGGTATGACGCGATCGTCCTGCCAGGCGGGTGCGTGGGCCTGGCGATCGGCGACGTCGTCGGACACGGCGTGCGCGCGGCGACGCTGATGGGCGAGCTGCGCGCGGCGCTGCGCGCTTACGCGCTGGTGGAGCCGGCCTCTCCGGGGGCGGCGCTTGAGCGTCTGAACGCGTTGGTCGCGAGCACACACGGGGCGGGCATGGTGGCGACGCTGCTGTACATGGTGATCGACCCCGAGAGCGCGCGAGTGCGCTTTGCGAGCGCGGGCCACCTGCCGCCGCTGTTGATGAGCGCTGACGGGGAGACGCGCTTTCTCGATCACCGCTCGGCCCCTCCGCTCGGTGCGATCGAGCACGCGAACTTTCGCGCGTGGGAGAGCCATCTGAGCGTGGGTGACACGGTGCTGCTGTACACCGACGGGCTCGTCGAGCGCCGCGGAGAGGCGATCGACGTGGGGTTGCAGCGGCTGCGGGATGCGCTGAGCACGGCGCCCGGCGACCTGGAGCGGCTGTGCTCCCACGTGCTCGCCCGTGCTCCCGGCGGTCCGGGCGTGAGCGACGACATGGCGCTGCTCGCGGTGCGGCTGTCGGCCCCCGCCGAGGGGCGACTGGAGCTCGATTTTCCGGCGGAGCCGGAGTCGGTGTCACTCGCGCGGCACCGGCTGGAGCGTTGGCTTCAGGAGATGGGGATCGGCGAGGACGACGTGTTTGCGATCAAGCTAGCTGTCAGTGAGGCGTGCGCGAATGCGGTCGAGCATGCCTACGGCCCCGAGTCGGGGCGCGTGTTTCATCTGTTCGCCGAGCGCTCGGGTGGGGATGTCGTCGTTCAGGTATCCGACCGTGGGCGCTGGCGCACGCCGCGCGGATCCCAGCGCGGGATGGGGCTGAAAATGATCGAGCAGTTGATGGACACGGTTGAGGTGCAGCACCTCGCGGCGGGCACGACGGTGCGCATGAGCAAGGCGCCCACCAGCGATGAGCGTGGCTGAGCGACCAGGCGGCGAGGGCCGCCCGCCGATGCCGCTGGCGGAGATCGAGGGCTTCGACGACGACGGCGTGCTCGTCGTCACGGTGACCGGCGAGCTCGATGTCTCAAATGTGGAGTCGCTCGCGGATGTCGCCTATGACCTCCCCAACGACGCGCTCGGCCTGGTGCTCGATCTCTGTGCGGCGACGTACATCGACAGCGCGACGATCGGTCTGCTGTTCAAGCTCCACGGCGCCCTGCGCCGCCGCGGTCAGGCGCTGCGCGTGGTCTGTGGGCCCGGATCGAGCGCGCGACGTGTCCTCGAACTCACTGGCTTCGATCAGAGCGCTCCCAACGAGCTTGACCGCGAGAGCGCGATCGCGGCGATCCGCCATGAGGTGCCGCTCGGAGGGTGAGCGGCACCGCAGCTTAAGAAGAACAAGACTCAGTCTCATGATATGGTCGCGTGGCTATGCGTGCGCTCCTGGCTCCCCTGGTCATCGCTGCGCTGGTCGCGGGGCTCCTGGCGATCGGGTGCGCCTCGCAGGTAGGCGGCGACGCCAGTAGCGGTAGCGGCAAGCTCGAAGTGGTGGCGGCGGAGAACTTCTGGGGCAGCCTCGCGGCGCAGCTCGGCGGCGTGCGCGTGCGCGTGCACAGCATCATCGTCAACCCGGCGACGGATCCCCACAGCTACGAACCGACGGCGGCGGACGCGCGCGCGATGGCGGGCGCGCGGCTGGCGATCGTCAATGGGTTGGGTTATGACGAATGGGCGTCGAAGCTGCTCGCGGCGTCCCCGCTGGAAGGGCGCGCGGTGCTCGACGTGGGGAGCCTGCTGGGTCTGCGCGCGGGCGCGAACCCGCACCGCTGGTACTACCCCTCCGACGTGCGCGCGGTGGTGCGGCAGATCGTGCGCGACTACGACCGGCTCGACCCGTCGTCGCGTGCGTACTTCGCGCGACGCGAGGAGCTCCTCGAAACGCGGGGCCTTGCGCGTTACGAGGAGCTGCTGCGCGAACTGCGCGAGCGCTACGCGGGAGTCGCGGTCGGCTACAGCGAGAGCATCTTCGAGGGGCTCGGCGAATACGTCGGCTTGAAGCTCGTGACTCCGTACGGTTTCGCGAAGGCGATCGCGGAGGGCGGCGAAGTGACGGCGCAGGACAAGCGCACGGTCGACCGCCAAGCCGAAACGCACGAGATCGCGGTGTGGGTGCTCAACAGCCAGAACGTGACGCCCGACGTGCAGCGGGTGAGCGAACTCGCGCGCGCGGCGGGGATCCCGATCGCGACGGTCACCGAGACGCTCTCGCCTGCCCACGACAGCTTCGAGCAGTGGCAGGTCGCCGAGCTCGAAGGGCTGCGTCGTGCGCTGCGGCGTGCGACGGGGCGGTAGGGTGCAGACGCCTGTGGCGGTTGAGCTGCGCGACGCCTCGGTGCGACTCGGCGGCCGCTCGGTGTGGAGCGAGGTGGACCTCGTGGTGGGCGAGGGCGAGTTCGTGGCGGTTCTCGGGCCGAACGGCGCGGGCAAGTCGACGCTGCTGGGTGTGCTGCTGGGTTTGTTGGCGCTTGAGCGCGGCTCGGTGTCAGTCCTGGGCGGCGGTGCGGGGGCGCATAACGATCGCATCGGCTACCTGCCGCAGCGACGGGTCTTTGATGCCTCGACGCGGGTGCGCGGTGTCGACGTGGTGCGCCTCGGACTCGACGGGCGCCGCTGGGGGGTGCCGCTGCCGGGAGCGGAGCGCTTCTCGGCGCGGGCGCGCTCCGAGCGCGCGCGTGTGGCGGAGGCGATCGAGCGGGTCGGCGCGAGCGGCTACGCGAGGCGTCCGATCGGGGAGTGCTCGGGCGGCGAGCAGCAGCGCCTACTGATCGCGCAGGCGCTCGTGCGCCGCCCGCGGATGCTGCTCCTCGACGAGCCGCTGGACGGCCTGGACCTGCCCAACCAGGCGTCGGTGGCGGGACTGGTGCAGGAGATCTGCCGCACCCAGGGCGTGACGGTGCTGCTGGTGGCGCACGACGTGAATCCACTGCTGCCCTACCTGGACCGCGTGCTGTACCTCGCGGGCGGGCGTGCGGCGATGGGGACGCCGGCGGAGGTCGTGACGAGCGAGACGCTGAGCGACCTGTACGGCTCGGCGATCGAGGTCCTGCGGACCTCCGACGGGCGCGTGGTGGTCGTGGGCCAGCCCGAGGCGCCCCACCACCACGGGCCGCGCCACGAGTTGCGCGGGCGGGGCCCGGGGCAGGTGCTGGGATGAACGCTCACTTCACGCTTGACCTGGCGGCCGACGTGCGCGAGCTGCTGGCGTACCCGTTCATGGTCAATGCGCTGCAGGCGGCGGGCATCGCGGCGGTGATGGCGGCGGTGACGGGCTGGTTCATGGTGCTGCGGCGCGAGACGTTTGCGGGGCACACGCTGTCGATGATGTCTTTCCCGGGCGCGGCGGCGGCGGCGCTCGCGGGACTGCCGCTGGCGGCGGGCTACTTCGCGTTCTGTGCGGGCGGCGCGCTTGTGGTCGCGGGGACGGGGGTGGCAGGTACCGGCTCGCGCCCGGCAAGCGGCAGGGGCGCGGAGGCGCAGCGCGCGGCGGCGATCGGGACCGTGGGGGCGGGGGCGCTCGCAATTGGGTTCGTGCTGCTGAGCGTCTACGGCGGGGTGCTGGAGAACCTCGAGTCGCTGCTATTCGGCTCGATCTTCGGTGTGACGCGCGGCGAGGTGCTGACGCTGGCGATCGTGGCTGTGTGCACGCTGGCGTGCCTGGCGGTCCTTGGTCGGCCGTTGTTGTTCGCGTCTGTGGATGGAATGCTCGCTGGCGCGAGCGGGGTGCCGGTGGGTGCGGTCTCGACGGCTTTCCTGGTGTTGCTGGGGCTGGCGGTGGCGGCGACGGCGCAGATAACTGGGATCCTGCTGGTGTTCGCGCTACTCGTGGCGCCGGCGGCGATCGCGCGGGAGCTGACGCCGCGGATCGCGCTCGGTCTCACACTGAGCGTGGTGTTCGGTCTCACGGTCGCGTGGCTCGGCCTGGCGTTGTCGTACTTCACGAACTACTCGGCGGGGTTCTTTACGACGAGCGCGGCGGTGGCGCTGTTCGCCCTGGCGCGCGCGGCGCGGCGCCTGGGGGTGGTTCGCTGATGGTCTTCGAAGCGTTCTTCGCGAATGCGCTGCTGGCGGGGTCGTGTATCGCGATCGCGAGCGGTCTGCTGGGCTGGTTCGTGGTGCTGCGCGGCCAGGTTTTCGCGGGGGACGCCCTGAGCCATGTGGCGTTCACGGGCGCACTGGCGGCGGCGGCGGTGGGTCTCGGCCTGCGCGCGGGGCTGTTTGCGGCGACGGTGCTCGTGGCTTTGGTGATCGCGGCTCTTGGCGCGCGCTCGCGGGCCGACGACGTGAGCATCGGCATCGTGTTCGTCTGGGTGCTGGGCCTGGGAGTGTTCTTCCTGGACCGCTTCAACTCCAGCGGGGGAGGGTCGAGCGCGACGATTGCGGCGCGGACGCTGTTCGGCTCGCTGTTCGGCTTGACCGCCGGCGAAGCGCGGCTGGCGGCGCTGATCGCGGCGGGCACGGCGCTGGCGCTGCTCGCGGTCGGGCGCCCGCTGCTGTTTACCTCGATCGATGCTCCGCTGGCGGCGGCGAGCGGAGCGCCGGTGCGGGCGTTGGGCTTTGCGTTCCTGATCCTGCTTGGGATCGTCGCGGCGGAGGCGACTCAGGCGGTGGGGGCGCTCCTGCTGCTCGGCCTGCTCGCGGCGCCGGCCGGCGCGGCACATCGCCTGACGGCGAACCCCTACCGCGGGATGGCGCTGGCGGCCGGGATCGCGCTGCTGGCGATGTGGGGTGGGCTGGCGCTGAGCTACTGGGTCGCGGCGCTCGCTCCTGGTGCCGCGGTGATCCTTGTGGCGGCGGGTATCTACGCGCTTACCATGGTCGTATGAGCTCGACGCGTGCTGCAACCGCCGGGCGCTCGGTCCCACCCGCGCCACCCACGGGATCGTGGGCGGAGCGCGCCGAAGCGGCGCTCGCGGCGGCGGGCCGCAAGCGTGGGGGCGCGCGGCGGGCGCTGCTGGAGCTCCTGGAAGGGCAGACGTGTGCGCTGACGGCGCCGGAGATCGAAACCGCACTGGGCGAGACTGGACGCAGGGTCAGCCGCGCGAGCGTCTACCGAATTCTGGACGAGCTGGAGGATCTACGGCTGGTGAGCCGCGTTGAGACGGGACAGGCGATGGTCCGCTACGAGCGCGCGCACAACAGCGGGGGGGAGGGGCATCATCACCACCATCTCGTGTGCGACAGCTGTGGCCTGGTGATGCCGTTCTCCGACGAGCGCCTGGAGCGCGTGATCGACGAGCTCAGCGAGCGCGTACCGTTGGCGGTCGCCGAGCACGAGATCGTGTTGCACGGGGCGTGCCGTGAGTGCGCGTCGTAGTCCTTATTGGAGGTTGCGCGGCAAACTCCAATCAGGCGGCTATCGGCCGGTCGGTTAGAGCACTCCGGCGCGCTCGGGCTCGGGCGCACCCTCGGCAGGCAGTTCGACGTCGGCGTCGGGAGCACGGATCGAGGCGCCCTCGATATTCAAGCGCGGCAGCACGCGGTCGAGCCACGCTGGGATTTGCCAAGTGCGCTTGCCGACTATGTCGAGCACGGCGGGCAGCAGCAGGCAGCGCACGACGACGGCGTCGAGGAACACGGCGCTGGCGAGGCTCAGCCCGAACTCTTTGATTACGCGGTTTTCGCCGAGCATGAAGGAGAGGAACACGCAGACCATGATCGCGGCGGCGGCGGTGACGACGCGCCCGGTAAGAGCGAGCCCTTCGCCGACGGCGCGGCGATGATCGCCGGTGCGCGTCCACTGCTCGTGGATGCGCGAAATCAGGAAGACCTCGTAGTCCATCGAGAGGCCGAAGACGATCGCGAACAACATGACGGGGATGAAGGACTCGATCGGCCCCGGGCTGACGCCCATCAGGCTCTGCACCCACCCCCATTGGAAGACGACGACGATCACCCCCAGCGAGGCGCCGATGCTGAGCAGGTTCATGAACGCGGCTTGCAGCGGGATCACGAGTGAGCGGAACACGATCAGCAGCAACAGCGCGGAGAGCAGCACGACGACGCCGATGAACAGCGGCAGCTTGTGGCCGAGCGCGGTCGCGAAGTCGACGCCGCCGGCGGTGACGCCGCCGACGTAGGCGATGGCGCCGGTGCGCGCGGCGACGGGTGGGATGACCTGCGATCGCAAGCGCGAGACGAGCTGGGCGGTCGCGTAGGCCTGTGGCGAGGAGCGCGGGTAGACGGAGATCGTCGCGACTTCGCCGCTCGGGTTCAGGCGCGGCGGGGTCACGGAGACGACCCCGGATGCTTTGGCGATCGCGCGCTGCAGTTCACGCAGCGTGGCCGTGTCGCCGCGGTGGGGCAGGCGCACGACGACCTGCAGGGGACCGTTGAAGCCTTCGCCGAAGCCTTCGGCGAGGAGCGCATAGGCGCGATGGGTCGTGGTGCCCGTGGGGTCGTTGCCGGCGTCGCTG
This sequence comes from Solirubrobacteraceae bacterium, assembly GCA_036493975.1. Taxonomy (GTDB): domain Bacteria; phylum Actinomycetota; class Thermoleophilia; order Solirubrobacterales; family Solirubrobacteraceae; genus Palsa-744. Next base: position 9,286 of record DASXOX010000103.1, read on the forward strand.
GAGCCGAGCCGCAAAGCGATCGCGGGCGCGGCGATCGCGAGCATCAGCAGCGTCGCGCCGAGTGCGATCGCCGGCGAGTGGTTCTGCACGAAGTTGCTCCACCGCAGCCAGATGCGACCGGCGGCGATCGGACCGGCGCCGTTGCCGCTGTCTGGGTGGGAGCCGCCGCCATTGGCGGCCGTCGCCTCTGCGCCGGCGCCGTCCGGCGACGACGCGCCGCCGTTGGCGTTGGGCGGCGAGGCCGCGGCTGCCGCGGCGCTCGCGCGACGCCTTGCCCGCCGTCCCGGCCGCGCGAGGCGTCCGCCAACGATGGTGAGCAGCGCGGGCAGCAGTGTGAGCGAGGCGAACATCACGAGCAGCACGCCGATCGACGCTGAGATCGCGACGCCGTAAAGGAAGTCGACGCCCAGCAGCAGCATCCCGAGCAGCGCGATCACGACGGTGACGCCGGCGAACAGAACGGCGCGACCGGCTGTGTCCATCGCCTGGACGACCGACTCGCGGACGTTGCCATGGGTGGAGCCGGGGTGTGCGTAGGCCTCGCGGAAGCGGGTGAGGATGAACAGCGAGTAGTCGATGCCGACGCCGAGGCCGATCATTGCGGCGAGCTCGGAGGAGAAGTCGGGGGTGTCGACGACGTGGGTGAAGAGCGCGATCACGCCCAGCCCGGTCCCGAGGCCGAATAGGGCGGTGAGGATCGGTAGCCCCATCGCGAGCAGCGAGCCGAAGGTGATCAGCAGCACGACGATCGCTGCCATCAACCCCACGGCGGTCGACAGCCCGAAGCCTTCTTGCTCGGTCGTCTCGATTGCCTGACCGCCGAGCTCGATTTGCAGTCCTGCGTGACGGGCGCTCTCGGCGACCTTGACGACGCGTTCAGGGGCGCTCTTGGACAGCAGGTTGGCTTTTTCGTCGAACACGACCGTGGCGAACGCGATGCGCCGGTTCGCGGAGATCGCCTGGCCGGCCGCGGCTCCGTCGTAGGGGCTGACGACGCCCGCGACATGGGGCAGGCGTGCGATCTGGGAGAAGGTCGCTTCCATGTGGCGGCGCACGGAGGGGTCGAGGACGCTGCCGGAGGAGACGCGGAAGACGATCTGGTCGCGGTCTCCGGCTTGCGCGGGGAAGCTGTGCTCCAGCAGGTCCGACGCGCGCTGCGTGCCGGAGCCCGGGAGTGAGAAGTTGTTGGAGTATTCGGTGCCCGCCGACTGCGCGAGGGTGTTGACGACCGCGATCAGCGCGATCCAACCGATCACGATGTACAGGCGGTGGGTTGTCGACCAGCGGGCCAGCTTGAGCATGAGGCGACCTCGGAAGGGAGCAGGGCTGGGAGGGCGATGCGTGCGCGTCGTCGTGGCGACGGCTTCATAGAGAGTAGAAGCCTCGCCGCTGGTTGCCTGCGCCCGAGCTTGGTCTTCCCCACGCGGCGTTAGACTGCGCCCTGTCATGGCAACCGTCGGCGTTGTGGGTCTTGGCTATGTCGGCCTGCCGCTTGCGGTGGCCTTCGCACGCGAGGGCTGCGAAGTGATCGCGGTCGACGTGGACGCGCGCAAGGTCCAGGCGATCGAGGCGGGGGAGTCGTACATCGAGGACGTTCCCTCCGAGCAGCTGCGGGAGGTTTTCGAGCGGATCCACGCGAGCACGCGCTACGCGCGGCTGGAGCGCGCCGACGCGGTCCTGATCTGTGTGCCGACGCCTCTGACCCGCAACCGCGAGCCCGATCTCGGCCCGCTGATCGACGCGACGCGCGCGCTCGCCGATGTGCTGCAAGCCGGCCAGCTCGTTGTTCTGGAGTCGACGACCTACCCGGGGACGACGCGCGAGCGCGTGCAGCCGATCCTCGAGGAGTCGGGCTTGGCGTGCGGGCGTGACTTCCACCTGGCGTTCTCGCCCGAGCGTGTGGACCCGGGACGAACGGACTTCACGCTGCGCAACACCCCCAAGGTCGTGGGTGGGTTGACCGATGCCTGCGCCGAGCGCGCGCGGGCGCTCTACGAGCTGGTGTGCGAGCAGATCGTGATGGTCTCGAGCCCCGAGGCGGCGGAGCTGTGCAAGCTCCTGGAGAACATCTTCCGCTCGGTGAACATTGCGCTGGTCAACGAACTTGCGATGCTCACGGACCGCATGGGCATCGACATCTGGGAGGTCGTGGACGCAGCGGCGACCAAGCCCTACGGCTTCATGCGCTTTGAGCCAGGTCCGGGCATGGGCGGGCATTGCCTGCCGGTCGATCCCTTTTACCTGAGCTGGCGGGCGCGGGAGTTCGACATGGCCACCGAGTTCATCGAGCTCGCGGGCAAGGTCAACCAGCAGATGCCCTACCACTGCGTGATGAGGGCGGAGCGCGCGCTCAACGACGCGGGGTTGCCGGTGAAGGGTTCGCGGATCGCGGTGCTCGGCGTCAGCTACAAGCCTGGTGTCGGCGATGTACGCGAGTCGCCGGCCTTAAAGATCATCACGCTGCTGCACGCGTTGGGGGCGGAGCTGCGCTACCACGATCCGCACGTGGCGGCGCTTCCCGACCATGGGCTCGCCAGCGAGCCGCTGGCGGATGTTCTGCAGGATGCGGATCTGGCGCTGATCGTGACGGCGCATCCGGGCGTCGAGCACGAGCTCGCCGCGGAGCGCGCGCGTATCGTGCTGGATCTGCGCGGGGTCACGCGCGGCGCGAGCCGGCCGAACACGGCGCGGCTGTAATCGGCGCGACGGCTCAGTTCACGCTGGGATCGAGCGGCATTCGCGCGATCAGGACGTACGCGCCGCCCTTGCGCGCGAGCACTCGGCTCCACAGCTCGTCGGGGTCCTCGCTGAAGACGTCGTCGGGCAGGGCGGGGTGGGCGATCCAGTCGCCGTGGTCGATCTCGGCGTCGAGCTGGCCGCTGCCCCAGCCGGCGTAACCGGCGAACACACGCCGGCGCGCGGTGACCTCGGCGAGCTCATCGATGTCGGCCTCGGGGGTGGGGAAGCCGATGCGTCCGAGCACGAGCAGGCCAGCGGGCTCGGGGTCGAGGAATTCGGCGAGGAAGACGATCGAGTTGGGCTGAACGGGGCCGCCGACAAAGATGGTCTCGCGCTCGTCGACGGCGGGTTCGAGTTGGGGCACGACCTCGCCGACGGTCGCGCTGGAGGGACGGTTCAGCACGACGCCCATCGCGCCTTCCTCGCTGTGCGCGCCGATCAGCACGACGGCGCGTCTGAAGTTGGGATCCAACAGCGTTGGGGAGGCGAGCAGGAGCTGGCCACTGAGCGATTCCTGCATGGGTTCAGGCTACCGCTCGGCGCCGCGCGCGTGGGTGGTTGCGCAGGGTTGGGTCTGTGGCTTCGCGCGCAGCTGTGCGTTGTGCGCTGAGAGCTCGCCGGCCGCATAGTGCTGTTCTATCGCGGGATCTCCGGCGGTAGCCGTTACAGTGCCCCCGATCGGCAAAGGCGAGCGGAGGTGGACCTAGATGGCGAAGAAACCGCAGGTCGGAGAGCAGGCGCCGGACTTCGAGCTGCCAGGCACCGAGGGGCCGTTCAAGCTCTCAGAGCACCGCGGGGAGCGGGTCGTGCTGCTGTTCTATCCGGGCGACAACACGCCGGTGTGTAAAAAACAGTTCTGCTCCTACCGAGATCGGGCCGACGACTTTGCGGCGCTCGATGCGACGGTGGTCGGGATCTCCGCGCAGGATGTGGACTCTCACAAGGGCTTCATCGAAAAGAACAGCCTGACGGTTCCGCTGTTGGCCGACGTCGACAAGGTCGTCGGGAAGGCGTACAGCGCCAGCGGCAAGCGTGCCGTCATCATCATCGACGAGCAAGGCGTGGTCCGCCACCGCCACGACCATCGCTTGGGGTTGGACTACCAGTCGGTGGACGATCTCAAGGCGGCGCTCGGCGCGCTGCCCAGTCGGGCCGTCTGAGGATCGCCCCAACTGCTGGCGATGGGCAAACAGTTCAAGTGAGAGGAGTCGGCTGATGGCCTCGATGGACTGGGGTGCTCAAAGCGGGAGCGCACCGGCGACCTACCAGGAGTTTCTCGTGCCGGCGATGTTCGCGCCGTTCGCGAAGCGGCTCGTCGAGCATGGAGATGTGCGGCCGGGTTCGCGTGTGCTCGACGTCGCCTGCGGCACGGGCGTCGTCTCGCGTGCAGCCGCGATCCTTGCGGGTACGGGCGGATCGGTGGCGGGTGTGGATCTCGGAGAGCCGACGGTCGCGATCGCGCGCGCACACCCGGCCGAGGAGAACGCGGCGCCGATCGACTACGCCCAGGCGGACGTCGCGGCGCTGCCCTTCGACGCCGACGGTTTCGACGTCGCCCTGTGTCAGCAGGGCTTGCAGTTCTTCCCTGCGCGCGCGGCCGCGCTCGCCGAGATGCGACGCGTGCTGAAGCCCGGCGGAAGCGTCGCGGTTGCGACCTGGAAGGACATCGAGCCGCCGTTCAGCGCGATCGCCGACGCGCTCGGGCGGCACATCAGTACCGAGGCTGCACAAATGATGCACTCACCGTTCACACTCGGCGACGGCGCCACCCTGGCCCAACTGATGTCCGACGCGGGCTTCCGCGAGGTTGCGGTCATCGACGAAACGATCGAGTGCACGTGGGCATCGCACCCTGAGTTCGCCCGCCGCTATATCGCCGCCAGCCCAATCGCGTCGGTGTTCGCCGCCGCATCTGGTCACTCCCAGCAGGCCGTCTCCGATGAGGTCGCCGAGCGACTTGCGCCACACGCTACCGCCGACGGCTCGCTGCGGATGCCGATGACCTCAAACGTCGCCGTCGGCAGAGCCTGACCAGGGCACCCGAGCTCCTCACCGGCGAAGCAGCGTGAGAAACGCAACGAGTGCCCTGAAGCGCTCAGGCGGGAGAGGCATTGAGGACGGCATCGGTTCAGTCGGCGAGACCAGCGCCCGTTCGCCTCCAGCTTGGGCGCCAATCGAGAGCTGGACGCCGCTGTCTCAGCCCGGCAGTGGCTCCTGGGCGCGTGGGCCGGGGACGTAGACCTCGGCGGGCTCCAACAGTTGCTTGAGCTGCTCGCGCATCTCGGGCGTATCTTCGTGCCCGTGTACCGCGGTCGCGTGTTCGGCGGCGGCGCGCACAACCTCGTCTTCCTCGCCGATGATCACCAGTGAGCAGTTCGACTCGCTCGGCCAGCGGCGGCAGTCGGCCATCTTGCGGGACATTCTCGCCTCCTCTCAGAGTTGGACGTTGATCGTCGCACCGACAAACGCTGACGTCAAATCAGGCTCCGGGGGCGCGGTATGACTACCTCGCTTCATCTTGCGTGCCTGTGCTCGCGACCGTCAGGTCGGCGGGACTCCCGACAGCTCGCGCTCCCCCGGCCGCTCCTCGCCTGCGCGCCGTGCGTGGATCTCGATCAACTCTAACTGCATGCTGCGGGGCTCCTCGCCGGGCCCCGGACTGAGCCGTCGCCAAGCGCCGTCCTCGTCAAGCCGCCACGCGTTCTGGTTGTCCGCGAATGCGCGGTTTAGAGTGTCCAGCAGTTCCGCCTGCAGTTCCGGTGCTTGGATAGGGACCGCGAGCTCGACACGGTGGTCGAGGTTGCGCGGCATCAGGTCCGCGGAGGCGATGTAGACCGTGTGCTCGCCGTCGCGCTCGAACGCGTACACGCGCGAGTGCTCAAGCAGGCGTCCCACGACGGAGATCACACGGACGTTCTCCGAGACGCCCGGAACACCCGGCCGCAGACAGCAGATCCCGCGCACGTTGAGGTCGACCTGGACACCGGCCTGGGAGGCTCTGTAGAGCGCGCGGATGCAGTGCCCGTCGACGAGCGCGTTCATCTTCATCGCGATGCGCGCCGGACTGGAGGCCCGCCCGCCCTTGTGCGCCGCGATCGTCCGATCTATCTCCGCGATCAGCCCGTCGCGCAGCTGGCTGGGGGCCATCAGGACCTTGCGGTAGTGAAGCGGGCGTCCGTAGCCGGTGAGGTAGTTGAACATGTCCGCCACGTCCGCCCCGATCTGCTCGTCGGTCGTGAACAGCCCGAAGTCCGTATAGAGCCGCGCGGTCGTCGAGTGGTAGTTGCCGGTGCCGATGTGCACGTAGTTGCGCACCCCCTCGCCCTCGCGGCGCACGACCAGCACGCACTTGACGTGTGTCTTGAGCGCCGGCTGGCCGTAGACGACGTGCACGCCGGCCTCCTCCAGGGCCTTGGCCCAGTGGATGTTCATGCGCTCGTCAAAGCGCGCCTTGAGCTCGACCAGCGCGACCGCCTGCTTGCCGCTCTCGGTCGCATCGATCAGCGCGGGCACCAGCGGCGAGTCGTCGCTGGTGCGATACACGGTCTGCTTGATCGCGAGCACATTTGGATCTGCGACGGCCTGCTCGACGAAGCGCTCCACGGAGGTCGTGAACGAGTCGTAGGGGTGGTGCACGAGCAGGTCACCGTCGCGCATCGCTCCCAGCACGTCGGGTCGCTCACCCTCGTGGCGCAGCAGGCGCGGGTGGGTGATGCCGGTCATCTGCGGGTCTCGCAGCTCCGAGAGGCCAGGCAGTTTCACGAACTGCCACAGCGCGCCCATGTCGAGCAGGCCGTCGACCGGGTAGATCTCCTCCTCTGCCATGCCGAGCAGCTCTGCGAGCTCGTTGCGCAGGGTCGCCGAGCAGCGCGTCCCGAGCTCCACTCGCACCACCTCGCCGAAGCGCCGGCGACGCAGCTCGTCCTCGACCGCCTGCAGCAGGTCGGCCGCGTCGTCGGAGACCTCGAGGTCGGCGTCGCGGGTCACGCGGAACACGTCGCAGTCGACGATCTCCATCCCCGGGAAGAGCACGTCGAGGTGATCGGCGATCACCTCCTCGAGCGGCACCAGCGTCGCCTTCGCGCCCGCCGAGCTCGAGTCGATCGCGACGAAACGCGGCAGGATCTCCGTTGGGACCTTCACGCGCGCGAACACCGTCTGGTCGGTCACCGGGTCGCGGACCAGCACGGCCAAGCTCAGCGAGAGATTGGAGATATATGGAAAAGGACGTCCCGGAGCGACCGCCAGTGGTGTCAACGCGGGGAAGATCACCTTCTGGAAGTGACGCGTCAGGTAAGCGCGCTGCCCCTCGTCGAGGCCGCGCGAGCCGACGATGCTGATCCCGTGCTCGGCCAGCGCCGGTCGTAGCTGGCTCTCAAAGCACGCCGTCAATCGATGGCCGTGCTCGAGCACGCGCGTGCGGATGCGCTCAATCGCCTGCGACGGCGTGAGACCGTCCTGGGATGGGTTCTCGACTCCCGCCTCGATCTGGTCCTGCAGACCGGCGACGCGCACCATGTAGTACTCATCAAGGTTCGTCGTGTAGATCGCGCAGAACTTCACCCGCTCCAGCAGCGGGATCTCCGTATCCTCCGCCAGCTGCAACACGCGCTCGTTGAAGTCCAGCCACGAGAGCTCGCGGTTGAGGTAGAACGAGGGATCGTGGAGGTCGTAATCGCCGCGATCGCCGTGACGCTCCTGCATCACATCGATCGCCACGTGCGGATGGTCGCTGCTCATAGCTGCACGTCAACGCTACACCCTCGCACGTCCCGCTAGTGTGATGGTCGAGGGATATGGCACGCCAGCTCTGGTTGCTACGTCACGCCGACGCCGAGCCGCATGGCACCCGTCCGGATTTCCAACGACGGCTGACCGAGCGGGGAGAGCGCCAGGCGCGCCTCGCCGGGCTCGCGCTCGCGCGCATGGGTGCCCAGGTCGGGCCCGTTCTAACCAGTCCCAAGGAGCGCGCGCTGCGCACCGCCACGCTCGCGTTGCAAGCATGGAATGAGCAGCCTGGTGAGACCGGCTGCCATGGCGAGTTGGTAGTCCATCACCCCCTGCAGCACGGATTCGGCGCGCGCCAAGCGCTCGCCGCGATGGCTGATATGGGCGCGGATGGTCGGTTGCTTATGGTCGGCCACGAGCCCGACTTTTCTGAGGTCATCACCGAGCTGACCGGCGCGCGCGTCGATCTCAAGAAGGCCGGTCTCGCTGTCGTGCGACTGCTACCCGGGCTGGAATCCGATGGGGGCGCATCGCCAGAGGGCGGGCTGCATGGCGCCCTGGATGCGCCGGTGAGCTCAGATGCTGCCGGTGAGCTCGTGCTCTTGCTGCGGCCCGCCGAGCTCGCTCTGATCGCCAGCGTCGCGCTCGCCGAGGTCTAGGCCGGCGGCGAGCGGATCGTTCGCGACAGTGGCGTCGAGGGCGGCCGCGCCGACGGGCTCGGCGGCGAAGCGGTAGCCGATCCCGAAGTGCGTATGGATGTAGCGCCATTTGGGGGACGACTTCTCGAGCTTCTGGCGCAGCTTTCGCACGAAAACGTCGACCGAGCGGTCGCCGCGGACCATTGCGTAACCCCACAGGCGCGAGTAGATGTCCTCGCGCTCCAGCACGCGTCCCTCCGCGGCCGCCAGCAGCTCGATCAGCTCGAACTCGCGGCGTGTGAGGTCGAGGCTGCGCCCCTCGACGTAGGCCTGGAAGCGGTCGGAGCGGATCTCAACCTGACCCGCCGTCACCGGCTTGGCCTCGACGCGGCCGGTCGCGCGTCGGCGGCGGCGCACGACGCTCTGGATGCGCGCGATCACCTCCTCGGGGTGACACGGCTTGGCGATCCAGTCATCAGCTCCTAACCGCAGCCCGCGCACACGCTGGGCCACCGTCGAAGGGCCGGTGCAGACCACTACGCCGAGGTCCGGAAGCGCGCCGCAAAGGCGCTCAAGCCACTCCCACGCCTGCGGTCCAAGGACCGTGAGATCGACCACGAGCGCGCTCAGGCGCATCGAACCGATCGCGTCGGGCGGAACGGGGCTGCCCAGCACGCGGTGCTCCCAGTTGAGCCGGTCCAGGCGCTTGGAGAGAACCTGAATGAAGCCGCTGTCGCGATCGAGCACCGCCACGCGTAGCGGTGAAGCATTCGAGGAGGGGCCGCGAGCGTCGGTTTGGCCCCCCAGCTCGGCGCGGATGGTTTCCATCATCGCGATCGAGACTCTAATGCAGATCGTGGCCGGCGAGCCCTCTTACGGCCGCGATTTATCAGGATAGTAACAAGCTGAACCGCAAATTGCAGACGCCCGCTCAGCCCAGCCCGCCTGTGTGCGAGGAGTCCGAGAACTCGCGGAACAAGCCGGTCACGACGAACGCCACCTGCTCGCCGATGTCGACCGCGTTGTCGCCGATCCGCTCTAGCGCGCGCGCGACGAGGATCATGTGCATCGCCCATTCGCGCGTGTCCGGGTCCTCGCCGACCTCGATCGCCATCCGGAAGATGTCGCGGTTAAGGCGGTTGATCGCGCGGTCCTGGCGCACCAGGTCCTCGGCAAGTTCGATGTCGCGAGCCGCGAACGCTGCCTTGCTCTGCGTCACCTCCGAGCGCGCGTAGGCGCCCATCTTCAGCAGTGCGTCGAGCAGTTCGCGGCGGACTGGCGGTTCGTGGCCGGAGAGCGGGATCAGCTTGGCGATGTTCACGCACTGGTCGCCCATGCGCTCGATGTTCTTCATCACGTGCAGCAGCGCGGCGACCACACGCAGATCCCCCGCGACGGGCGCCTGCAGGGCGAGCAGCGAGAGGATTCCCTGGTGGACCTCTAAATAGCGCCCGTCGACACGGTCGTCGTCGGCGATCACCATCTGGGCGAGCTCGACGTCCTGATGGGCCAGCGCCTCGAGGACGCGGTCGAGTTGCTCGACGATCAAGTCCAAGCCGCCGAGCGCGTGGCGCTCGAGCTCTTGCAGTTGCTGCTGGAAGTGCTGGCGCCCCTGGGCGCCAGCGGCGCGTGCGCCAAGGGCGCCGTGCTCCGCGCTAGCCGAACTTTCCGGTGACATATTCCTCGGTTCGTGGATCGGTGGGGTTGGTGAAGATCTCGCCGGTCTGCCCGACCTCGACGAGCTCGCCGCTCAGCATGAACGCCGTGCGGTCCGCGACACGCGCCGCCTGTTGCATGTTGTGCGTGACGATCACGATCGTCACGCGGCGCTTGAGTTCGGCGATCAGCTCCTCGATCTTGAGCGTCGCGATCGGGTCGAGCGCCGAGCACGGCTCGTCCATCAGCAGCACCTCTGGGTCCACGGCTAGCGAGCGCGCGATGCATAGCCGCTGCTGCTGGCCGCCCGAGAGCCCGATCCCGGGGGACGCGAGGCGGTCCTTGACCTCCTCCCACAGGCTCGCACCGCGCAGCGCGGCCTCCACGCGCTCATTTAAGTCCTTGCGTCCGCCCGTGAGCCGAGGTCCGGCTGCGACGTTGTCGAAGATCGACATCGTCGGGAACGGGTTGGGCTTCTGAAAGACCATCCCGATCGCGCGGCGTACCGCGATCACGTCGACCGAGGGGTCGTAGATGTCGAGGTCGTCAAGCAGCACGCGTCCCTCCGCTCGTGCTCCTGGGATCTCCTCGTGCATACGGTTGATGCAGCGCACCATCGTCGACTTGCCGCAGCCCGACGGCCCGATGATCGCTGTGACCTGATTGGCTGGGAAGCGCAGCTCGACGCCCTTGACTTGCTCGGCCGTGCCGTAGAAGGCGCGCAGCCCATCGAGCTGGATCGTGGGTCCCGGCTTCAGCACCGTGACCGGTGCAGCGCTCGCGACACCGGTCGTGGTCCGTGTCGCGGGCGGATTTCCGGACGGTTGGGGGGATGAATGGCCGGGCTCGAGCATCTGCTCAGGGCTGGGCGCCGGGTCGGGGCTCATGCAAAGCGGCTCCTTCGGGCAATCAGGCGGGCGATCAGGTTGAGGATCAGGATCATCGTGACGAGGGTCAGGGCGGCTCCCCATGCACGGTTTACCACCGATTCCGTTGGCGATGTGACGTCCTTGTAGATCTGTGTGGGCAGCGCGTTCATGAACTGCCCGAGATCCGTCGTGCTCTTGTTGGTCGCGCCGGCCGCGAACAGCAGCGGAGCGGTCTCGCCCGCGGCGCGCGCGACCGCAAGCAGCACGCCGGTGAGCATGCCCGTCAGCGCGGTCGGCAGCACCACGCGGAAGATCACCTTCCAGCGCGCCGCCCCGAGTGCCAGGGCGGACTCCCGCAGCGCGTTAGGCACGAGCTGCAAGACGACCTCGGCGGAGCGCGTCACGACCGGGAGCATCAGCAGCGAGAGCGCAAGCGAGCCCTTGTAGCCGGCATAGGAGGAGCCGGTGCCGACGACCAGCGCGATGTAGATGAACAGTCCGAAGACGATCGACGGCACTCCGGTGAGGACATCGATGAAGAAGCGCACCGCGTGCGCGAACCATCGCGGCTGACCGTACTCGACCAGCCACAGCGCGACTCCCACGCCGACCGGGACCGCGATCAGCGAGGCCAATGCGACCATCTCGATCGTGCCGATGATCGCGCTCTTGATCCCGCCGATGCTCTCGCTTTTGAAGAACGTGTTGCCGGTCGGGTCGGTCGTGAAAAAGCTCCAGCTCCACGCCCCGAGACCCTTGACGATCAGGTAATAGAGGATCAGCCCGAGCGGTATCAGTGCGATCAGCGTCGCCGCCAGCAGCAAGCCGCGCGCCGCGCGATCGGTGCGCCGCCGCCGCGAGCTCACCGCGAAGCGCGCGAGGCGATCTCCCGGGATCGGTGGCGTGCCGATCGGGAGCGCGCTCATGCGCCCACCGCCACAGCTGCCTGCAGATCGCCGGGCGCCTCGCCCGGTCCCACGATCGGTGTGCGGCTGCCACGGGCCGTGCGCACGACGAAGATGCGCGCCAGTGCGTTGACGAGCAGCGTCAGCACGAACAGCACGAGCGCCTCCGCGAACAGCGCCGAGCGGTGCAGGCCAGTCGCCTCGCCGAACTCGTTCGCGATCACCGCCGCCAGCGTGTAGCCCTGGCCGAACAGGTGGCGGCCGAGCTGCGGGGCGTTGCCGATCACGATCGTCACCGCGATCGTCTCGCCGATCGCGCGCCCGAGTCCCAGCATCGCGCCTCCCACGATGCCGGGGCGGCAGTAGGGGATCACCGCCATCCGCACCATCTCCCAGCGGGTCGCGCCGAGGCCGAGCGCCGCCTCCTTGTGATCGGGTGGCACCGTCGTCATGACCTCGCGTGCGATCGCGCTGACGATCGGCAAGATCATGATCGCGAGGATCAGCCCCGCCACGAAGTAGTTGGGGATCGTCACGACCCCTCCGCCGATGAACGGGATGAACGAGAGGCGGTCCGCGACCCACTGCTCAGCTGGCTGCAACTTGGGCGCGAGAAAGAAGATCCCCCACAGGCCGTACACGACCGAAGGCACCGCCGCGAGCAGCTCGATCAGAATCGTCAGCGGCGCCAGTAGGCGGCGCGGGCAGAGCTCCGTGAGGTAGAGGGCGGCCGCAACCGCGATCGGCACGCCCATCAGCAGCGCCAGCGCTGAGGTGATCAGCGTTCCGACGACCAGCGGCAGCGCCCCGAAGTGTTCGGCGCTGACGTTCCAGTTGTTGCCGAAGACGAAGCCGAACAGTCCCGCCGCCGAGAACGCCGGATGCGCCTCGACGAACAGGCGCTCAAAGAAATAGACGATCAGGATGAGGATCAGCGCCGCGAGCGACGTGAGCCCGTACTTCAGCGCGCGATCGGGAAGGCGCGCAAGCGGTGACCGCTCCAAAAGGGAGCGGTCACCGCTTGGGATTGAAGCTGCCTCCAAAGCGCCTTTCAGGCTAACTCAACGGAGAGCCTTCGCACTGCAGGCTCGCGACGGCTTCCTTGGACTTGCTCAGGATCGCGCTCGGCAGCGCCGCGTAGTCGGCCTGTGCGAGGATGCTCTGCCCTTCGTTCAGGCCGTAGTTGAGGAACTTCACGACGCCTTCCGCCGCGGACTTGCCGCCGGGGATGCCGGCCTTGCACATGTCCTTGAAGACGACTACGAACGTCTGCGAGGTGATCGGGTAGGCCTGCGGAGAGGAGGGGTTTTTGATCGCAAAGCCCAGGTTCGCGGGCAGTTCGATGCCTTCCGCCGCGGCGCTCGTGGACTGGAGCGACGGAGCCACGAACTTGCCCGACTTGTTCTTGACGTCGGCGGTCGTGAATTTGTGCTGCAGCGCGTACGCCTGCTCGACGTAGCCGACCGCGCCTGTGGTCTGCTGTACCGCGCCCGCGACGCCCGCGTTGCCCTTCGCGCCGGTGCCCGTCGGCCACGGCACGTCCTTGCCCGAGCCGACCTTGCTTTCCCATTCGGGATCGACCGCGGCGAGGAAGCCGGTGAAGCCGGCGCTGGTGCCCGAGGAGTCGGAGCGGTGGATCACCGTGATCGGCGTGCTCGGCAGGTTCACGCCCGGGTTGAGCGCCTTGATCGCCGCGTCATCCCACGTCTTGATCTTGCCCAAGTAGATGTCGGCGATCGTCTTGCCGTCGAGCTTCAGGCCGGCCGACACGCCGGGGAGGTTGTAGGAGACCGTGATTGCACCCAGGAACATCGGGATCTGAACCGGTTCGCCGACCTTGCCGAGCGCGGTTTCTTCTTCTTCCTTCAGCGGTGGGTCGCTGGCGCCGAAGTCAACGGTCTTGCCTTCCAGCGCAGTCACACCCGCGCCGGAGCCGACCGCCTGGTAGTTGACGGTCAAGCCCGAGATCTGCGAGCCCCACTGTTCGTACACTGGTGCCGCGAACGTCGAGCCCGCGCCCGAGATCGTGCCGGAGGTCGAGGCGGAGTTGGTCGAGGAGCTGGAGCTGGAGCTCGAGCCGCAGGCGGCGAGCACGAGCGATAGCACGGCGACGCCCAGGATCGTCGCGACGGTCTTGTTCTTGGTGATCACTAACGTGTCTCCCTCTGCGTTTTTTGGTTTGGTCGTGGTTTTGGAGATAGAGGGCAGGGAGGAGCGTGGCGTCCCTACACCTGTGTGGCCCCTACCGTCCTAGTCCCCGACCGGCACGTTGTGAAAATTTCGTGAAGGCTGCGGCTGGAAGCGATAGCCAAAGCCCGGATGGGTATGGATGAAGCGCCGGTCGGGCATCGCCGCTTCGAGCTTCGTGCGCAGCTTTGAGACGTACACATCGACCGAGCGATCTCCGTCTCGCAGCTCGCGGCGCCAGACCGCCTGGTAGAGCTCCTCGCGCGCCACGATCGCGCCCAGGCGCTTGGCCAGCGCCACGAGGAGCTCGAACTCGCGCACCGAGAGCGTCAGCGCTCGACCGGTTGCGAGCACGAGACCCTCCCCGGTGCGGATCTCGAGCTCGCCTGCGTAGACGATGTCTCCGTTCGCGCCGGTCTCTTCCACAAGCTCGCAGAATCACGCTTCGCGCGTCCTCGCACGTTGCAAAATCGTGATCCAGTTGTAAAAAAGTCGTAAATGCCTCGCCCCACCCAGTGGGGCTCAATATCCTCGCCCGATGAGCTTTCTGCGCCGCGGCGTCGACGGCGCGTTGATGGCCCTCGTGGAGGAGGCCGGACGCAACGTACAGCGCTCCGGCCTGCTGATGCGAGACCTGCTCGCCGAGTTTCCCGAGCACGCCACGCTGGCTCGCGACCTGAAGGTCTGCGAGCAGGAGGGCGATCGCATCACGCACGACATCATCCACCGCCTCACCGCCGGCCGCGTGCGCGCGCCGTTCGCCGCCGGTGACGGCTACGCGCTTGCGAGCGCCCTCGACGACATCGTCGACTACACCGAGCACGCCGCCGCCCAAATGGTCCTCTACGGCGTCGAGGCCCCGATGGAGCAGGCCGTCGAGTTCGCCGAGGTGCTCGTCGGCGCCGGCGAGCAGGTTGCCCGCGCCCTGCGCTGCCTGCGCACCGGCGCCGAGCTCGGCCCGCAGCTCGTCGAGATCCACCGCCTGGAGAACGAGGGCGACCGCCTCCAGCGCGACGCCGTCGCCTCGCTGTTCGCCGGTGGGATAGACCCGATGGTCGTGATCCGCTGGAAGGACATCTTCGAGTCCCTCGAGGCCGCCGTGGACGCCTGCGAGACCGTCGCGCACGTTCTTGAGGGGATCACGCTCAAGCAGCGCGGTCGGCGCCGCTAGAGCGTTGCCGGCGGAGCGCTGGCTTCGACGTGCGCTCCGCGCGCGTCGCCGATGAACAGCACCTGGAAGGGGCTGGTGCTGTGGGCCGGCAGTTCGCTCAGCACCGCCCGGCCGGCTGCCACAAGCTTGCCGCCGCGGCGCGCGCTGCCGTAGACCACCAGGCCGTGCTGGGTCACGCCGGAGTCGTTGGCGACGGTCCCCGCGACGCCCGCTTCGGGCGCCGCGGTGGCGTGCACACCGGAGAGGCGGATCCGCGGTGCAGCGCCGGCGACGGTCGCAGCTTCCCCGGCCACCGCGCTGGCGCTCGCAGGCGGGCTACTCGCCTGTACCTGGTCGTCTATCCATATGAAGCGCTCGCCCGGGCCCAGCAGCGGCACGGAGGTCAGCCCCGGTTCCAGGCCGGGAGCGTCGTTGCGGTAGAGCACCGCGCCGCCCGCGTCCTTGACCGTCACCGCCAGCGGCACGTCGCGCACGGCGTGTCGCGAGGTGTTCTGCACGGTCACCAGCACCGCCGCCCCTTCGGGATCGTGCAGGACCTGCGTACCGAGCACCTTCACGTCTGTGCTGGCGTGCCTGATTAAGAGGCCGTGTACCGCCGCGCCTACGACGTGCTTGGCTTCGTGTTCCAGTTGCGCGCTGCGTTCCTGGCTGCTCTCGCATCCGCTCAGTAAGAGTGCCATTGCTAGCGCCACCAGCGCGATTCGCGGCGGCGCGACCCATCCCCGGCCGCCCCCGGCGGCCCATTCCCAAATCCTCATCGCCTCAACCGAACGCCCCGCCGATGTAGTCACGTGTGCGCTGCTGGCGCG
The DNA here is from genome assembly GCA_036493975.1 of Solirubrobacteraceae bacterium. GTDB lineage: Bacteria > Actinomycetota > Thermoleophilia > Solirubrobacterales > Solirubrobacteraceae > Palsa-744. Next base: position 24,988 of record DASXOX010000103.1, read on the forward strand.
GGTCCTCGAAGACCTGCTCTGCCGTGCCGTACTCCACGAGCTCGCCGAGGTGCATGAACGCGACATGGTCCGCGACGCGCTGCGCCTGCTGGAGATTGTGGGTCACGATCACGACCGCCACGCTCTCGCGCAGGCCGACGATCAGCTCCTCGATCACCGCTGTGGAGATCGGGTCCAGCGCCGAGCACGGCTCGTCGAGCAGCAGCACCTCCGGGTCCGCCGCGAGCGCGCGCGCGATGCACAGGCGCTGCTGCGGTCCCCCGGAGAGCGCCAGCGCGGGGCGGTCGAGGTCCTCGCCGACCTCGTCGTGCAGGCCCGCGCGGCGCAGCGCCTCGCGCACTGCCGGCTCCAGCGCCGCTCGGCGCGCGCGCCTGCGCCCGCGACCGGGGGCCTCGCGAAGTGCGTACGCCACGTTCTCGAAGATGCTCATCGGGAACGGGTTGGGCTGCTGGAAGACCATCGTCACCCGCCGCCGCAGCTCGGTGACCTCCAGCGCATGGATCTCTTCGCCGTCGAGCGCGATCGCTCCCGCGCGTCCCGCGCCCGCGGTCACCTCCGTCAGCCGGTTCAGCGAGCGCAACAGCGTCGTCTTGCCCGACCCCGACGCCCCGATCAGCGCGAGCACCTCGCCGCGGCGCACCGTCAGGCTCACGTCGCGCACCACCCAGCGCTCGCCGTAGGCCAGCGAGACCGATTCGATCCGCATCCGCTCGACCGCCGCCGTCGTCGGTCGCGCCGCACGGCGCCGCGCGGTGGGGGAGGAGGCGGTGTCGCTCGCCCGTGTGGCGCCGTTGGCGTGGCCTCCCTCTGCCGGCGCGGGGACCACGCGCGGGTGGCGGTCGGCCGCGATGCGGCGCACCGGCGGCGGGGTCATGCGCTCCACATCGACCTCATCTCTTGGTGCCCCGATCGGCCGTGTAGGGGGACGCTCCGCGGCTCAGGCGCGTCACCAGGGCGTTTAACGCCAAGACGATCATCAACAACACGAACGCCGCCGCGTATGCCTTCTGCGGAGCGTTGCCTTCGCCCGCCGGGGAGTTGTTGTAGACGTAGCTCGTCAACGTCGAGCCAGTACCCCGCAGCGTGTTCAGGATCGGGACGTTGCCGACACCCTCGTTCTTGAGTGTCGCCCCCATCAGGATCACGATGATCGCCGTGTCGCCGATGATGCGGCCCATGCCGAGCACTACGCCGCTCGCCATCCCAGGCCGGACCGCCGGCAACAGCACGCGCCGGATCGTCGTCGCGCGTGTCTTGCCCAGCGCGTAGGACGCCTCGCGCAATCGTGGTGGCAGTTGCGTCAACGCCTCTCGCGTCGTACCCACGACGAGCGGCAGCGCGAGCAGCGCCATCGTGATCCCCGCCACGAAGAACGACTGACCCGTCACCGATCCAGCGCTCGTGCTGCCCGCGAGGAACGCGAAGAAGCCGCGCGCGAAGATCAGCAGGCCCAGCAGCGCCAGCACCACGCTCGGGACGCCCGCGATCATCTCCACTCCCGACTCCACCGCGCGTGCCAGCCAGCGCGGACGCGCGTACTCGGTCAGCCATGCCGCCAGCCCGATTCCCGCCGGTGCTGCGATCGCGATCCCGATCGCCGTCACGATGAACGTCCCGATCAGCGGGTCAAGGAAGCCACCCGACTCGCTCTGGTGCAGAGAGGGCGCCGGTGATTCCACGAACAGGCTCGGACGCAGCTGCGAGACGCCCTTCACGAACATGAACAGCACGATCGCCAGCGCGATCACGCACAGCCCGATCCCGACCGCCCAGCACAGCAGATAACCCAGGCGGTCGATCAGCGGCCACGACGCCGTCGTTTCGCGCGGTGGACGAACGATCTTCAGCGCCGGGGCCTTCGCCGGCTCGGCAACAGACGCACTCATCGCGGGCATCGCTGGGGGAAAGGGGCGCGCTTGCTCATGCGCCGATCCCGTAGCGCTTCAGCGGCTGGCGCACCGCCCAGCCCGCGAGTGACAGCAGCGCCGCCGACACCAGCAGAACCGCCGCGATCGCGTAAGCCGTGTCGGCGATCGCACCGCTCGACTGGCCGCCGTATTCGAGGATGATCGAGGACGCCAGCGTCTGCACCGGCTCGAATAGGAACGTCAATCCGTCCAGCGGGTTGGCCTCGAACGCGCGCCCCCCCGAGACCATCGCAAGCATGATCGCCTCGCCGAGCGCGCGCGCCGTCGCGAGCACCGCGGCCGCGGCGATTGCTGGGCGCGCCGCCCGCAGCGAGACCCGCCAGATCGTGCGCCAGCGGTTGACGCCGAGCGCCGCCGAGCCCTCACGCCACGATGCGGGTACCGCCGCGAGCGCGCCCGCGGTCAAAGCGACCATGATCGGCAGGATCATCACCGTCAGGATCAGCGTCGCCGTCATCAGGTCCGCGCCGCTGAGCTGCACCACGTAGGCCACCGAGTGCTTGCGTCCCGGGCCGATTAGATGGTTGCCCACCCACGGGGCGATCGCGAGGATCCCGATCAAGCCGTAGATCACCGACGGCACTCCCGCCAGCAGCCGTACGACCGGCTCGAGCACGCGGCGCACAGGCAGCGGCGCGAACTCGGTCAGGAAGATCGCCGCGAGCGTCGAGACGACGAGCGCGATCACGACGGCGAGAACCGTCGTCACGAGCGTCCCCCACAGCAGCGACCAGGCGCGGAAGTAGTAAAGCGAATGGCCCGTCAGCGGCGTGACCTGCTCCATCGCGCGGATCTGTTCGTCGACGTCGCCGCCTGGGGTGAACCAGCTGAGGCCGTTATGTGAGAACGATGGCCAAGCCTTGAGGAAGACCG
>DASXOX010000104.1:0-3455 GCA_036493975.1 Solirubrobacteraceae bacterium
CGTCCTCCATGATCGATGTCACGGCGTTGGTCTTGGAGATCTTCTTGGACTCCAGCCGCTCGCGCTCGAGCATGTTGTAGAAATCCATGTTGCCGCCCACGTTCAGCTGCGAGGTGTGCACGACCTTTACGCCGCGATCCCCGAACAGGCGCGCCAGCGCGCGGTGCACGATCGTTGCGCCGACCTGCGACTTGATGTCGTCGCCCACGATCGGCAAGCCGGCTTGCTTGAAGCGCTTGTCCCAGTAGGGCTCTCGCGCGATGAACACGGGGATGCAGTTCACGAACGCGCAGCCCGCCTCCAGGACCTGCTCGACGTACCACTTCGTCGCCTGCTCGGAGCCGACCGGCAGGTAGGACACCACGACGTCGGTGTGGGTCTCCTTGAGGATCTTGACGATGTCCGCGGTCTCGCCCGGCGCCTTGACGATCTTCTCTTTGAGGTATTTGCCGAGGCCGTCGTGGGTCATGCCGCGGTGCACCGGCACCCCGAGACTGCGCGGCACCTTCGCGAACTTGATCGTGTTGTTCTGCCCCGCCCAGATCGCCTGGCCGAGGTCTTTGCCGACCTTCGCGCGGTCGATGTCAAACGCCGCCGTGAACTCGATGTCGCGCACGTGGTAGCCGCCGAGGTCGACGTGCATCAGGCCCGGTACGCGCTGCGCGGGGTCCGCGTCGGCGTAGTAGTGCACGCCCTGCACGAACGCCGAGGCGCAGTTGCCCACGCCGATGATCGCTACCCGCACCTTCTCGGAGCCGTAGCGCGCCGCGCCGTTGCTCGACGCCCTGCCGTTTGCGGCCGCGCCGCCGTTTGTTCTCGTAGTCATCCCGGGAGACTACCCCGCCGGCCGTTTGCGGTCACACCGGCCTCGACAGCTCGCTGCGCACGTGCCAGATCCGCTGGCCGACAGTCACGACGCAGAGCACCGCCAGCACGTACACCGCCGGCTTCAACAGCGCAAAGCCCGGGAGGGTCGCGAACAGCAGCCCGATCGAGAGGATCACGACCCGTACCGGGCGCGTCGCGATCCCGACCTTGCACTCCACGCCTAGCGCCTCGGCCCGAGCTCGTGTGTAAGAGACCATCAGCGACGCCAGCACTGCCACGACGACCGCCGCCGCCGCCATGCGCTCGCCATGCAGCGCGAAGTAGCCCGCCACCGCCGTCAGCACGATTCCCTCCTCGATCCGGTCGAGCGTGGAGTCCAGGAACGCGCCGAACGGCGTGCCCTTGCCCGACATTCGCGAGTAGCGCCCGTCGAGGGTGTCCATCACCGATCCCACTACGAACGCGACGCCGCCGAGCACGAACAGTTCCTGCCACACCAGGACCGCCGCTACCACGTTCAGTGCGAGGCCAGTAAGCGAGATCGCGTTTGGCGTGAGGCGCGACTCGATCAGCCTGTTGCGCACCAACTCGCGCCGCTGCGCTGCGCGCAGGGCGGCGCGCCCATCGCGGCGGCGCGCCCCGCCGATCGAAGCGCCCCGTCCGGCCCCGCGGCGCTTGGAGCCCCGCGCCGGTCGTGTCGAAGATGCGTGCCTCGGAGGCATGCGCTGCGCGTCCGCTACCCGCTCGCGGGGGCTCGCACTGGCGTGAAGCGCCACACGGCCGGACGTGCCCGTGCCAGCCATGCCGCCCCGTACGCTGAGGCCGCCGCTGTCAGCGCCCCGAGCGCCGCGTCGACGATGAAGTGGTTCGCGGTCGCCACGATCACGAACGCCACTAAGAAGGGGTACACGAGCCACACGACCTGCAGCGCACGCCTGCGCACCAGCCGCGCCAGCGGCCAGCCGATGCTGAGTGCGAACGCCACGTGCATCGAGGGCACTGCCGCGTAAGGGTTGAACAGCTCGCTCATCATCGCGCTGTTGTGGTTGTTGCGGATGCCCGTCGCGTCGGCCACGGAGTCCACAAAGCCCCACTCAGGCATGAACCGCGGGGGCGCCGTCGGGAAGGCCGCGTACCCCACAAGCGCCAGCACCATCGAGATCATCAGCATGTTGCGCACGAAGTAGAACGAGCGGTTGTGGCGTAGATACAGGTAGACCAGCGCACCCACCGTCACGGTCGTCTGCGCGTTCAGGTACAGCCAGCTGGAGACCCCGATCAGCAGTTTGCTGCCCGACGCCCACGCCTGGATCGAAGGCTCGACGAACACGTGCAGTGTGCGCTCCATCCCGATCAGCTCGCGTGCATGCGTAAAGGCATCTGTAGCGCTTCCAGAGACCAATCCCCGCGCCAGCCCGTATGCGAGATAGGCCGCGCCGAACAGCGCCAGCTGTCGCGCCACGTCCCCCCATCCCTGAGGCAGGAGTCGTGCCTGCAGGAGGCGAAGCCGCACGATCATGACGGGGTAGCCTAGACCATGACCCCGCGGCTCGTCGCGGGCGACGGTCCTTTCAGGCTCGGCAACGCGGCCCGTGCTCCAGCAGCCGCGCCGGCGAGAAGTCGATGCCCACGCGGGCCGTGCCAGTCGCGCGTACACCCACGAGCGTCCAGCCTCCGGGCGCTTCGCTCACGCACCCAGCTCCTCCGAGCAGCGCCCAGTCGGGAGTGAAGCGCACCCGCACCTCGTAGCGGCCCGGTCGTGGCGCGCGCAATGTGAACCAGTCGGGCCCGATGCCCTCTAGGGCCGCCGGCGCTTGCGCCAGCGGCGTTGCCCCAAGCACCGCGAACAGCCGCCAATGCCTAGTGCGCCACACCTCGCGCAAGTACGTCAATCCATGCTCGATCAAGGCCCCCTCCGCGCTCGCGGAGTAGTCCAGGCGTATGTCTGGCAGCGCGACGTAGGAGACCGCGTTGTCTGAGAGCCACGCCTGGTAGGTCCGCGCCGTGAGGTGTGGTTCGTAGAACAGAGCCGCGTAGCGTGTGTCGAGCTGGCGCTCCCAGCCCCGCGCCAGCATGATCTTGCCGGGGCGCGGCACATACACCGACTCCCAGTGCGCACCGGTCTGCGGGACCTCGACCCGCAGCGGTCCTCCGCGCGAGAGCCCTTCGAGCTCCTTGACCAGCGGCGCGTAGTAGGAGGCGTGCACCGACGGGTCGCCGGCCAGCGCGGCGTAGTCGTTCAGCGGAGTCTCGAGCTGCCAGTAGAGCAGCACCGGCGCCAGCAGTGCCAGGGCCAGTCGTCGCTGGGTCCACAGCGCGCCCGCCACCAAGGGCGTCGCGACCAGTGCGCCCAGACGCGCCGAGTTGCTGCCCACTGGGGTCCGCAGGATGTAGGAGCCCACAAGCGCCGCCGCATAGAGCCACGCGCCCCAGCGCAGCGCCGCCTCGGTGCGCGGATTCAGCTCCTCGCGTAGTCGCGGCAGTACGAGCGCGATCGCCAGTACACCCAGCAGGCCCGGCCAGAACACCGATGGCGCGAATGGCTCGTAGCCGCCTTCCGGGACGGCTGCGGTCAGCACGGCGATCGGCGTGAGCGCACCTACTGTCACAACGACCCCGCCGCGCGC
>DASXOX010000105.1:0-5743 GCA_036493975.1 Solirubrobacteraceae bacterium
GCGCGCTGTCAGCGGTTGCGCTTGCGCTGCTGGCGGGCGGCCTTGGCTTTCGCGCGGCGCTTGCGCAGGCGTACTTCGGGGCTGCGTGAGCCACCACCACCGGAGGCGGCGCCGTCGGCGACAGGCGCGGCCGAGCGCGCGTCGCGGACAATCACAAACGCGATCCCGCCGAGCAGTACGACGATCGCGGCGACGCCCAGCAATGCCAGGGTGCCGGGGATCGAGGAGTTCGTTTCGGTTTCTTGTTTCCCATTCGCCGGCGTTGTGGCGGTGGACTGTGTTTGTTCTTCTTGGGCGGCTTTGCTGGCGAGTTCGGAGAGACTGCCCGAGGACAGTTCGGCGTGTGCGAGGCCGGGCAGGGAGACACTTGCGACGAGCAGGACGAGCACGGCGCGCAGGACCAGCACTGTATGACGCGCGGATCTGACGATGCCCGCGAGCATAGCGCTCCGGGCACAGAAATCGACACGCGCGGCGGAGCTCTAGAATGCCGGTCCGATGCCTCCCAAGCAGCGTCAGATCAAGATCGAGCAACGCGGCGCCTTCGAGGCGATCCAGGCGCTGGAGCAGCGCAGCGACGAGGAGCTCGAGGCGGAGACGAAGTTCAAGTCCGCAGCGCTCTCGATTCTCGGTGCGCGTGCGGCGGAGCGCTTCGACGCCGAGCAGGCGCGCGCGTACTTCCAGCGCGCGATCGCAGCGGCGCGCCCGCAGGAGCGGATGCAGATCCGGCGCATGGCGGACGCCTCGCTGGCGCTCGCCGAGCGGCGTCCCTCGGACCTCAAAGAGGCCGTGGAGCGTCTCGGGCAGACGCCGCCGACAGGCCGCCAGATGTTCGCGCTGCGCGCGATGGGGCTGCTGCTGCCGCCGGCGAGTGCGGGAACGCTCGCGCGTGTTCGCGGGGTCCTGCTGATCGTGGCGCTGATCCTCGTGCTGCTTGCGATCGGCCTCGGCATCGTGGAGCTCGCGTCGCTGCCCTTTGGAGGCGTCGGACTGGCGCCGGGAGTGCTACTTGGCCTGTTCGTCGTGATCGCGGCGCTCGCGATCGTCGCACTCCTCGGTCGCCGCAGGCGCGACCGCGCGCTGGCAGCGTCGCGCAACCCCTCCCCCTAGCGCGCAGCGCTCTCCCACAACTCCTTCGCCGACGAGCTGGCCTCAGCTCTCGGAGAGCGTGGCGTGACTGATCACGACGGGCTTCTCGGGCGCGCCGTCCTGCGGCGGAACCGTGGGCTGCTTGGCGATCGCCTGGATCGCGGCGAAGCTGCCGACGACCTTCCCCAGCAGCGCGTACTGCGCGGGCAGCGGGGCTTCGGGAGCGGTGACGATGAAGAACTGGCTGCCCGACGCTCCTGCTGGATCGGCGCCGGTCTTGGCCATCGCGACCGTGCCGAGCGTGTAGCGCACGTCCGCCGGTGGGCGCTCGACGATCGTGTAGCCCGGTCCGCCGGAGCCGTCGCCCTCGGGGTCCCCGCCCTGGATCACGAAGTTTGCGGCGACGCGATGGAAGGTGAGGTCGTCGTAGAAGCCGCGGCGCACGAGGTAGGCGAACGAGGCAGACGTGCGTGGGGCGCGCTTGACGTCGAGCTGGATCGTGATCGCGCCGCAGTTGGTCGCGAGCGTGACGACGTAGCGCTTGGTCGGGTCGAGCCGCGCGTGCGGCTTGGGCACGTGCTGCGGCCCCTTCGGCCCGGGTGCGCTCACCGGTTCGCAGACGCCGGAGGTTTGCTTTGCGGTACCGGTCGCGCCGCTGCCGTTTGTCGAGGAGGACGCGGCGGTCCCGCTTTGCGCGGTGCCGGCCCCGGCGCTCGATCCGCAGGCGGACAGCAGGAGCGCGGCTACGACGGCCCCGAGCGCGCCGGCCCAGGGACGCGCGGGTGCCCGCGGAGAGCTGGGCGGATCGCCAGACATCCCGGGCAGCATAGTTGGGCGTAGCCCGGAGACTACGAACTCTTTGCGCATTCTTAAGCAGATCTCCCTCGAAAACGAATCCGAGGGCGACGCGAACTAGGCTTGCGTCAGTGTCGGACCTCTCAGCGGCCGCTGTGCCGGACCCCATCGCATCCGCGGCGCCCGAGGCCGACGCGCCTGTCGCCCCACACGCGCACGCGGCGGTCTGCTTGATCGTCAACCCATCCGCCGGCGGCGGGCGCGCGGGGCGCGCGGCGGGCGACGTCGTACGCGCACTGGTCGCGGCGGGCCTGGAGGTGCGCAGCGAGCACACGCGCGACCTCGAGCACGCGCGTGAGCTCGCGACAACGGCGGCGCGGGCGGGAGAACACGCGGTGACCCTCGGCGGGGACGGGCTCGCGGGGGCGGTAGCGGACGCGCTGCGCCACGTGCCGGGAGCGGTCCTCGGAGTGCTGCCGGGAGGGCGCGGCAACGACCTCGCGCGCGTCCTCGGGATCCCACTCGACCCGATCGAGGCGTGCGCGGTGATCGCGCACGGGACGCCCCGGCCGATGGACCTCGGCGAGATCGGCGGGCGCGCGTTCGTCGGCATCGCGAGCCTGGGCTTCGACAGCGACGCCAACCGCATCGCCAACGAAGCGCCGTCGTGGCTGGGCGGCCTGGTCTACGCCTACGGGGCGCTGCGCGCGATGTGGTCGTGGAAGCCGGCGCGCTTTCACGTCGAGCTTGCCCCGTCGGGCGAGTGCCTCGACTTCACCGGCTACTCGGTCGCGACGGCGAACTCGCGCGCGTTTGGCGGCGGGATGTTCCTCGCGCCCGACGCCGCGCTCGACGACGGGATGCTGGACATCGTCGCGATCGAGGGGACCGCCAAGGTGCGCTATCTCGCGGACCTCCCGAAGGTGTTCAAAGGGACCCACGTGAAAGTGCCCAACGTCCACGTGCTGCGCGCCGCCGAAGTCGAGATCTCAGCCGAGCGACCGTTCACGATCTACGCCGACGGGGACCCGATCGCGGAGCTGCCGGCGCGCGTGCGCACCCTTCGCCACGCGCTCGAAGTCTTGGTTCCCGACGACAGCCTGCTCGCGAGCGCCCACAGCGAGCGACCGGCGCCCCCGGAGCACGGCCCGGGCGCCCGCGCGGACGATCCGCTCGCTGAGCGGCAATGAGCGCGGCGCTTGCGGCAAGGCTGGCCGCGGCGCGCGCCGTCGGTGCGCTGTCACGGCTGCGCGGGGGTGGCGCGACAAGCGCACCGGGCAAGGCGCTGCTACGGATGCAGCCCGACGCGATCGCGGTTCTGGGGAGACGGCTCGCGCGCGGCAGCGCGGTGATCTCGGCGACGAACGGCAAGACGACGACAGCGGCGATGGCGGCAGCGATCCTGGGCGGCGATGGCGTCGAGCTGGTACACAACCGCGCGGGAGCGAACATGGCAGGCGGCATCGCCTCGACGCTGCTCGACGCGGCGCGCGCGCACGGCTCGATCGCCGGTGAGCTCGGCCTGTTCGAGGTCGACGAGATGTGGCTGCAGGGCGTCGTCGCGCAGCTTCGCCCCCGCGCGATCCTGCTCGGCAACCTGTTCCGCGACCAGCTCGACCGCTACGGCGAGCTCGACACGATCGCGGAGCGCTGGAGCACAACCGTCGCGGGCGGTCCCGGCGGTCAAGCGCGGCTGGTGCTCAACGCCGACGACCCCGCGCTCGCCGATCTCGGCCGCGACGCGGGCGAGCGAGTCGTGTACTTCGGCGTCGAAGACGATTCGCTGGCGCTCCCCGGCCTCTCGCACGCGGCGGACGCGAAGCACTGCCGCAATTGCGGGGCGCCGTATGTGTTCGACGCGGTCTACCTGGGCCACCTCGGGCGCTATCACTGTGCGAGCTGCGGTCGCGCGCGCCCGTCCGGAGAGGCGCTGGCTGTGCGCGCGAGCGACGTGCGCTTGGAAGGTGTGCGGGCGGCGCGCTTTCAGTTGCACACCCCCCAGGGCAGCGCGGAGGTCGCGCTGGCGCTGCCAGGCCTCTACAACGTCTACAACGCCCTCGCCGCGGCGGCGCTGGCGCACACGCTGGGCGTTGGGCTCCCGGCGATCGTGGCGGGGCTGCAGAACACGACGGCGGCGTTCGGTCGCGCCGAGAGCGTTACGCTCGGCGCCGGCGCAGATCGGCGTGAGCTGCGGATCCTGCTCGTCAAGAACCCCGCGGGCGCGAACGAGGTGCTGCGCACCCTCGCGCTGGAGCCCGGCGAGCACGACGTGTTGGGGATCCTCAACGACAAGATCGCCGACGGCCGCGACGTGTCGTGGATCTGGGACGCCGACTTCGAGCTGCTCGCCGACCGCATCCGCCGCGTGACGTGCGCGGGGACACGCGCGGCGGAGCTCGCGGTGCGGTTGAAGTACGCCGGCGTGGATCCCGAGCGAATCCGCGTCGAGCCCGACCTCGCGGAGGCGCTGGCGGCGGCCAGTGCGGACAGGCCGGCGGGCAGCGACGAGAAGCGTCCTACGGACGCCGAGTGCCTCACGGGCGCCGATGCCGGATGGGACAAGGGCAGCTCTCGCGGTGCCCCGCCACCGCTCTACGCGCTGCCGACATACACGGCGATGCTCGCTCTGCACAAGTTGCTCGCACGCGAGAGCTCCTCCTCCCCCACACGCCGACTCCGGAGCACACTTCGGTGAGGACACTGCGCGTGTGCGCGCTGTACCCGGACCTGATGAACATCTACGCCGACCGCGGCAACCTGCTCGTGCTGGAGCGCCGCTGTGTCTGGCGGGGCATCGGCTTCGAAGTGAGCGCCTGCGGTCTGGGCGAGATCCTCGACACCGAAGCGCCGCACGATCTCTTCTACCTCGGCGGCGGCCAGGACCGCGACCAGCGCCTGTGCGCCGAGGATCTGGCGCTCCTCAAGCGCGAGGGCCTGCGCGCGGCGGCGACGCGCGACGCGGTTGTGCTGGGCGTCTGCGGGGGCTATCAACTGCTGGGGCGCTCCTACGAGTTGGGGGTCGGCGAGGAGCTGCCGGGGGTGGGACTGCTCGACGTGCGTACCGTACGCGAGGCGGGGCCGCGGTTGATCGGGAACGTCGCGATCGAGGTCACGTGCGACCAGGGCGGCGGGACCCCCGAGGCGGAATCGGCTGCCGGTCTCGACGGCGCGCACGTGTTGACGGGCTTCGAGAACCACGGCGGACGTACGTATCTGGGAGCGGCGCAGCAACCGCTCGGGCGCGTCCTGAAGGGCTGCGGCAACGACGGGCGCAGCGGCTTGGAGGGGGCGCGCAGCGACAACGTGATCGGGACCTACCTGCACGGACCGCTACTGCCCAAGAACGTGTGGTTTGCGGATTGGTTGATTGCGAGGGCCCTCGGGCTCGACCCGTCCGAGCTGGCGCCGCTGCACGACGAGTTGGAGATCGCCGCTCACCGCGACGCTCGACACGCGGCGGGTGTGTGAGCTCAGTTGCGCCCGGATGTCCTGCCGGCCCGCTCGCGCCGTGCGGCGAGTGCAGCCGCCGTCGGCGCGGAACGCCGCCGAGCGAGCCGCCCCGTTGCCGCGATCGCGACGAGGGACAGCTCGCTCAATCGGCTCAGCGGTCTATAAGAAGTTCCACGTCTGGCCGCTCGCCAGGCGCAGATCGGCCTTGAACGTCGACAACGTCGCTTCGCTCGACCCCAGTTTCAGAGCTCCTTTTAATGACGACACTAACAAGGTCTGTGAAACCGCCGGGTCGGCGCCACCATCGACTAACACGTCAAGCGCGCCCGTCAGCGGCTGCACGCCCGTGATAGCGCATTCCGCGCCTTCGAAGCGGATGGCCGCTATCGTTTTGCTGGTGGCCGGTGAG